>CAZHZR010000035.1:0-1385 GCA_964537095.1 uncultured Roseivirgaceae bacterium
GATGAGGCACACCATTTAAAGAACGAATGGTGGCAAACACTGACCAAAATTAAGGAGCAGTTAAATCCATTTATTGTAGGCCTTACAGCAACGCCACCCTATGATGTTACGGGACATGAATGGAAACGCTACCTCGACCTGAACGGACCCGTGGATTCTGAGATTTCCGTTCCCGAGCTTATCATTGAAAATAATTTATGTCCCCATCAGGACTATGTGTTTTTTACGCTTCCTACCGAGACCGAGAGCAAAAGTATTGTCACCTTCAGGGAAAATGTTGAAAGCTTGTTTCAGGAGTTTAAGGCTGACGAGGTACTAATAGAAGCTATCTCAAGCCATCCACTCTGGCTTAATCCAGCAGATCAGCTCGAATGGATTTATGGCAATCTCCCCTGTTATTCCGCAGTACTTATTTTCCTTCATGCCAACGGGATAAAGGTTCCTGAATCACACCTGGAGATCATTGGTGACCAAAAAGCTGAAATTCCTCCCCTTGATCTCGAATGGCTTTCGGCGCTTTTTGATTTCTATCTCTATAAAGAAAAAGATCATTTTTCCGCGTACGAGGCACATCGAAAGGATCTGGAAAAACGCCTGCGAAGGTGTGGAGCCTTAGAAGGTCGTCAAATCAACTTCTTGCACAATAAAAAGCTCACGGGAGTATTAACCTCCAGTATGAGCAAATTGGACGGCATTCGGGAAATTGTAGATTTTGAGTTTCAGACGCTGGGAAAGGATTTACGGATGGTGATTCTGTCAGACTTCATTAGGAAGGAGTACTTCGTCAATGCTTTCGAAAACAACATGCCGCTTTATAAAATGGGGGTCATGCCCATTTTTGAAAAACTGAGAAGAGAAAATCGGAATCGGAAAAAAATAGGCGTTTTAACGGGGTCTATGGTGATTATTCCCGTCTCAGCATTACAGGCTTTCCAGACCAAAGCGGCAAAGTTTGGATTGTTTCAGGTTGCTACAAGTCCTGTTCCATATGATCAGGAATATATGCTCATACACCAGTCCGAACAGCTTAAGCATTATATTGTCCAACTCGTCACCCAGGTATTTCAAGAGGGAGAAATTGAAGTCCTTGTAGGGACTAAATCCTTACTGGGGGAGGGTTGGGATGCCCCGGCCATCAATGCGCTCATTCTTGCCAGCTTTGTAGGCTCTTTTGTGCTTTCCAACCAAATGCGCGGAAGGGCGATAAGAACGCAGCAGGGAAATCCAGGCAAAACAGGGAATATTTGGCATCTGGTGTGCGTGGATCCGACAATGCCGGCTGGAGGTGATGACCTGGAGCTATTAAAAAGACGGTTCAGGAGCTTTGTAGGAGTGTCATTCAAAAAAGAGGGAGGTATCGAAAATGGAATCGGCCGCCTGGATCT
>CAZHZR010000035.1:1485-12984 GCA_964537095.1 uncultured Roseivirgaceae bacterium
GCATTTGGTTTTAAGAGCGTGGAGGGGATGGCTCGGGTATCAAGGCATATGAAAGGCCAGCAAGACCTGTATTATCTCCTCGGTGTGATAGGCGTGTTGGGTGTCGTGATTTTTGGCAGGTACACTTATAAAACAGCAAGGCTCTATTTTAAGTATCGCGACATTGCCAAAGATGTACAACATATAGGAGATGCTTTATTGCATTCGTTGATAAAAGCCGGTTTGGTTCATACGGACAGCGCTCAACTGGAGGTAAGTGCTTCAGTAGATGCCTATGGCGGCGTGTATTGCCACCTGGAAGGAGGTACTACTTTTGAAAGATCCACTTTTATCAATGCCCTTCAGGAAGTCATAAGCCGGGTAGATAACCCCAGATATGTGATTGTCAGAAAGAGCCTTTTTATGAAATTTATCGAACAAAAGGATTTTCATGCTGTACCTGACATATTAGGCCGCAACAAGACGCTGGCGGAGTTTTTTTCTTCACAATGGAAAAGGTGGGTAGGCGATTGTGAATTGATATTTACAAGGAATATTGCAGGCAGGAAAATGTTATTAAAGTCCAGAGCCAAGAATTTGGCCGCCCAGATTGAAGATGAGATAGAGCACGTTAACAAGTGGCGCTAAGTGCATGAAATTCAAACATGTTTCCAGGCTATGGGTTAGGTTAGCAGGGCCGTCCAACAGGCAGGTAGGGGGCTTCTTCGGTTATCCGCCGGATGTAAAAATGGAAAACCCAGGTATTGCTATAACTAAATGCCAGAAACTAAAATCTTCAAATCATGGAAAAGTATAAGGTAGGCGTAATCGTAGGAAGCCTTCGAAAAGAATCTTATAACTTGAAAACAGCGAAAGCACTGATGAAGCTTGCACCTGAATCAATGTCGCTTGAAGTATTGGAAATAGGTAATCTTCCAATGTTTAATGAGGATCTTGAATCATCACCTCCCCGCGAATGGACGGATTTTAAAGAGCAAATTAGTGGTACAGATGCCTTTCTTTTTCTCACTCCGGAATATAATAGATCGGTACCCGCGGTTCTAAAAAATGCTGTTGATGTAGGTTCTCGTCCCTATGGTCAAAACTCATGGGACGGAAAGCCGGCTGCTATCGTAAGCGTTTCCATTGGCAATATCAGCGGCTTTGGGGCGAACCATCACCTGCGTCAATCTCTGGTGTTCGTGAATGTACCCACCATGGCTCAACCCGAAGCTTATATTGGTGACGCAACTACTTTATTTGATGACAATGGCAATTTAACCAATGCTTCAACCAAAGAATTTTTGAGAAATTTTATGATTGCTTTTGAAAAATGGGTGGGCGTCCATGCTGGCAAATGATTGTGAGCGCTGTCTAAAGTAATTTTAAAGTTTTTGAGAAAGCGCTTTTTAGCAGGCCCTAGGTAGTCAGTACTTGGGCGGGTCATTTATTAGTCACCAAGCTTTTACCTTCACATTTCATGAAAATTCTGTCTTTTGGTGAAATTCTTTTTGATATTATTGAGGAGGAGCCTCATTTAGGTGGAGCCCCATTAAATTTTGCAGCCCACGTAGCACAATGCGGCGGAGAGGCGTACATCCTTTCGCGTGTGGGGACAGATGCGCTAGGAAACCGTGCAATTCGGGAGATAAAAGCTTTAGGCGTTAAAGATGACTTCGTTCAAAATGATCTACAGTATCCCACCGGAACCGTTGACGTGGTATTAACTACAGGACAGCCGGACTATTTCATCCATGAAAATGTCGCCTATGACTATATAGATTTCGATGTTTTGCGAGGGGAGATAAAAAGTCACTCTTTCGATGTGCTCTATTTTGGTACTTTGGCGCAAAGGAATCGCATATCTGGACAGACACTGAAGAAGCTCGTTGCTGAAAACAAGTTCCAGCATGTCTTTTATGATATCAATCTTAGGAAGAATAGTTATAGTAAACAAATAGTCAATGACTCCTTACAGCTTTGCACTATTCTAAAGTTAAATGAAGAAGAAGTAGCTACTGTTTCTGAAATGTTTTATCCAAAGCATTTGGAAAGGGAGGAACTTATCAAGCAGCTCACCATGGATTTTAGGATAGATACTATAATAGTAACAGCAGGTGATAAAGGCTGCCAAATTTTTCAAAATGATACTTCGGTTTTTATAAAGGCTTATCCGGTGGAGGTTAGCGATGCAATTGGAGCTGGAGATGCCTTTAGCGCGGCCTTTATTGTCGAATATTTAAAAAATGGGGATGTGAAAAAATCGGCTGAAGTTGCCAGCCGTCTGGGATCTTTTGTAGCAGGTTCCAGAGGTGCAATACCATCCTACCCGCCGGAAATAAAAAAAATGCTGGGTCTATCCTGAGTGAATGCGGAGCGTAATTGGATGAGGGTGCGCGCAGAACCTGGCAAAATGCGCCGGGCGCTTATAACAGCAGCGTATCTATTCTGTATGCCTGAACAATTTGATCGTCGGGGGACCAGGAGAAAACCGTAAACCGGCCATCCTGAGAGGCTACCAGCGCCAGGCAGTCGGGTTGGTCAAATACGAATTGTGCAGCCGATAGATGACGGGTGCCGCCCGCTTTCGAAGGGTTGTCGATGATCGCTTTTCCACCTACAACCGGCTCTTTAATGAAAATTTTATCTATTGCCGGATTTCCATCCAATCTTCCAAGTTTAACCCCAAATGCGAGCAACTTGTGCTGATCACTCATAATTGTGGCACCATCTATAGCTGTAAAGCCGGCAATTTTGTCTATTTCGCGTTTCATTGCAGATTGCCAGCTTTTAGATCTGTCCTTTTCATGCTCCAGCTTCAATATATTGTGTAAACCCGCGTAAGGAGGGAAAAGATCATAGCTCAATGGTTTGATCGTGGAGTCACGCCAGGCCCGGTTTTCTGATGGTACTATCAGAAGTGCCCCTCCCTTTCCATGCGCTCGCATAGAAACAGCCAATTGCACCAGCACGTTTACAGATCTATTCCAATAAGCTGGCGACGCAAATCTAAGGATGGCAGAAAGGATATCGGTATCAGTATTGTTGTTGTTGATGCTGTTTTCATCTACTAGTTTTATCTGATCACCCACTAATACAGCCAGGTTGGCAAATTTTCCATACCCATCGGTTCTCCTATATTTAACCACCATCAGGCCAGGCTCTGAGACCTCAATTACCATGCAAAAATCAGGGAGCGTTACGGTACTGCCCCAGATGTACAGCTCGTCTTCGTCGTGCCAGATCCCCAGGTGAATGCCGGGACGTTCCACTCCGGGCGCCAATTTCGTCAGGCTATAGGAATAAAAAGGGATTCTTTGCGCAAAAAGCAGAGGTTCTCCTGCTAATTCAGGTGGTAAATATGCCACAGAAATTTTCGGAGAGTGTCCTTCTTCACGGCGCATGCTGGCCCAAAAGATAGTATCAACCATGGCCTCTATCACTCTTTTATCGGGAATTGGCGCAATGTTTTCCGAGCCTCCTTCACGTGCAGCCAGGATGTTTTTTGAGAATTGATCCTGAATCGGTTGTGATACCGACTTGGCGGCCTGGTAGGTTATGCTTCTCTTCATAGGTCAATTTTAAGCAAAATCCATTGAACTAAAAAGAGTACGCCAGCAAGCACTTTTAATTTCTATTGGCGAAGGGCTACTGCATGTGGTCTTGCAAATGTTTTGCTGAGGACAAACATTAGCTGCTCAATCTTAAACGGCTTGCTTATGTAATCGTCCATGCCTGCTTCTATGCAAATATCCTTGTCTTCCTTCATGGCATTGGCGGTAAGGGCAATAATTACCGGCTGCTTTCTTTTTTGCGCTCTGATTCTCCGGCAGGTTTCCAGTCCATCCATTTCATACATTTGTATATCCATAAAAATAACGTCGAACAGCATGCTTCCAAACATGTCAAGCGCTTCCATTCCGTTGGCAACTATTTCGGGATCGTAGCCCAGTTTGTTCAACATCATTTTTATCAGCATCTGGTTTACGGGATTATCCTCAGCAACCAAAATTCGGAATGGATATTTTTTCGCAAATGAGGTATTTAAAATTTGCTGTGCAGCGGTTTCACTTTTAAACTGAAAGCTTGTCTGACCAAATTGTTCAGAAAGCAATTTTAATAGTTGGGAGGGTTTAACGGGCTTAGGAATGATGGAATCCTGTTCTTTTGTCACTCGCTTGTTAGTTTCCTGCCCCATTGGGTTCATCAAAACTACCGGCAAAAAAGGCTTATTTAACTTAATAAATTCTACAATAGCTCCTCCTTCCAAAGCCGCTAATGGCGCATCCAGCAATATCATGTTTAGGTTTGGAACATCCATGATTAGTTTCCTGGCCTTATCTATTCCACTGGCAACAAAAGCTTCCAGATCCCACATTTCCAGTTGGGTCTTTAGCACCTGTAAGGTAGTTTGGTTGTCATCAATCACCAGGATTCTCCTTCCTTTAAAGAAGTTATTGCGGCGATTTTCTCTTATTCCACCAGTGTAGTCCTGTGTTTCTTCTGCAATTTTATTGGGAATGGTAAAAGAAAAAGTGGCACCTTTTCCGGCTTCGCTATCCACCGATATTTTGCCGCCCATTATGGAAACCAGTTTTTGGCTAATTGCCAGGCCAAGACCCGTGCCCCCATATTTTCGGGTAGTTGAAGCATCAATCTGAGAAAAAGCATTGAAAAGCCGACTTTGCTTTTCGGCGGGGATACCAATGCCCGTGTCTTTCACCTGGAATAATATATCTATGGTTTCATTTTCTTTGTTTGTTCCTGCCCGCACTACATCTAAGAATATCTCACCTGATTCTGTGAATTTGAAGGCATTTCCTATCAGATTTATCAATATTTGACGAATTCGGTGGCTATCACCTATAATCTTTTCGGGAAGTTGTGCGTCAATTTGGTAAACCAGGTCCAGCTCCTTATTCGCGGCGTTGTTCGCAAACAAATCAATTACTTCTTCAACGCAACTACGAAGACTAAATTCGCTTTCCTCGAGATCAATCATGTTAGACTCTATCTTAGAAAAATCGAGGATATCATTGATGATGGCCAACAGCGATTCGCCGCTGCTTTGAATGATGTTTGTATATTCCTTTTGTTCCTGGCTCAGCGTTGTTTGGGTAAGGAGAGAGGTTATACCTATTACACCATTCATTGGAGTTCTTATTTCGTGACTCATTGTGGCCAGGAAGGTGCTTTTTGCCTGATTGGCTCTTTCAGCTTCTTTTTTGGACGCCTCAGCTTCTTTTCTGGCAATTTCAGCCGCTTCCCTGCGGGCTATAATTTCCTGTTTCTGTTCTTCCAGCTCCTCGTTTATTGTTTGCAACTCTTCTTTTTGCTCCTGTAGCTCTTCTTTTTGTTTCACTATTTGAGCCGTCCGGTCTATTACCTGTTTCTCAAGTTCTTCTTTCTTCTTTTGGATCCTATTCATGCGCAGGTTGAAAAAAGCGAGTACAGTACCTATGAGTGAAAAAGTCACGATGGTTCTAAACCACCAGGTTTGGTAAAACGGTGGAGTAACAATGATTGTCAGGAATGTTCCCTCTTCGTTCCAAATACCGTCATTGTTCGAGCCCTTCACTCTAAAGATATATTTTCCCGGGTCAAGATTCGTATACGTGGCACTTCTCTTCGTACCAGCATAAGTCCATTCTTTATCAAAGCCTTCCAATATATAAGCATACTGGTTCCTGTGGGGATTGGTATAATTTAGGGCGGAAAATTCAAATGTTAAGAAAGCTTGAGAATGGTCAATAGTGATCTGTTCTGTTTCTAACAGAGATTTTTGAAGTGGAGAGTCTTGCTCACCGACCATTACAGATTTATTATATATCCGAAGGTCTGTTATAAAAACAGGCGGAATAAAGTTGCTCTCTTTGATACTATCGGGGTAAAAGCTATTAAAGCCATTTACTCCTCCAAAGTACATCCTTCCATCTCTTGCTTTCAGGCATACGTTCGGCTTGAAGGAATTTGACTGTACCCCGTCATTCAGGCCATAGTTTCTGCAGGATTTTGTTACAGGATTAAATTTTGACAAACCTTTGTTAGAACTAAACCAAATATTGCCTTCGTCGTCACTCAAGATTCCATAAATTGTATTTCCCGGAAGTCCATGCTCAGTCGTGTAGGCTTTAAATGTTTTTGTTTTGGTGTCAAAATAATTCAGTCCAGAATCTACTGTGCCTATCCAGAGATTTCCGATATCATCTTCCAAAATGCTGTTAACCACATTCTGGACATTGGTGGTATCATGTTTGTAATTTATAAAGGCGCTTTTTTCTTTGTCGAAAAAAACCAGACCGTCATCAGTACCTAGCCATAGATCCTCGTTTAGGTCTTCATAAATCACATAAATGAATCCTCCTCTCACGTACTGCTCCCTTGGAATGGTGGGTTGGAAATGGTCGAACGATGAAGCTTCCGGATCGTATAAACTTAGCCCACCTTTATCAGCAGTACCTAGCCAAAGGTTACCGTCTTTATCTTTCAGGACTGAACATATGCTGATCGCCGAGAGGCTTTTTGCATTGCCCTCTTCCGGTAAGTGATGCTTTATTTTTCCGCTCCGCAGATTATAAATGTCGAAACCAGCCCTGTGGTATCCAATTGCCAGAACATCCTTTTCGTATTCCGCCACGCTGTATACATGGTCGGAGTTGATGGTGTTAACCTCCTCAGGATTATGTCGAAAGTGAGTGAATTTCTGTGTGTTAGGATCAAATTTATTAATTCCACCTCCGTCTGTACCTATCCATATATTACCTTCACTATCCTCATTGATGGACAAAATAAAGTTGTTACTTAAACTGTTTTTCTCAAGAGGGTTTGTCCTGAAATGGCTGAACTTCTCTCCAAAACGCGGGATGAAATTAACTCCTCCTGCGTATGTTCCTACCCATATGTTTCCAATATCATCTTTATACAGACTATAAATAGAATTATTGCTCAGGCTTTTGTTATCTATTATATTGTTTTTGTAGGCGGTGAAAATTTTATTTTCATAGTCAAAAAAGCATACACCTCCATTTTCAGTTCCTATTATTAATCTACCATCATTACTTTCTAGTATGGACCTGGTATCGTTGTGGCTTAAGCTGTTAGGATTGAGAGGATCATGTTTAAAGTTTTCAAAGCGGTTATTTTTCCGGTCAAAATAAGATAATCCGGAAAATAATATGGATATCCAAAGCCTGCCCTGGCTATCTATAAAAGTAGCACGAATATGGTTTCCGGAAAGACTGTTGCTGTTGTCAGGATCATGGAAGTAATGGGTGAAAACGTTTTCTTGTGGATCGAATTTGTTTAATCCATGCATTGTTGAAATCCAAAGGTGTCCATTTTCTTCGGTGATGTGGTAGACGAAGTTATGGCTCAGGCTGTTCTTTTTATTGTCGTGCCGATACGTTTTACATGTCCCGGTTTTCGGATCAAATAAAAAAAGGCCATTGGTAGTACCCAGCCAAATCCTGTCCTTACTATCCTGAAATAAATCTCTGATTATAAAGTCTTTGGTGCAATCTATGAATGTGAAGGAATCGTCGTTTTGATTATATTTATTGAGTCCATTTGCGGTAGCTATCCAGAGGTTGCCATTCCTGTCTTCCAGCATATCATGGGTTATATTGCTGCTCAAACTATTTTTATTCCGGGCGTTATATTTGAAGATATTGAAGTTGTAGCCATCGTACCGGTTTAACCCTTCAGCAGTTCCAAACCACATAAATCCGTTTCTGTCTTTAAGAATGCTGTTTACATTCTCGTTTGAAAGGCCATCGTTCGGTGTCAGCCTGTGAAACTTGATCTCAGCATTTTGTCCGTATGTGATCGTACTGATAAAAAGTAAAAGAAGAATAAAAGTCACTCCAGATGGAAATCGTTGAAATAGAGAGGAAGTATAGGAAGAACTCAGGGAAAAGAGCATGTAGCAATTCTTATATTTATTCGACAATAAATATAGGCTTCTCAGAATACTAATTTCTGTCTTTTTCAACGCGAATACTACATTTCTATTTTGCTCTTATAAATGAATATCAGTTGGTTATAGATTGATGTTTAGAAGAACGCATGGTACAGGTGCAAAATCCTTTTTAGTTAATAGGAGAATTACTCCTGGGTAAAAAAGATGCCATTGCAAACCAAATATTAAATAATTTATAAATTTTTGCATATACTTCACCTACCTTTTTATGCTAGTTGAAGCGGTATCGCGTAGAATTGAGGTAATGAAACAGGGTCCGCATTACCTAAAGTGTCTATAAAAAATATGAAAAGACGTATTGTCTTACATGGGAGTTAAAATTATTTTTAGATTCTTTTGAATCTCTCATTTTTAGTTAGGAAAAATCAGTATGATTGTAGGCTATATGGGATTTAGAATTTCTTTTCTATCAATTTTTTTGTCGATATGCATTGGTATATCTTCAATTGTATGCTGCTTGCAAAGCCGCACGCCCATCTATGCCCATAATACGGTAGAATCCAGTGTATTTAATATTGAAAAACCAGGGTTGGTTTTTTCTGGATTTTCCGGGCAATCATTTTCGCCTCTGGTTTTCTTTCCGGAGTTCATTTCGCTTCATAAACTAATCTATCAGTTTTGGCTCTTTAAAAAGATAGATGTTGCCGCAGACGGTGCCTGCAAATTCTTACCTGTTAAAAAAATAATTTTTGTTGTAGTTTCTATACACGCTCCCTAGTTGAGTATTCTTATTCGATTGTTGCCGCGATAAGCCCTTTAGGAGAAAATCCTTGCAGAGTGGCTTGTTGCATTCATTTTGAATCAATAAGTGTATTTAAACAACAAAATTATGTCAACAAATAAAAAGAATTTTGAGAATCAGCCAACAGAGGGGTTTGATAATGAATCGCCTAACTGGCCGGTTTTGATCCCGATCCTGGTAATTATCGCGGGTTTGGTATTGTTCGCGATCTTTTTCTAATCTAGAAATTACCCATAAAAAAAGGATACCTTCTTCACTGATGGTATCCTTTTCTATTAAATTTAATTGGTAGCACTATAAGGCTTGAAATTGGATAAAAACCTTGCCAGCATCCTAATGTAGGATATAGAAAAAGAACCCGACGCATTTCGCCAGGGTGCTTTTAATATTAATTATCTGTTGCATCTTCTATTTCATCGCCAGCTTCGTCAGCAGCATCTTCTATTTCATCGCCAGCCTCTTCTGCTGCATCTTCTATTTCTTCAGTATTGTCGTTGTAATCTTCTTTAACACCTTGGCCGGTATTGGAGCAACTGGAGAAAGATAGCAGGGCCACAGCCACAATCATGCATGTAAAAATAGATTTTAATTGGTCTTTTAAGATTTTCATAAAATTAAGTTTAAAAAGTTCTTAATGAATTCAGGGTATATAAACTCAAAAGGCCTTCCTTTGTTTAGTTTTTTTGAAAATTTATATTATTTCGACTTTAATGGTCCTCTTCTTCCAGAAGCTAATCAAGATTGGAAAAAAGAAGAAGAGGTCTCGATGAAATATTGGTGATTGTAGAAGGATAGTCTTCCTAAATGAGGCTGCTTCAGGAATTGAATTCCTGGAACAGCCATCAACCAGAACCAATTCTAGCAACAGCCCGAATCCGGCGTGCAGCAGTTTGCCTCCGGTTTTTCCCCATAAACAGTAATGCTAAAAATACCTAAATTTCCGGCACCCTTAAATTCCTGAATTTGCGTAGCATTCAAATAATTTTGTAAAATTTCATCCGGGATTGAAATGTTTTTCTGCTTCTGTATTTTGATGTTTTTGAATCCGGCTTTTTCAATGATACTCAAATATTCTGATTTTTGTACCGCGCCACTAACGCAGCCAGCGTACATTTCTGCTTCTTTGGCTAATTCCGGCGGAAGCGTTCCTTCCAGAACTACATCGGAGATACTAAAGTGGCCGCCGGGTTTTAATATTCGAAAGGTTTCCTTGAAAGCTTTATCCTTATCAGGCACCAGATTCATTACACAATTACTCACTACCACGTCGGCTCGGTTAGAAGCCAGAGGCATGTCTTCAATGTCGCCAAGCCGGAAATGCACATTCTTAAAGCCCAATTTAGCAGCATTGGCTTTCGCTTTTTCAATCATGGCTTCAGTCATATCTATTCCTATTACCTCTCCCGTTTCTCCTGTAATGGCCCGGGCTACGAAACAGTCATTTCCAGCCCCTGATCCCAGGTCAACCACTACATGGCCTGGTTTTATCATGGCAAATTCCGTGGGCAGTCCGCAGCCGAGACCTAAATCTGCTTCCTGATTATATCCTCCTAAGTGCGAATAGTCATCGCTGAAAATGGTATAATCTACGGACGAACAACTGTTTCCCGCACCACAGCATGAAGTCTCGTTTTCTTCTTTGGATTGCTCAGCAATCCGTGCATATTTTTCTTTGACAATCTCTTTGATTGCATCTCCGGATAAGTTTTCCATAATTTTAATTTCTATTGGTTTACTACAAATTGCGATTTAAGGGGCGATGAAGTTAACAGCATTTGGAAATAGGGGTGAAGGCAGAGAAAAGGATAGAAAACTCCTTGTGGATTTTACTCCAAACTTTCTCATCTATGCAATAGCACATTTTCGGGCCTTCTATTTCTCCCTTTATAATCCCTACCTGCTTCAACTCCTTCAGGTGCTGGGAAATGGTAGACTGCGATAGCGGCAAAACTTCTACCAAATCGTTACAAATGCAGGAATTATGCTGCAGCAGATAATCTATAATTGCCACTCTTGCAGGATGCCCGATTACCTTCGCATAGGTGGCGATCGTATTCTGACGCCTGCTAAAACTGTCTGATTTTGTTACTCCCATATCGTAATATTACGATATTAATTGAAAAGTGTTTTAATTTCAGCTGTATCTTTTCTGATATAAATTAATTGGGTTTGCTGGTATGCCTAAGAATTGAACCGCTCATTACATATCCGCATTATTGGGATACCTGTTAAAAAGTAATTCCATGGCATCATTTATTCGGTTTTCCATTCTGGCGTCATTATCGGTGATGGTACCTGCTGCTACACCCTCCCATATTCGCTCATTGGCTTGGGCGTCTATAATGTCAATAGTCACTGTCCCCAACTCATACTCGGCCACTACCACTTCCTCACTTTCCCAATGGTATCGTCTTTGTCCTATATAAATAGGAGCATCTCTGATATTCGTCTCTCTGGTCTGCACTTTTTCTTCTACCATCAAACCTATGTTCACCCATAAATCCGGATTTTCGGATCGTGTATATCCCAGCGCTTCCATCTGTAAAGCAATTGCCGCTTTCAAATGATCTACCTCTGGTACCGCCTCCATGTTCAATGAATCGTTTTTCATGGAGATATCCATAAAATTAAAAGTGGAGTACGAAGCAAAGTCAATATCATCTTTCACCTCTGTAGAAACAACCCTGACAGGAGAGCAGGAATAGAAGGTTATTAATATAAATAATGGCAGGAGCTTCTTCATAAAAATAGGCAGATTAATTCCTCTTTTAAACCCCAACAATGGGCATTGGTTTAAAAA
>CAZHZR010000035.1:13084-18438 GCA_964537095.1 uncultured Roseivirgaceae bacterium
CTAGAATAGCTTCGTTAAAGTGAAACTACCTCTATTTCTGTTCTTCGGTTTAACTCCCGGCCATCTTTTTCATCGTCATTAGATACGATCGGTCGCTCCTGACCGTACCCTTCAGCAGACAATCGGTTTCCTTCCACGCCCTGTTGAACCAAAAAGTCTATCACCGCCTGTGCACGCTTTTTGGAAAGAATTTTGTTAACGGTAGCATTTCCTATATTGTCTGTATGACCGTTGATTCTAACTTTTAGAGTAGGAGAACTGGCAAGAAATTCTTTGATTTTCTCCAACTCAGCAAGTGACTCCGTTTGCAGACTAGATTTACCAGAGTCAAAAAATATGTTGGCCATAATGGTGGTTAATCCTACTTTTAGTGGGTTCATCTTGATTTTGGTAGCAATTTTCTGCTGTTCTTTTGTCTTGCTTACCTGGATTTTTCTTGAACTGATCAAGTAGCCATCTGCTTCAGCGCTAAGTCCGTAGGTTCCTGCCTGCGGCAGAATTATCGTAAAATTTCCGTCGCTGGCTGATTCCACCCGAGCAATCAGATCTCCGGTAGTATTGTGAGAAATGGAAACGAGGCCTTGCAAAGGAGTGCCACTTTCTGCATCAACAAGCTGACCCGAATAAAAGGCTACGGCAGATGTACTGTCTTGTTTGGTATAAACCTGACTGGCAAGATTCTTCTGGCGCGGGGCTTCAAGTAGTGGCTTTAGCGTCTGATCCAGGAAAGCAATTCTGTAAATGTCGGATTTCCCATATCCACCATCTTGAATTGACGAATAATAGGCGTGTTTTCTGTCCTTCGCCATGATAAAATGGAAGTTGTTATCCGGCGAATTGATAGGATAGCCCATGTTTGTGGGTTTCTGCCAGGTGCCGTCTTTCCACTGGCTTTGGAATACATCATATCCACCCAAGCCCGGGTGGGTGTCAGAACTAAAGAATAACGTTTGTAAATCAGGATGAATGTAGGGCGAATCTTCGTGCCCTGCTGTGTTTATTTGCGAACCTAAATTTATGGGAGGTCCCCATAAGCCGTCGGCTTGCATTTCACTGGTATACAGATCTAAACCTCCAAAGCCCCCTGGTCTATCGCTGGCAAAATATATGGTCTTCCCGTCAGGTGTCACAGAAACTGCTGTTTCCCAATGTTCAGTATTAATGGGGTAGGGCAGCCCTACTGGTTTGCTCCATTCTTTTCCGTCAAATACGGAATGAAAAATATCGCCTTCACCTTCCTCCCGGTATAAGTATAACTCTTTCCCATTGGCAGTTATGGCCGCAGTGGCATCATGAAATCTGGTATTAATGTTACTACTGATGGGCTGCGCCTGGATCCACTGATTGCCCAGGTTGTAGGAAATGTAGATATCCTCATAAAGCTCATTATCTTTCGTGCGTTGACCGCCGGTGGAGCCTTCTCTTCTGGACGTAAATACAAGCGTAGACTCGTCGGGTGTGATAATGGGTACATAGTCCTGATCAGGAGAATTGATCAACGGCCCCAGGTTTACAATATCCACCGCAACGGGTTCTCTTATGAGCGAATCAGCATTCTTGCATTCCCGCACCTTTTTATGTACCAGGTCTCGTTCATATTTGTACAGTTTTCCGTAGTTTTCGAAGTGAGTAATTGCATCTTCAAAGAGATAGTTGTATTGACAGGAGAGTCCTAAAAAGAATTCAATATGGGGTTCCAGCTTAGGTGCTAATTTGGATACTTTTGTCAGGTATGATAAAGAAAGATGTTTATAATCGGTAAGCAGATAGGCTCTTCCGATATGCAGGTTTAACTCCACATTTCCCGGCTCCAGTTTTTCTGCCTCCAGGTAGTACTCGAGCGCTTTATTTACTTCTCCTTTGTTATAATGTTTGCTTCCTTGTTTTAGTAGTTTACTGAAATTTTGTCCAAAAGCAAATACAGGCAATGTGCTCAAGATAAATATTATAAATACCTTATTCATATTATTCCTGTCAGGTGGATAGTGGTCATGCTTTACGGCCTTCAAATCGTATTGAAGGACACTGATTATCTATTCAATTTTAACAAAAATGTGATTTTAAACGCGAAAATTTGGACAATAACTCAACGCTATCTTACATGAATGCCTTAGAGCCAGAGCTTTAATTTATTTTATCTTCGGAAAGGTACTATGAAGGGGCTGGAAAGGAATCTGCACGGTGGAAGTACAATATGTTGAGTCACATTGCTGCTGACGCCAGGGTCAGGCTACAGCAGAATTGAAGCTGACAGCGGCTGAGAAAATCAGCTACGCAGAAAAAAGGCCGATAACCATAGAGAGGATTGTCGGCCGTTCTGATCCACTATTTTTTTAACTGTGATTTCTGTTTATTCAGTATAAATGCGATAAATTACCCCATTGGTATCATCAGATACTAAGAGCGTGCCATCAGTTAGCATTGCTAAGCCAGCCAGCCGTCCAAAGTGAGCCTGGTTGTCTTTAATTAAGAATCCCGTCACAAAATCTTCAAACGCACTTGGCTGTCCATTCTCAAACCGCAGCCGCACTATTTTATACCCTACTGGATTGCTGCGGTTCCATGAGCCTCTCATGGCAATAAATGCATCGTTCTGATATTCTTCAGGAAAATCGGTACCTGTATAGAAGATCATATCCAAGGGCGAAGCATGGGCGGTATAGGTTAGCACTGGTAATGTAGTTTGCTCCAGATATTCCTGATAGGTCATATCGCCGGGTGGACTATCACCGGGATTGTAATGGCCATCTCCAAAAATATATGGCCATCCATAGTTTGCTCCTTCCACCAATTTGTTGAGTTCTTCCTCTTGCTGCGTATCGCCCAGCCAATCTATTCCATGGTCCATGCCCCACATTTCGTTTGTTTCAGGATGCCATCCGAAGCCAATCGTATTTCTGAGCCCGACCGCAAATACTTCCAGGTTTTGTGCGTCTGCATCGCCTTTTACGATGGTAGCATGCATATCATTTGTCTCCTCGCAGGAATTACAGGTGCTCCCAACGGTGATGTACATCATGCCATCCGGCCCAAAATCGATGGTCCGATTGGGATGCTGCCCTCCGTCCGGTAGCTTATCTGTTAGCATTTGAGGTTCCTGCAAGGTGCCGTCAGCATTTATCGCCGCTGCAAATACTTTTCGTACCGCCACAATGTACAGTTTGTCTTCATAAATGGTAAGTCCGTGGGCCTGATCAATAGAAGCGACTGTTTCATTTCTGTCGGCCATACCGTCATTGTCCGTATCTTCCAATAGCAGTACCTTCCCTTCCCTTCGCAGTGATACATATACATGTCCGGCATCGCTCACTGTCATCATCCTCGATTCCCCTAGGTTTTCGGCAAATTTTTGAATCGAAAAACCTGCAGGTAATTGAAGTTGCTGTATATTTTCATCGGTAGGACGCTCCACTGCGGGTTTGAACACATAGCCGCTAATTTGTGATTTGGTAGGCTCATCTTCTGTTTCAGGAATCAACGAAGCCCAAAAGCCGTCGTCGTCATCGCTGCAACTAATAACCAATCCGGTAAAGACTATTAGAATAAAAATTGAGTAGATCCATTTTTTCATCGCCATTCTGTTTAAAATAAAAAAAATTGAAACCGAGCTGCCTGAAAAGTTAACTTTCGCTCTTCGCGTATGTTCAAAAAAATGCAGATCGTTTCTTTAAATTTCTTTCATTTTTTTTTCATTAAGCCAGCAGTGCAAATGAACAATAGTTATCTCACAGGGTTTAAATGAATTCTTATTAACAAAAAGCATTTAACTATGAACGAGGGACAGCTAAAACATCTTTGGTGGCAAAAGGAAATTATATACCAGATTTATCCTCGTTCTTTTCAGGACAGCAACAACGACGGCATCGGTGATCTCAATGGAATTGCTAAGCGTCTTGACTATCTAAAATGGCTTGGTGTTGGGGCAGTATGGATTTCTCCCATTTACCCTTCGCCAATGGCAGATTTCGGATACGACATTTCAGATTATACGGGCATTGATCCGATGTTTGGAACCATGCAGGATTTTGACAACCTGTTGAGTGAAATTCATAAGAGAAACATGAAGTTGGTGCTGGATCTTGTACCCAATCATACTTCTGACCAACATCCCTGGTTTCTGGAGGCGCGTTCCTCACGTGACAATCCAAAGCGGGACTGGTATATTTGGCATGATGCGGATGAAAATGGCAAACCTCCAAATAACTGGCTTAGTGCTTTTGGTGGATCTGCCTGGGAGTGGGATGAGGAGACACAACAATTCTATTACCACGCCTTCTTAAAAGAGCAGCCCGATCTAAACTGGCGAAACCCTGAAGTTCAGGAGGCCATGTTTAAAGAAATGCGTTTTTGGCTGGACAAAGGAGTAGATGGATTCAGGGTGGATGTGATGTGGCATATGATTAAGGACAGCCAGTTGCGCGACAATCCAGTAAATCCTGACTATAAAGAAGATATGGCTGATGTAGATCGGTTGTTGCAGGTATATTCGACGGACCAGCCGGAGGTGCATGAAATTGTCCGGAAAATGCGGGAGGTTCTGGATGAGTATAATGAGCGGATGATGATCGGTGAAATATACCTTCCGATTCATAAACTGGTTTCTTATTACGGAATAGAGAACAAAGGTGCGCATCTGCCATTTAACTTTTTGCTGCTCTCTACGGATTGGAACGCCAAAAAAATTGCTGCTGCTATTGACAAATACGAAGGGGCTTTACCGGCGGAAGGATGGCCGAACTGGGTACTCGGAAACCATGATCAGACCAGGATTACGAGCAGGGTAGGTTCGGCACAGGCAAAAGTAGCGGCTATGTTGTTGCTCACACTGCGAGGCACTCCAACAATATATTATGGTGATGAAATAGGGATGCGCAGTGTCGCCATTCCCATAGAGTTGGTGCAGGATCCGCAGGGCTTAAATATGCCTGACAAAAATCTAAGCAGGGACCCTTCACGCACGCCAATGCAATGGGACGAATCGGAACATGCAGGTTTCACAACAGAAGATCCCTGGCTTCCCCTGGATAAAACATTTCGCCGAAATAATGTACACGTTCAAAAGGAGGACCCTTTTTCTTACCTCAGCTTGTATAGAAAGCTAATCGCATTCAGGCAGGAAGAACCCTCCATGACAGTGGGAAACTATACGCCCGTATATTCAGACAATCAAATTCTTGCTTTTATGAGAGATCTTGAAGAGCATAACCGATTCCTGATTGTCTTGAACCTTTCTCATAAGCCCGTCTTTTTCAACCCCAAAGATTTGCAGTTTTCAGGCACAGTGGAGGTTGCCACTTTGCCGGAGCTGGAGGGATTGCCCGTGAGTAATTCAATCAGCTTGAGTGGTGACGAAG
>CAZHZR010000036.1:0-5992 GCA_964537095.1 uncultured Roseivirgaceae bacterium
AAAAAAACGCTTTAAGAGAACATGAATATCAATTCTCTTAAAGCGTTCGTTAGATCGTTTGATGACTTGGTGCTCCTAATAAGCAGAGTTATTGCTTACCTTATTTATAAATGCATCGTCCATTTTTACATACATGGTAGGTGCAAAATGCGTTCTACTCATGCTGTTGAATTTGTCGGCCAATGATTTGATTTTTGAGCTTTTGTTTTTCTTGATATCGCTGATAGAGATTTTCAGGATTTTCGTGATAAGTAAAATATGCTCAACGCTGTCCTTGCCCATTAGCCTTATCTGCCGCTGTATACTGTTTATCAACTGGTTAAACAAATCATAGTCATTCATCATGCAATATTGCAATGCTAATATAACTTTCACCTCTAGTTGGGCGCTCGGATATTTTTTAAGGCTGGTTTCGTTCAGGAGGTTGTTGATCCAACGTGCCGCTTCATCATATTTACCCGCATAGTAACAACACAATGACCTGTAGGTAACATAAGTTACATACTTTGGTACATCATTTTTGTCGCATTCAAAGTCGTGAAACAAGCCTTCATTTTCGGCGCACATGTCAACGGTGTCCTGAGTTCTGTTTCGTCGCTCAATTTTTGTAAGCAGAAACTGTGCGGGATACGTAAACAAGCTATAATTGGATAGCAGATTACTCACTGATTCGTTTACCTCTTCGTAATATTTCTCTGCCTTCCTGTACACGTTGTAATGGTTGTAATATTCCAGCTTCAGGAATTCGTAAACGAGCTTCAGGTGGTGATAAATAGAGTCAAGGTGGTAGGAATCGAATATCTTTTCTATGTTATCCAAAATGTCCTCAATGGGCTCCAGATCATCATCTATAGATTCATCACCCTCCACAAATAGACGGTGGAAAATTCCTAAACAACTTTGGTACACATATAATCGGTGCGATTGGTAAATGGCACAAACGTTTGTCATTTGCTTAGACAAGAGGGTAAGCTCCAGTTTATCCATGTCCTCTCCCGATAGGGTATATTGCCCATACTTTTTAAAATATTCTGCAAGGAGCTCTTCAGCCTTGTCAACTGCCAGCATATAAGCCACGTGCTTATTGTACAATTGAGAATACGTAAATTGTTCAGGGGTATTGATGTGGAGCTTTTTGAGAGACTTATAAACCACAGTTAATTCATTGGAAAGATCATAATCAATTAATTCCTTCTCCAGCTTCTTAAGTGTAGCAATCGCTATATCCTTCTTCTTGGTAAAAATAATTTCATTGATGTTAGCAACTTTTTTCAGAATATCCGTTCTGGGACTCTCAAGCTGCTGCAATAAATACTCTTCTATTTTTTGATTTAAGCGGGATCTTAAAGTATAATAGGCATTTGTATTTACTTCAAGCTCTTCCATGATTTTGTTATCAGAAAGATGTTTTTCACGCATCGACCTCAGCAAGTATGCAGATTTATCAGCATTACTCTCCATTAAAGAATCGAAAATTGCCTGAAAATCATTATCGGATAATTGCTTAATAATATTTTTAAGCTTTGCCATACAAAGATTTGTGGTTAATAATTGGTAGTAAAATTATTCTTTTAAAATACTTATTTGTTAAATGTAATGTTTTTAAAATAATTTAAATATAAAAATTCAAATATTATAGAAAAAATGTAATTGGCGTTATAATACCCTTGCTTCTAAATCATACGATGAAGCAAAATCTATCATTTTTTTTATAATCTCCAAATTGAGATAGATTAATTAAATCCTATATTAATAATATTTTCCCAAAGAAGGGTCAGATTGCTAATTAATTTTAATTTCGATAATTAATAAAATAATAAAAAATGGAGGTTCAAAAGGAAATGTAAGATATTTGACATAATTTTTTTTAAAATAAGCAAATAATGATTTTTCAATGTTTTTTTGGTGCATTTGTGCTATATGTTGATATTTTCTACACATGATTATAGGAGGTGCATTTAAACCAAATAATAGCGCTGTTGCAGATATTGAAGTAGCGGAGTGGTTCTAAGCACACATACGCAGTCGAACAAGCAGTCAAAAACGATAAAAGATGAAGATTTTAATTGCTCCTGATTCGTATAAAGGAAGTTTAACGGCGTTACAGGTTGCTGAAACCATCAAATCGGCTTTCTGTGAGGAAATCAAAAACGCTCAGGTACGAATTATACCTATGGCCGATGGCGGTGAAGGGACCTTAGACGCAATTTTGACTGTTACCGAAGGTGCTATTATCAAAACAAAGGTGAGAGGGCCGATGGGAGCGCATGTTGAAAGTCGTTATGGGCTAACAAAAGACACTAAAACCGCAATTATCGAGACAGCCAGTGTCGTTGGTCTGAGCATGGTTCAGCCTGATAAACGAAGCCCGATGCTCACCACCACTTATGGTATGGGCGAAGTAATTCTACAGGCTATACAAAATGGCGCCAAAGATTTTATTATAGGGCTGGGAGGTAGTGCTACCAATGATGGTGGCCTCGGAATGTTGATGGCCCTGGGCGGGAAATTTTTGAACAGGGACGGGAAACAGGTTGAACCCATTGCAGCCTCTCTTTCGGAAATAGAAAGTATAGACCTGTCAGGATTACACCCGGCGCTGAACATGTGCAATTTTGAAATCGCCTGCGATGTAGAAAATCCGCTGTGTGGCGAATTCGGCGCTACATTTATATTCGGCCCGCAGAAGGGGGCTACCAAGATCCAGCTTGTAGAATTGGACAAGGGGCTGGAAAGATTTTCGGACCTGGTAGAAAATGAACTCGGTCACAAGCTTCGGGAAATTCCGGGTGCGGGTGCAGCCGGAGGCTTAGGGTTCGCCTTTTTGGCTCTTGGAGGGAAAATAAAATCCGGTGCTGAGTTTCTCGCAGAAGTACTGAATCTGGAGGAAGAAATAAAGGACAGTGATTGGGTTGTCACCGGAGAAGGACAGAGTGATGGGCAGACCATCTATGGAAAAGCGCCATACCACGTGGCTTCGCTGGCCAAAAAACATGGCGTGAAAGCTATTTTAATTTCAGGGAGTCTCGGGGATGGTTTCGAAAAATTGCTTCAACATTTTGTAAGCTGTCACGCAATTGTCAACAGACCGATGACCCTTGAGGAAGCTATAAAAGATGCCGAGGCTAACTTATATGGCTGCGCCAGAAACATTGCGAGGTTAATTGCGCATAGCACATACTAAGCAAAATCAAAGAGCCCTAAATACTATAGATACTAATAATTCTCCCACCATTTATGTGTACTTATGGGAGCGCCATCTAGAACAATTGTCTCTCCAATTTGTGGCGTAATAAAAGGTACACCCAGTTTCTGAGCCTCTGCACTGGCTCTGACCACAGGGTCATTCCAGTTGTGGAGAGAGAGTTTAAAACTTCCCCAATGTATAGGCATCATCAGCCTGGCGCCCAGATCCTGTGCTGCCTTAACAGTTTGTTCCGGCATCATATGGATAGCTTCCCAGCGTTTATCATACTGTCCGCATTCCAGCATAGCAAAGTCAAACGGCCCATGCTCCTGCCCGATACTTTTAAAATGAGGACCATATCCACTGTCGCCACTAAAGTATAGTGTTTTCCCTGATGATTTAATCACCCAGGAGCTCCAAAGTGTAGCATCTTTGTCAAATAAGCCCCTTCCAGAAAAGTGGCGTGCCGGCGTACAAACTAATTTAATCCCTTTGTGAATGGCGGAGTCGCCCCAGTTCAGCTCCTGGATTTTATCCGAACTTACGCCCCAAGCTTCTAAATGAGCTCCTAAACCCAGTGGAACATAAAATTTCTCCACCTTATCCTTTATTTTTATGACGGAACCATAGTCCAAATGGTCATAATGATCATGTGAATAAATGACAAAGTCGATAGCAGGAAGAGACTCAGGTTGGATGGGCAGTTGTGGATTGAATCTTTTTCCACCTAGCCATGGATGAGGTGCGGGGACTTCGCCCAGCATAGGATCAATCAGTATATTCAGGTTTTCTATCTCCAGAAAAAAAGCAGAATGACCAAACCAGGTGATGCGAGTGTTCCCTGGGGTTGCTTCAGCAAAGAAACTAGAATCAACTTTGGTGACGGGAAGGGGAGTTGCTGGTCTACTTTTCGGATTTCCTTTTATATAGTCGCGAACAAGTGTGGTTATAGTTCTAAAATCCATGGTCATAGGAGTTGGAACTAAATTTTCAAACTTTCCCGCCCTGTAGTTTGCTTTCTTTTCGTAAACTTCTTTTTGAACGTCAGTTATTTTTCCTCCGAACTCGGGACTAAGATGTAAAAAGACAAACCCCACTATAATTAATAGTAATATTATACCTGCTATTATCAAACCTGTCATTTTTACTAATTTTTTGAGTTTCCTCATGGTGTATGTTTAAAAAAATAAATAAGAAGTTAGCTTGTCCTTACCTGACGGACTTCCGGGAAACACCTGAATGTTGGTAATTTAATCACATTCGCACATACCAAAATAAAATATAAAAGCGGTTTCAATATACCGGTAACAAATCACTCTGAAAAAGCATCGATCAAATACTGCCTGGTTTCTTCATTTATAGCCGCTGTGATCTGTTTTCCAATTTTATTCGTATATATGAGTTCCGCTGCTTCTAACTCCTTGATGTGATGTGAGATAGTGGGAGCGCCGATTTTATATTTTGCGGCAATATCACTGATAAAACATTCACTCCGTGGAACAGCAATGCGCTCCTGATGCCAGATCTGAAGATAAAGTTGAAGCCTATTTTCATTGGACAAAGCCTTCATAATTTTTGAAAGCTTTTTGATGTGTGGGTTCATAATTATATCCTTTCCTTTGCCAGAATACGAAAGCCATTTAAAAATGTTTTGATAGTGTGACAATTATCGAATTGTAGTCGAATTGTCTTCAGTATCGATGTATATTACTCCCTACTTAAGTTGGGGTACGACAAAGCAAATTTCATGAATTTCGGGTGTTGTAGGAGTAGCATGTTTGTTAAATGATGAATTTCGTTCCGGATTTCTATCTGCCTGTGACTATCTTTGTCTTCACCAGCAGTCCTACGAAAATTCCGTCCGTATAAATCTTTTTGATTATTGAGCCGTGCTCAGTTAATTTCCCGAAATATTGACGAAATGTTAGATCCAATAGTGCTAAATTGGCGACCTGGCGACAGAATAATCAATTTTTAATTTATCTTTAATGCGTGTAGCGCGTTTGCTGAACTTGTTTGAATTGTTTGGCAATCGCCAGAAAAAGCTAATGCGGATCTAACAGTTTAATATTGTTCCATGCAGAGTATCATACAAACATCCAATATTTCCAAAGTTTACAAAATGGGTAGTGAAACTATTCATGCCCTCAAGTCCATTTCGATTCAGATATCCAAGGGCGAATATGTAGCATTTATGGGGCCATCTGGGTCAGGTAAATCTACCTTAATGAATATTGTGGGTTGTTTGGATACGCCAACATCCGGCCAGTACATTCTTAACAACAAGGACGTAAGTGACATGACTGAAAACGAACTGGCAGAAATCAGAAATAAGGAAATCGGATTTGTTTTTCAGACTTTTAATCTGTTGCCCCGGGCCACTTCTTTAGACAACGTTTGCCTGCCCCTGGTGTATGCCGGCTATAAAAGAAGTGTGCGGGAAGAAAAAGCCATGGAGGCATTGGAAAATGTGGGTCTTGCCGATCGGGCAAAACATAAACCCAATGAATTATCCGGTGGTCAGCGACAAAGAGTGGCTATTGCCCGTGCATTGGTCAATAATCCCAGCATAATCCTGGCAGATGAACCAACTGGAAACCTGGATACAAAAACCTCCTATGACATCATGAACCTGTTTCAGGAGTTGCACGATCGGGGAAACACCATCATTATGGTAACACATGAAGATGACATTGCCCATTTTGCGCATAGAATTGTACGTTTGCGTGACGGCCTCGTAGAGAGCGACTTATTAAACGAGAATATCAGCATTGCCACAATTGATGGTACGCCTGCACACTAGAT
>CAZHZR010000036.1:6092-18288 GCA_964537095.1 uncultured Roseivirgaceae bacterium
AGAAGCAACCTGCTCTACCAGGTACAAAATAACCTTTTTTCTATAGGATCAATATTGGCTGCTCAGCCTGGTAAAAAAATTAATTATCTGCCGCAGATCACAGAAGATGACATCCATGTACTGGAGCAGGAAATAGATGTTATGAACGAAATGCTGCCTGAAATGAAAAACTTTGTTTTGCCAGGAGGCCACCAGGGGGTGAGTTTCTGTCATATTGCAAGGTGCGTTTGCAGAAGAGCCGAGCGGGAAGTAGTAAATCTTGCCAACCAGGAATCGGTGCCGGAAGAAATAATCCGATACCTCAACCGGCTGTCAGATTATTTATTTGTATTGTCCAGAATGATGGGGAAGGAATTAGGGGCAGAAGAAATCATATGGAAAGGCCGGAGCGGGGGATAATGTTTACCGTATGTTTTATTTCTTACATTATTGAATTAAATTTGCTTCATAATTAATTTTCTTATTTAAATTTTATTCCTTACGGAAAGTCCCATATAAAATTTAGAATAAGAAAGAAAGTGCAGAAGATATAAAGCCTAGCAACAATGATCGATACAATTAATATTGCAATCAGGAAAACCGAGAAATCTAAAATTGATGCGGTAGATTTTGATGACATTCAATTTGGACAGGTTTATGCCGACCATATGTTTGTAGCAGATTATAAAGACGGCGAATGGTCCGGTTTTAACATTGTTCCTTACGAGAAGATAAGTTTAAGCCCGGCTAATTCTGCTTTGCATTACGGGCAGTCTGTATTTGAAGGTATGAAGGCGTACAGGAACATCAATGGTGAGCCGGTTTTGTTCAGGCCTAAGGCAAATTTCAATAGATTAAATCAGTCGGCAGAGAGGATGTGTATCCCGGCTATTCCTGAAGAAGTTTTTATGGGCGGGCTGTCTGAACTCATAAAAATCGATCAGCAATGGATTCCCAACAAACCTAATACGGCACTTTATATCAGGCCTTTTATATTTGCTACCGATGAATATATCGGCATCAGACCATCGGCAACCTATAAATTTATTATTTTTTGCTGTCCGGTCGGTGCTTATTATGCAGCGCCTGTAAATGTAAAAATTGAAACCCGTTATAGCAGGGCTTTTCCCGGAGGTACCGGCTTTGCAAAAGCAGCAGGTAATTATGCTGCCTCCTTATACCCGGCTAAGCTGGCGCATGAAGAGGGCTATCAGCAGTTGATCTGGACGGATGGTTTGACCCACGAGTATGTGGAAGAATCTGGTACCATGAATTTGATGTTTGTAATAAATGACACGCTGGTAACCGCCCCTGCCGGAGAAACTATTCTGAATGGAATTACCAGAGATAGCGTCCTCACCCTTGCCAGAAGCTGGGGTGTTAAAGTAGAAGAAAGGAAAATTTCTATAAAAGAAGTGATTAGCGCTATAGAAAATGGTTCTTTAACAGAAGCTTTTGGTACTGGTACGGCTGCTACCATCGCACACATAGCCTTAATTGGCAATGATCAAAAGGAATATAAACTGCCGCCAGTTGAGGAAAGGAAATTTTCAAATAAGGTATTGAAGACGCTGGAAGATATAAAAACAGGAGTAGCTCCTGACGAGTTTAATTGGATACACCAATTATAAAGAATCTCATTGCACTGTTTTGATCCATTGTACATCACAATGGATTTTTTTATTTTACCTCGTGCAGAATTTTTGAAAACAAATACATTAATAAATTTTTAACAATGACTTCAGAAGAATTGAAAGGTTTAAAGGCCAGAATTGAGGCTTTGAGGAGGTATCTTTGACTACGATAAAAAAATAGAGGAAATCGCGGAAGAAGAAAGCATCAGTACACAGGCAGATTTTTGGAATGATCCCCAAAAAGCCGAACTGATGATGAAAAGTATAAAAAGCAAAAAATCATGGACGGGGAGTTTTGAAAAAGTTAAAGAAGCTTATGAAGACCTGGAAACCCTGTACGAATTCTACCAGGCAGGCGACGTAGACGCTGATGAAATAAACAAAAATTACAAAAGCGCGGATACGCTTCTGGAGGATCTTGAGTTTAAAAAGATGCTCAGCAATGAAGAAGACCAGTTGAGCGCTATGATGGAAATCAATCCCGGTGCAGGGGGTACAGAAAGTAATGACTGGGCAGAAATGCTCATGCGGATGTACATTATGTGGGGTGAAAGCCAGGGCTTTAAAGTGAAGGAAGTTTATTATCATCCCGGTGAAACGGCTGGTCTTAAATCTGCAACACTGGAATTTGACGGGGAATTTGCTTTTGGATATTTGAAAGCTGAAATTGGCGTACATCGGCTGGTTCGTATTTCGCCTTTTGACTCAGGCGGTCGCAGGCATACCTCTTTTGCATCGGTTTATGTCTATCCTGTGGTAGATGATTCTATTACAATTGAAATAAACCCCGCGGATATCACCTGGGAAACTTTTAGGTCTGGAGGTGCCGGAGGACAAAATGTTAACAAGGTGGAGACAGCGGTAAGAGTCCGTCATGCCCCCTCCGGGCTCGTCATCGAGTGCCAGCAGGAAAGGTCGCAGTTGCAGAACAAAGAAAAGGCTTTGAACATGCTAAAGTCCAAATTGTACCAACTGGAAATAGAGAAACAGAATGAAGCCAGGGATAAGATTGAAAGCTCAAAGAAGAGAATTGATTTCGGCTCACAAATCAGAAATTACGTCCTTCATCCCTACAAGCTGATAAAAGACAATAGAACTGGCGTAGAACGCACAGATGTTCAGAATGTGTTGGATGGAGACCTGGATGAATATATCAAGGCATTTTTGATGCAACAATAAAATTATAGCACCGGACATTCATGGTATTAATCATGTATCCGGTGCTGTTTAGTTTAAGCTTCGATTGAGTCCTTTTCTGAAAATTCTTCAATCATTGCTTTGTTAAAGGCAGGCAAGTCGTCGGGATTTCTGCTGGTAATTAAATTCTGATCCACAACCACCTCTTCGTCTACCCAGTTTACCCCTGCATTGATTAGATCTGTCTTAATGGAATTGTAGGACGTCATTTTTCTATTCTTAAGTTGCCCGGTTTCTATGAGGGTCCACGGTCCATGGCAAATTGCCGCAATGGGCTTGTTGCTCTTCAAAAAACTGCTGACAAAATCCACAGCTTTTTCGTCGGCTCTTAATGTGTCAGGGTTTAGAACGCCACCAGGTAGTACCAAAGAGTGATAATCATCCGGATTGGCAGTATCCAGCGTTTTGTCCACCTCAAATTCTTCTCCCCAGTCGGTAAGCTCCCACGCTTTTACTTTTCCTCCCTTGGGAGATATTACGTGCACTTCGGCGCCTTCTGATTCCAGCGCACGTCGCGGCGACACAAATTCCGAGAGTTCAAAGCCATCTGTAACCAATATTGCGATCTTCTTATCTTTTAGTTTATTATCCATTGTATTGTAATTTGTTTTAGTAAATCTTGCTTCATCTTCTTTTTAACTTTTTAACCGAATAAAATGTTATTGTAATCCGCTGACGAATAACTATCGGAGGCATAAATTAAAAAGACATGGAAATGATTAGTGGATTGGTCTATGTGACCGATGCAGACAAAGGAATCTACAGAAAGCGTGCAGGAAAGGGATTTTATTATATCGATGATAATAAAAAAAAGATTGTAGACGAAAAAATATTGTCCAGAATAAAAAGCCTTAGGATCCCTCCTATGTGGAATGATGTATGGATCTGTAAAAAAGCCAACGGACACCTACAAGCTACGGGAAAGGATCAGAAGAACAGGAAGCAATACCTGTACCATGAGAAATGGGCTAACTACAGAAATACGAGCAAATTTAAACGAATGCCAGAGTTTGCCAGGGCTTTGCCTCAAATAAGGGCAATCTCCCTAAAAGACATGAACCGGAAAGGATGGGAAAAGGACAAAGTATTGGGTCTTGTGGTTCAGTTTTTAAACGAAGCTTTCATCAGGATCGGAAATATCTATTACAGGGAGCAAAATCAAACTTATGGATTAACAACACTTCGGAGAAAGCACCTGCACATCGAAGACAATCAACTAAGCTTCCAATACAAAGCTAAGAGCGGAAAATACAGAAAGATTGGAATTAAGAACAGGAAAATTTGCAAACTCATTGAAGAATGTTCTGAACTTCCGGGACATGAAATTTTTAGATATTATGACGAGGCGACAAAATGTTGGACCTGCATTGATTCTCATGATGTAAATGATTATTTGAGAAGAATCACCGGCGAACAGTTTTCAAGTAAGGATTTTCGTACCTGGGGCGGAACGGTGCTGGCAGTAGAAAAATATGAGGAAGCAAAAATGGAAATTGCAGAAAATACGAGAAAAACGCTGGTGCCTACGCTTATAAAAAAGGTGGCAGCCGAGCTGGGCAACACTGTAGCAATTTGTAGAGAATACTATATACATCCACACATCCTGGATACGGTAGAAAATGACAGGCTGGGGGAATATCAGAAAGGGATTAATAGAAAATACCCTAAATTAAAAGATTCATTGTCTAACTACGAACTCACCGCCTTGAACATCATCGAAACTTTTGAAAAAAATGTTACCAATAACAATAAAGTTGTGGCCATGCCTAAAGAGGTTGCAGCATAATCACCTCGAATTTACGCCTAATCGATCTTGCCGGTAAAAGCGTAATTTTAGTTGGTGAAAATTCAATATTTTTCTTGCTAAATTGTCGCTTCCCAGACCTCTCTGCTTTAAATATGGATTTAATAACAATACGTTCTGCACAAGCTCAGGATGCGCCTCTGATCCGGGATCTGGCTTACAGAACCTGGTTTGAGGCCTATGGCGAAATTTTAAGTCAGGATCAAATCCGATATATGTTGGATGCACTTTATAGCATTTCTGCTTTATCTCAATTGATCGAAAATCAAGCTCAACAATTTGTCATCTTATACCACAAAGATTTACCCCAGGGTTTTGCTGCCTTTGGTGCCGTTTCCGATTTGGTTTTTAAGTTACACAAAATTTATGTTGTACCGGAAGCGCAGGGGCTGGGATATGGAAAGCTCCTGATTAAGTATGTGATCGATCGGGCCTCCGCGGCAGGATATGCTTATCTGGAGTTGAACGTCAACAGGCAAAACAAGGCGTTATCATTTTATGAAAAGTTTGGATTTGAAAAGGTGCAGGAAGTGGACATACCCATTGGGCCATATTGGATGAACGACTATATTATGAGGATGTCGTTAGAAGCAGGTAACAAAACTTGAATTGTTAAAACCCGCCAAATTTAATGGTGCAAAACTTTAGATTATCGCGAAATATTTGTTAAAATAGTGGCTTGTAGTTAATTGTGCCATAGTGTTAGCATATATTTTTGACGTCTTTCAGTTGCGGTGATTTTTTTATTTCGATAGGTTATCGTTTAAGAATATAGAAGATGTAGGGCTGCTGCGTACGAAAACGTTTGCATAGGTTATAATTTTTTAAGACAATAATGAAGAAGTTTAAAAAGATTTTATTAGTGGATGACGATGAAACCAGCAACTTGTTGACCACAATGGTGATTTCTGACATGAATATTACGGAAGAAGTTGATGTAGCAGAAAATGGCGAGGCAGCATTAGAATATATTATTAAAAATTGCCAGCAGCCCAGCAGCAAAGCTCAAGGAGATAGCCTCGGTCTTATCTTATTAGATATCAATATGCCCATTATGGATGGCTTCGAATTCCTTGAGATTTACAAAAAGAAGTATGATATAGCCGATCAAATTCCAGTAGTAATGCTTAGCAGCTCCAGCAATAGCAAAGATTTTGAGAAAGCCCAGGCTTACAATGTGAAGGGCTATATTGTTAAACCTTTAGATGAGGTAAAACTTCAAAACGCCTTAGCTAATTCTTGAGGGCAGCTGACTTTTGAAATCCTGGAAAATTAAATATTAGATTTTTATAACGCGAAAGTCTCTGAAGCTCGTTTTTGCTCATCTTTTCGATGTCTTTCGTAACTTCTTGTAATTTTTCTTCCACCTTGTCTTTTACTTTAAGTAACTCCGTGGTTTCATCCAAGGCAGTAATGTGATGCCTTACCTTTCGATAGATCGTCTCATCTTTATCTTTGTTCCTAATCTTTATCCATTGTTCTCCGTGAACCAACGAGTACCTCACCCAAGAGTCATAGGCTTCCAGAGGAGTGACTTTTAATCCTTTACTAGCAAGTACTGATTGAATTCTAAATGCGTCCTGAACTTTCCCTAGCATATTGTAAAAAAATGAAGATTAGTGAAATGTAATATTTGTACTATTTTTTGTGATATTGTTTTACAAATATACGGAGCGGAAGAATAAATGTTGGAATATCGTTAAAAAATATTTAAATATTCATATTTAAATCCAATTAAACGAGGTTTTGTGCAAAAAACGAACTTCCATTACTCATGTGTCATAATCCACCTTCTTAAAAATTAATGTCAATTAAGATGTATAATTGACGCAGGACCGCTAACGTGCTAAGTATCAGATCACTTCTTGCTAAACTTTTCTTGAAGGCTTTTAGGGGGAACCGCAAAAATGCTCAACGTGATGAATGGACTATTTTCTATATCGTTTTTAAGGATAAAATCATTGGAGAAGTGATTGTTTTCAGACAGGTTAAAATTGATGTTAAACCTGTAGCCCCCGGAAATTCCAAGCCACAAAAAATCATAGATTTCTTGTTCGAATGTAAGCAACAGCCGGACATCGGATCTTCTTAGCTCCAGGGTTTTAATAGTGTTTAAAGGGGGACTATCAATCGCTATATGGTAACTATCTCCTTCCACATCAAATCCCCCCAGCAAAAAGCTTTTTTCCGAAAGCGTATTTCTAAGATAAAAGCTCGCCGGTAACAAGGCTTCTATACCCCAGCTGGGGTTTATAGATTTGTTCCACAAAAACGCCGGGTATACGCGGGGGCGCCCGAACGTATAGCTTAAATAGACCCCAAAGCCATAAGCATTATGGGCGTCTTTCTTCCAACCATACAATCCTGTGGCTGAGTATTTTATAAATCTTGTGAAGGGAAGCGGGTTACTATCGTCAAAATCGCCATTGAGTTGAAAACCTACCTTTGAAAGAAAGAAGTGGTAATTTTTTAATGACCGGATCAGATAAAGATCTAAGCCTAAGGCATTTAGATGTTTGTCTTCCAGGTTTTCATAAAGTGGGAAATCCAGAGATTCCGGATTCTTAAATTCATATTCTTCATATCTATATTGGAGGCCGGTAATTATTTTCGTCCTTGGCTTTAGTACTATTGGAATCTTTAGTTTGAACTCCAACGACTTCGCTTCTTTAAACTCCGCCTCTGCATTGTTTATCCCCGGATACTTCGAAGCGGATTTTATCCTGAATGCAGGGAATGCAGTATAATTGATTTCAATTGCCTTCCCTTTTCTATCGCCTACTACGTCGGGAGCCGCTTCGTCAGGCAAGCCCCTTTCTGATATTGCTATATCCTGAGAGTCTTCAACCTGCGAGAAGGCGCAAGTCAGAAGACAAAACATAAGAAAAATCGAAAAGCACCATTTAAAAAAATTCCCCATTAACATTAAAAAAAGTGACCTAACCGTAGATTAAAAAATGTCCCTTCGTCAGAGAAGGCTACAGTACCTGAAACCAAAAAAAGCTTATAAAAGTTAATCCACACCCCGGGCCCATACGCTTTGTGCCACTTTTCGGAGCCATCACCTGTATCCGACCACACCCTTCCACTATCGACAAACCCTATAAGTCCGTAACTGCCGGTGAAAACGTAATTTTGAATATCGAACAATCTTAATCTGAGCTCAGAATTGTTAAAAACAGTCGATTTGCCTGCAAATCTCGAATTTCTAAAGCCCCGCAGATTCGTATTTCCACCTAAAACCTGTGCCTGGAAAAAGTAGAAATCGCCCAAATTGGCGGAGGCTCCAAAACGTATGGCCGCCGTAATGTCAAAGGGTAAATTGGGAGATATATACAAAGAAATATCTGTATCGAAGTTGGTAACACTCATATCGCCTGAACCGCCAACCTCCTTGTAATAATTCACGCTGTTGAACCATTTTATACCTCTTCGGGGGTCAATTTCGTAATCCAGGAGACTAAGGTTGGCAAATAGGGATCCACCCATGAAATAAAAGGATTTGTCAACCGGATAATTGCCTTCATTGAGAATTGTTTCCCTGTTCTCAGCCAGATCGTAATATTCAAAGGCAGGCCCGAGTCCAACTTTAAAGGACTCATTAAACCTGCGTACTATTGTTGGTTTTACCTGAACCTGGTTCAATTTTACTCTGTAGTAGTTTATATCCTCTATTTTACCAGCACTGTTGTTGCCAAAGCCAAAGAAGTTGATCACATTCCCGGGGAGGAAATTGGCATCAAGTGCCAAATCCCAATTTCTGCCCATAAGAGAGTAAAAGTTGCCCCCGTACCTGAAACCGAAGGCGCTTGTATTAAAGGCATAGCTGGCCATAAGCAAGTGTGTTACTTTGGGGTTTTTACGAAAGCCGCTCTTTTTAATGTAGGCGCCAGCTCCCAGGAGCAAACCATCATCTACGTTGTACCCTACAGAAAGCCTTGGTCCCGCATAATCGTATTCGAAGTTTGGTTCATAGGAATTCACCCAGGCATTCTCGGAGGTTTTTATTTTTGATGATGGCCCTGCAACTATCCTATTGTCTTCTGTACTTTGGTCGTAAATCAGAACTTTTCCTCCTGTTGAAAGGTCTTGTATAACATCATTTCCTTCGCCACCTATTATTCTTACTTTTATACCCTTTTCTACATTTCCTGTTATTTGTACGCTGTCTTCTCCTCCTTTTGCGTATATTCTTATCTCTTCCGTTTCATTACCATAAAATGTTCTATTGAATATTTCATGCTTTACTTTGCCTTTCTTTTTTCTTTTGAAAACCCTTACACTGGTTTCAGCATTTGAAATTCTTTCAATTAGATACAACTCATGTTTGTTACTGCCGGTAATATCTACTTCTTCTGATAATATTGCATAATAGGCCATGGCCCATTTGTCGATGTCATCCCGCCTTGCTTTTAATTTGGCAAGAATTTCGCCTCCTGATATTTCTACTATTTGCTGAGGCATTTGCTGTATGGCTTCTTCAAGTACCTCGTCGGTCAATTGTGTCTGGATATATGCTGCTTCAGCTTCCCAGTCTTCTTTGGAGAGACTTGATAAAAGCATTCTGTCGATGTTTCTGGCAGGTATATTGAGCCCTATTAAGTCTTTTATTTCTTTCTCGAAATTCTGAAAGTTTCTCAAGGCCCATTTTCTGCTCATCAAATAGGGAATTAAACCTTCGTATTTCGAAAAAACCTGATCCCTGTCGCGGGCGATGGGTTTGAAGATCGACCCTTTGCCTTCTTTTTTAAATTCCGACCATCTGTACTGGTCCTCATGCCTGTCCCAGTCGTTAATAAGCATATCGAAAAGACGGGTTTTAAGGAACATCTTTTTATCCACCTCATTGTCATTATCTTCTTCCAGGTGCCGTAACATCGTTTTGGTGCTCACCACGTTTTCCGAATAGCCAAATTTTTTAAATTCGGAGAGGTCTTCATCCGGTCTTATTTCCAGCATTCCTAACATACCGCCAAACTCTTCCTGGTAAGGCCCAAGAATGTTTGAGTGGGGCGTATAAAACAGGGAAGGGGTAGTATGAAATAAATTTAGCGATGCCGCCATTTTAGGGATGGCCAATGCACCATAGGGGTGGGCTGTAGAAATCTGGTCTTTTACCAGGTCTTCTGCAAATGTGTTAAAAAGCGGTTCGGGTATAGCACCGCGGGGATTTTTATTCACCGACCGTAGCACAAACTGAACGCTGTCCTTATTTAATAGGCGCAGGGAAATAGTTTGGTTGCCACCTCCTTTTTGAATCGGAGTAAGTCCTCCTTTTTCTGTCGCAAAGTCAAGGTAAGGCACTTTTATGGGCGTGGTCCATTCCTCGCGATACTGCTTGCCCAGAAAAAATTCCTTCAGTTTTCCTGCTTTATATTCTTTGCCGGCTACCACAGTTTTTGTGCTGTCCGCGTAGCTTATTGGTTCCAATTCTTCGATTTTCTCCTGCGTTGGCAATTCAAGGGAGTAAAGAGGATAAGTAAATGTCAGTGTTCCCTCGGGTTTGTCTTCGCTGGCGGTCCAGAATTCAACCCATACCGAGCCATTGTCAAAATAGTTTAAGCGTGAAAAGCCCATTACCTGCTGCACATAACTAGCACCGGCTCCTCTCGCCGCAAAATTTGATTTCCCACCTGATCCGCTGACAATGTGCCATATTTCCTGATGGTCGGTAAGTTGTAGGTTATGGTCATGTCCCGCAGCAAAAATGATATTCGGCTGGTCCTCTATTACCGAAAGAATCTCTTCAACAAATTCGTTATATACCGGGTTTGAAATGTCTTGTCTTGAGACACCATATTTTCGCAACAGAGGATACAGGGAGCCTATGACCGGTAGTGGTATATAAAGGTTATCCCTTATAAGAGTCAGTGGAAAAATATTATCGACCAGAGAGTACCTGCCACCATGATTGCTGTTGCTAAAGAGCGGATGGTGTTGAACAATTAAAATATTCTTGTCTGAATTCCGTTGCACAGCATCTTGTAGTTGTACAATAAAATCGAAACGGTCATCGACAAAGCAGCCGTTTTCCGGGCCCAGCGGTTTTTCCTGTCGCGTGAGCCACCATTCTGAATCAACAATCAGAATAACCATATCATCCGAGAGATGAAGCTCATAAGGTCCCGGACAACCCAGGTTTGGCAAAAACTCTATCGTTGAATCCGCATAGACTTCAATATACTGTTCCTGCCTGTTCAAGGTCTCTAAACCCCCGGGTGAGCTGGCTTTCCAGTCGTGGTTGCCCGGTATAAATATTTTATGGCCCCGGAATCCCTGTAGAGCATCCATTTGGCTATTGATGATTTGTTCTTTCTCATCCCGGTCGGGTGCTTCTTCTTCAGGAAGTCCATAATAATAAATATTGTCCCCCAAAAAGATCACTGTATTCATCGTTTTACCAAGCGTGTCATTTGGCGATATCAACGCGTCTGCATCCTTCAATTGTTGGTTCAAGAGCTGTAATACAGGGTTGTTATCCATAGTGCCCGCATCGCCGATTAGAAAAACAGTACGTAATAATTTGGAAGTGTCAGGTGGGGCCAACGTTTCCCAATTTTTAACACTTTTACCATAGTAGGGCTTTATTGTTCCGCATGCATAAAAAAGAAATGAAAATAGAGAGCAAATACAAATCGTAAAAATATACCGGGTATAATGCATTGTAGATTATTATATATTCGTAGCGTGCTGATAGACTTTTTCCCAGCGTTGGCTTTTAAATGTAAAAGTGAGGCATAGGAATTTCTGAAAATTTTATAACTTCAGATCTTTAATATCCGCTAATCCTGTAAAATAGTACGAAAGTAGCTTTGGTTTTTATTATGTCCTAAACTATTAATTTGTCTTATTGTTAGGAGAACTGAAATAACCAACCGGCTTTGGGATTTAGTAATTTTGTTGTAAACATGGTTTTACATTCATTGCAAAAGCAAATTATGAAAGAAGACGTGGATATAATTGAGAAAGCTTCAGATTACATCTTTACATTGTTCAAAAACGAGGCACATGATGGACTGATTTATCATAATTTTAATCATTTTCGCGAAGTTGCACATTACACCCATGAACTTGTAGAAAATTATGGCATTATAGAGGCTGAGCGAGAGGCGCTTCTTTTGGCCGCGTGGTTTCATGATGCAGGCTATGTTGAAAAATACAATGGGCATGAGGAAGAAAGTGTCAAAATCTTTCGAAAATTTGCTGAAGAAAATGGAATCGATCACACCACAAAAGACCTGGTCACAGAACTGATTTTATCAACCAGGCATAGCCAGGCCCCGAAGGGTATACTTCAGGAAATTCTTCATGATGCCGACATCATGAATATCGGAACATCCAATTTTTTTGAGCGGGCGGATTTGTTAAGGGTAGAATGGGAACGTTTCTTGAGCAAGAAGTTTTCTGATCCGGAATGGGAGCAAATACAGATTGACTTTTTGGTAGGCACCCAGTTTTATACTGATTACGCTCAGAAAGAGTATGGACCAGCACGAGATTCAAACATTCAGCAGCAAAGAAAGAAGTGCGAAATTGCTGAAAGTAAGAAAAAAAAGTTGAAAATTAAGGACCAAAAGATGGG
>CAZHZR010000037.1:0-1670 GCA_964537095.1 uncultured Roseivirgaceae bacterium
CCACACATCAATTCATCCGCACATGAATCCGTTGTTACCAGTCAATCGGTTTGTAATCCTTTAGAAATTTGCCACACCAGTGGGTTCCTGTGAGGATGCCGTCAAAGAAAGGATCACAAATCCTGGCAGCACCATCTACAATGTCCAGGGGCGGTTGAAAGTCATGTACTTTTTGTTTGAAACTGGCAAGTTGCGCAGGATCTTCATCTGTTACCCATCCTGTGTCCACGGCATTCATGAAAATCCCATCTTTGGCGAAATCGCTGGCGGAGGTATGCGTCATCATATTCAGTGCAGCTTTGGCCATATTGGTATGCGGGTGCCGGTCCTCCTTTTTGAACCTATGAAATTTGCCTTCCATGGCCGTTACGTTCACAATATGTTTTTGGCCAGTATAATCTCTGCGCATAAGAGATACCAGCCTGTTGACCAGCACGAAGGGAGCAATGGCGTTTACCAACTGCACCTCCAGCATTTCTGGTGTTTGAATTTCACCGAGCCGCAACCTCCAGCTGTTGGTTGTCCTTAAGTCGACTTGTTGCAGGTCCGCATCCAATTTGCCCTGGGGAAAAACTTCTTCGGAAACAAGCGAGCTGTCGTAGCTATAAGGTATTTGAGAAAGTTGTGCAGATGCCCTCAGCCCTATTCCTGGTCCCTGTCCATGCCAGGTCACAGGCAACGCCGCTTCGCCGGAAAGCGCTTTTTGATTGCCAAAGGTACCTAAATATTGCTTGCAAGCTTCATGATTCTGGAGTAGCGTTTGCGCTTCCTGAGGAAGTTCGGAAATACTTAGTTTTTCACTGGGCATCAAATGGGCGTAAAATCCTGGAGGTCGTCTTACGGTTTGTGCTGCATTGTTCAGGAGCAGATCTAGCCGATCATAATGTTGCTCTATATAGCTGGCAAAAATTTCCACGCTGGGCGTATGCCTCAGGTCGAGCCCATGTATTTGCAATCTATCGCCCCATACCGGGAAGTCGTCTTCCTTTGAAAAACGCAGCGCGGCATCTACAGGAAAACGGGTGGTAGCAATCACTCTTGCACCCGCTCTCAGCATCATAAGGGTGGCATGGTAACCGATTTTAAGCCTGGCGCCGGTAATCAAAGCCACCTGCCCTTCCAAAGAAGCCGTTTGGAATCGTTTCTGATAGTTGAAATCCGCACATTCCGGACACATTGCATCATAGAAAAAATGAAGTTTAGTGTATTCAGCTTTGCAGATATAGCAATTGCGGGGAGAGTTCAAGGTCTGCTGGGTCTCATCAGAGCTGGTCTGGGCTATTGAAAGTTGTTTTGGAGCTTTAAAAACAGTATCTATCCGGGCTGCTCTAATTCCCGTAACGGCTCTGGCGCTTCTGTCCTGCTGGGTTACCTCTTGCTTTTTTGCCTTCCTGGCATATTTTTGTCTTTTCCTGTCAATTTCTCTATTGGGTCTCGAAAGTTTTCCCGCAGCCGTTAAAAGCGCTATTCTTTGCTCCTCCTGCAGTTCCACGAATTCTTCCGGCTTTTCGGTCAACCGCTCCAATAGTTCTATGCACCTGCTAATCTCCTCAGCGGAAAGCGTCTCTTTTAGGTTTTGTTTCTCCATGAAAGCAAATTCATTTTATCCGCGAAGATAACCATTCCGCCGGTATATTAATTCGAAGTGCAGGCAGATAAATAAAGGAATC
>CAZHZR010000037.1:1770-6843 GCA_964537095.1 uncultured Roseivirgaceae bacterium
AAATGACAAAATAGTACCATAATCGGGTAATATCTATGAAGACTGAGCCACATATTTGATAGAGCTTTGTTACGAGTAAGCTTTATGTAGTTATAAAAGGAGATCGGAAACTGTACTCGGCGTTCAGTTTGTGTACGGTTTCTAATTCGCTTTTTTAGGCCATGTCTTGGGTCAGAACGAAAACTGTCCAATGATGAAACAGAAACAAGAGCCCAAAAACACGGACAGAATGACTTTATACCTTGAAAAGAGGTGTATCTTTATAAAGACATTTATTAAACTTTGAAGGTGAAATCCTGTATAACAGGAAGGCATCTACATGAATATAGGAGACGAATAATGTTCAAACTGGAAAACAAGATTGCAATAGTAACTGGCGGAGGAAGTGGCATAGGCCGTGCAATATCGATACTTTTTGCGAGACAAGGTGCCCACGTGTATGTACTTGAGTTAAACGAGGAAGCCGGAAAGGACGTTTTAGCGGAGATTAGCGACGGAGGTGGCAAAGCCAGCTTGATTGCCTGCAATGTTGCGGATCAAAAGGCAGTAAAATCTTCTTTTGAAACCATTTATCAAAAAGAAGGGCACATTGATGTATTGGTTAACAACGCTGGCATTGCCCATGTTGGAAACGTACTCAATACGCCCGAAGATGATTTCGATAAACTTTATCAGGTAAATGTAAAAGGCATGTATAATTGTATGCAGGCAGGAGTAGATTACATGCTTAAGGAAGGCGGAGGTGTGATTTTGAACATGGCTTCCGTGGCCTCTGTGGTGGGTATAAAAGACAGGTTTGCATATTCCATGACAAAAGGCGCCGTGTTGACCATGACCATGTCTGTTGCCAAGGATTTTGTTGACCGGAACATACGTTGTAACTGCATCGCACCAGGCCGGGTCCATACTCCTTTTGTAGATGGCTTCCTTGCTAAAAATTACCCGGGGCAAGAACAGGAGATGTTCGAAAAGCTTTCAAAAACCCAGCCAATAGGACGAATGGGTAAATCTGAAGAAATTGCATCCCTGGCATTGTTCCTATGTTCTGACGAAGCAGGTTTTATTACCGGAGCAAATTATCCGATTGACGGAGGTTTTATATCTTTAAATACCTAACCTCGAAGAGCTTTAAGATCTTAGAAATATAAATCGCGAATCAAAATCTAATAAAAATGAAGTTAATAAGTTTTGGAGACCCTGGACAAGAGAAACCAGGTGTTATTACAGAAGCAGGAGAAAAAATTGATGTAAGCAGTTTTACCAGCAGGTATGATGAGGATTTTTTTGCCAATGACGGGCTGTCATCCCTCGCAGAATGGCTAAATGAAAATAAATCAACGGCACCTGTTGTGAGCGATGGTGTCCGTTTGGGGTCACCCATTCACAAGCCAGGAAAAATCATTTGCATAGGCTTAAACTATTCCGACCACGCAGCGGAAAGCAAGATGGATTTACCCAAAGAACCTGTCGTTTTTTTTAAGGCAACTTCTGCGGTCTGTGGTCCGAATGATGATCTGGTAATCCCAAAGGGTAGCCAAAAGACCGATTGGGAGGTTGAATTGGCGGTTGTAATCGGTAAAAAAGCATCTTACGTCAATGAGGACGATGCTATGGATTACATTGCAGGTTATATTTTGCATAACGACTATAGCGAGCGCGAATTTCAGTTAGAAAGGAGTGGTCAATGGGTAAAAGGAAAGAGCTGCGATACATTTGCGCCACTGGGTCCTTTCATGGCTACCAAAGATGAATTAGGTGATGTACATAATCTAAGACTTTGGCTAACTGTAAATGGCAAAACCATGCAGGACGGGAATTCAAGCAATCTGGTTTTTAAAATACCCTACCTCATCAGCTATCTTAGCCAATTTATGTCTTTGCTGCCCGGAGACATAATTTCTACCGGAACACCCGCAGGAGTAGGTTTAGGGCAAAAGCCACCGTTTTATTTAAAACCAGGTGATGAAGTAGAATTGGGTATAGAGGGGTTGGGAAGCTCTAAGCAAAAGGTTAAAGCCTATAGTCCGCAGTAAATGATGATTGTAGACGCTCATAGTCATTTCTGGCAATATGATCCGGCTGAATATGCATGGATCGGGGACGATATGTCACTCCTAAAGCGGGATTTTCTTCCGCAGCATTTGCAAATAATACATCGGCAGTATGCTGTGGAAGGAACAATTGCGGTGCAGGCCAGGCAAAGTCATGAGGAGAATAGATTTTTACTTAAACTGGCAGAGGAAAATCCTTCTGTAAGAGGAGTTGTGGGCTGGGTAGACCTTGCAGCGGATAACGTTGAAGAAAATTTACTTTTGTTTGCTAAGCACCCTAAATTTGTGGGTATCCGCCATATGGTGCAGTCAGAAGAGGATGAGGAGTTCTTACTAAGGAAAGATTTCAACAGAGGAGTAGGAATGTTAAAGAAATACGGACTGGCCTATGACATCCTCATCCATGAGAAACAGCTTGCGGTTGCCACCAGGTTTGTGGAGCGGTTTCCTGATCAAAACTTTGTACTTGATCATATTGCAAAACCATTGATTAAATCGGGTGTTGTAGAGCCGTGGGCGCAGCAGATCAAGGAGTTAGCAGCAAACGGACAGGTTTTTTGCAAGTTGTCCGGGTTAGCTACGGAGGCAGACTGGCAAACCTGGAAAGACGCGGATATGCGACCTTATTTGGATGCTGTTTTCTCAGCCTTTGGGCCTGATAGACTCATGTTCGGCGGCGATTGGCCTGTCTGTTTGCTTGCCGCAGATTATAGGCGGGTATTCCAATTAATCAACGGTTACATTGCCCAATTTGATATTGAGGATCAGAAAAAGATTATGGGACTGAATGCGCTAAGGTTCTATAATATCCAAGGGAAGTCTCCTGATGAAAACGATCGGTAATCACAATCTATAATTTATAATTCCCAAATTTACAATTTTTAAAAAATGGATTTAAAGCTTAGAAATAAGGTAATCATTGTAACGGGTGGTGCTAAAGGAATAGGCGAAGCTGTAACCCAGGCGCTCGCAAGTGAGGGCGCTATCCCGGTAATAGCAGGTCGCTCGGGCGAGGAAGCGAACGTCATAGTCCAAACATTAGCAAAAAGAGGTGCCCAAAGCCATAGCATTGTCGTAGATCTGGACAGTCCGGAAAATTGTAAAAAGGTGGTAGATGAGACGGTGGCGGCTTTCGGAAGAATTGACGGTCTGGTAAATAATGCTGGGGTGAATGACGGCATCGGGTTGGAAAATGGATCGCCGGAGAAATTTATGGCCTCTTTGCAATTGAATCTGTCGCACTATTACAATTTGGTGCATTACGCTTTGCCCCATTTAAAAATTACTAAGGGAAGCATTGTGAATATCAGTTCTAAAACTGCTATGACCGGACAAGGACAAACCTCAGGGTATGCTGCCGCCAAGGGGGCACAACTGGCGCTTACACGTGAATGGGCAGCAGAGCTTTTACCCTACGGAATAAGAGTAAATGCAGTAATTCCGGCAGAAGTAATGACACCTTTGTATAAAACATGGTTAAGTTCTTTTGATCACCCTGGTGAAAAGCTTCATCGAATAGTGTCCAAAATCCCGTTAGATAATCGTATGACCAAAGCCGAAGAAATTGCTGATATGGTATCCTTTCTTTTATCAGAACGATCCGGGCATACCACCGGCCAGTTCATGATAGTGGATGGTGGCTATGTACATTTAGACAGAGCGTTGACCTAAACTATCTTATTTCTAACTAATACTAAATTATTATCATCTACAATAATTCTGTATTTTATTGAAAAATTGGCTAATTTTTGAGGTATAATTAAATTAAAAATCTATATTTCATACCGAATTGGCCAAAATGGAGGTAGATGTTGCGCTGCTTCTATTCGGACAATGATGCTTATTATCAATTATTTTAATCTAATAAAATACCATGTTTAGAATTTCAAACACACTTCTTTGGAATGTCGGTTTGCTAGCTTTTGCGTTCTGCAGCGCTTGTAATTCCAAAACAGATTCCGGAAATGAAAATGGTTCTGTAGCAGATACTGTTGCTACCGAATCACAAGACACTTTAAATGCTATTTCACAGCCTTTGGTGACACACATGTACACCGCTGACCCTTCTGCACACGTTTTCGAAGGCAGAATTTATATCTATCCCTCTCATGACATAGACGCAGGCATTCCTGAGAAAGACGATGGTTCTCATTTTGATATGCGGGATTATCATGTGTTCTCAATGGATAGTATCGGCGGAGAGGTTACCGATCATGGTTTGGCTTTGGATATTAAAGATATTCCATGGGCAGGAAGGCAGCTATGGGCTCCCGATGCAGCTACAAAAGACGGTAAATATTACCTGTACTTTTGTGTGAAAGATAAGGAGGACGTATTCAGGATCGGTGTAGCAGTGAGTGATAATCCTGCAGGCCCATTTACTCCTGAGCCAGAACCAATTGAAGGTAGCTACAGCATGGATCCTGCGGTATACACGGACACAGACGGAACCTCTTACATGTATTTTGGAGGAATCTGGGGTGGTCAGTTGCAGCGTTGGAGGACCGGAGAATATGATTCTACAGGTGTAGAGCCCGAAGTAAACGAGCCTGCAATTCTGCCTAGAATTGCAAGAATGAGCGATGACATGTTGTCCTTTGACGAAGAGGTAAAGGAAGTTCAGATCTTAGACGAAAACGGTCAGCCAATACTTGCAGGAGATTATGACAGGCGATTTTTTGAGGCTGCATGGATGCACAAATACAATGACACATATTACCTTTCTTATTCTACTGGTGACACCCATTTTATCGTCTATGCGACAGGAGACAATCCTTACGGCCCATTTACTTACCAGGGCGTAGTTCTAAATCCTGTAATAGGATGGACAAACCACCACTCTATTACAGAATTTAATGGAAAATGGTATTTGTTCTATCATGACAGTTCATTGTCTGGCGGTACCACATGGTTAAGAAGCATGAAGGTAACAGAACTTACCCATAACCCTGACGGGTCTATTCAAACTATCGATCCTTACAGGAAGTAATAAATTTCTTTTTGCAGATGCCATCTCTCTCTG
>CAZHZR010000037.1:6943-14502 GCA_964537095.1 uncultured Roseivirgaceae bacterium
ACAGTATCCGCCCCTGGTTATCCCAGTGGCTTTTGATAATTTTACCTTCCTTGTCTTTGATAATTCTTCGGGAATACCTTTCCCCGACTATGGCATTATTTTCCTTTCTTTTGCCGATGAAAAGTGTCACCGCTTCGCCTTCTTTATTCGTAACAATTGTTAAATCATTGCCCTTGAATTTCAGATCGATGGTTGATGACGGCTCATACGTTTTGCTGAGCTTCTTTTCTAATTCTTTTCCTATAGCCATAATTCTAATGAATCAAACAGTTTCGGGTAACTAACAAAATTCATAGCACCTGGGTTTGAATTTCTCCGTCCCGATTTACTGCCGATTACTGGACTTTATTCAATCAAACTCTTGCTGTAAAAGCTGATTGCTTCTTTGAGGTCTTCCGGAGTGTCAATTCCTATACTCTCGAATGTAGTTTTGCGTACTTTTATCTTATAGCCGTTCTCCAGCCAGCGCAATTGTTCAAGCGCTTCCGACTGTTCCAGGTAAGAAAGTGGTAGTGCAACAAGTTCCTTCAGTGTTTCACTTCTAAAGCCGTATATGCCGATGTGCTTGAAAAAAACTCCGGTTTGTAACCACTGGCCTCTGGGAATTCCTCGCAGGTGCGGCAGTGTTTCCCTACTGAAATACAAGGCATAGTCGTATTTATCCAATACAGCCTTTACCACGTTTGGATTGACTAAAGCCTGGTCATTATCTATTTCTTTTACCAGTGTCGCAATATTTACACCCTCTGAAAAGCAGGAAGCCAAAAGATCAATCTGCGCAGGAGCAATAAATGGTTCATCGCCCTGGATGTTGATGACGTAGTCAAAATGCTCCTTTTCGAGCGTGAGTGCTTCATGGCACCGGTCTGTTCCACTTAGATGGTTTGCATTGGTCATGCAGACATCCCCGCCAAAACTTTTCACATGATCAAAAATTTCCTGGTGATCTGTGGCAACAACTACTTTGCTAAGGCTTTGCGAGGCCTTTGCACTTTCATAAACCCGCCGGATCATTGTTTTGCCCATAATATCCGCAAGCGGTTTGGCGGGGAATCGGGAGGAGGCATACCTGGCAGGAATCACTCCTAAAATATTAAGTTTATTGGTCATTCAATTAGCTGTAATTACGATACGGAAAGTAAATTGGAATTTAATTCTTGCTTCAAGAAATAAGCTCTTTGACTTTTAAAGAGGTGCCGCCTTCATCCACCACAATAATTTCTACCCCTTTGTCTATATAGTTTCCTCTTGTATAGGCATCATAAATTTCATCATCGATCATTATTTTTCCGCTCGGTCGCAATACAGAGTAAGTGATGCCTTTTTTTCCTATAAAGGTTCCTGATTTGAAATTCGATGTATAGCCTTGCGTACGATCAAATCTGTCTTGCAAGGCTATCTTTTTAAATGCTTTGGATTCTGTGAATTTCAAGCCACCATAAAAAATCAAAGCCATGCCTCCCATTAATCCAATTCCGGCTGTTGCTACTGCCTGAATAATGTCATCTGCAGGCACTAATGAAAAGTCAAAAAGATCATTGTTGAGCATAACAAGAATCAATGAGCCGAGGGTGAGAATGAGACCGGAAATGCCTGCCACCCCAAATCCAGGAAGTACAAAAATTTCTACCATGATCAGCCCTATCCCTATAAAGAAAATTATAATTTCCCAGTTGTCTGCCAGCCCGTGTAAATAATAGGGTGTGAAATACAAAAGCAAGGCAATAAAAGCAGCCAGTATTGGAAAGCCTACGCCGGGTGTTTGCAACTCGAAATATATGCCACCAATGATGATCAGGATCAGGATGCCACTGATAAAGGGGTTTAAGAAAATTGCTATTATCTTTTCAGTAGCATCTAACTCATACGTTACCAAACTGTAATCATTGATGTTGTTGAGCTCTAAAATATCAGCAACAGAACTTACCTTTTCATCGCAATATCCATACTTCATAGCCTCTGAAGTGGAAAAAGTAATCACCTGTCCCTTGGGCGAAATGCTGTCAATTTCCAGATTTTCGTCTACCATTGCTTCTGCTATTCTTGGATCCCGGCCGGTGGCCTCCGCGGTAGAGCGCATAATGGAGCGCATATACGACTGGTATTTATCCGGGGCCGCCTGTCCCTCTGCATTCACTACCGTAGCCGCACCGATGCTGGCTCCGGGAGCCATATAAATTTTGTCGCAGGCAATAGAAATGAGGGCACCTGCAGAAGCAGCATCTTTATTGATATAGACAAAAACAGGTTTAGGATAATTTAAAATCGCGGTACGAATATCATCTGCATCATTTACGGCTCCTCCATAGGTATCCATTTCAATAATGATGTAATCTGCCTTTATTTCATCCGCATGTTTCAGGGCGAGGTCAACATAGCGGTTCATGCGCGGATCTATATCGGACGTAATATCCATTTTCATGACTATAGTCTGCAACGAATCCTGGGCGTAAGAAAGATTAAAAGTAATTAAAAAGCAAAGAGCAAGTAACGTAAAATTAGTTTTGTAGTAATGAGACATATTTTTGAAAAGCCTATTGTAAAGCATTAATTTTGCGAATTAAATTTACACAATATAAGTCTGTGCAGAAACTAACTCCAAACTTTTCTTTTGCTTTTGAAGGCGTCGTGTGGAACATGATGCTCGATGAAACAGGAGCATTTTTAATTCTGGAGATAAGGCATAATCAAAAACATCAGGTGAGTTTTACAGCCATCGAATTGGAGAGCGGCACAGTAATGTGGGACGGGCTGGAATTCGAAGAAAGCTGGTGGGTAGGCATGACGGCAATATCCAAGGGTGTTTTGCTGCTGCACTCCTACGTTGACAATGCAGATCCCGAGCCTAAAGGCATGATAGCATTTGATGTTTTCAAACAGGAAGTATCCTGGATGCACGAGAACTTTAGCTATATGAAACTGGCTGGCGAACTGGTGGTTGGTCTTCATGCGGGAGAGGGGGAGAAATATTATGAAACCATCAGCCTGAGGAGCGGTGAGCGCATAACCGTTGATGAAAATTTTGTTTCCCATCTTAAGGACGATCATCAAAATGCTTTCGTTGCACAGTTTCCCCACCACTATAAAGAAGATACACCTTATTTTGGTACGTGTAGATCTTTTTTGGACAATAGGCTGGGCCTGAAGGCCGTTAATGCTATAGAATATTTGGAAGTACAACCTTGGATTATCCTTTCTTACTACGTGCGCGATGAAGATCTGGTCAATTTTTTGCTTATTATGGACTCACAGGGAGAGATATTCTATCACAAACCAATTCAAAAAAATATAAATGCCGTTGGCCTCGAAACCTTTTTTATTGTCAGAAATCACCTCATCTTTGTTAAAGATAAAAATGAAATTCTTTGCTATAACTTATAATATACCTCTTTTTATGAAAATTCATTTTACGTTAATCATTTTAATGTACTGCTTATCTACCTCAGTAAGTGCTAAGATATTAACAGTAAAAGATTCGATTGGCATTGAGGAGGTGAATGGTCAGACTTTTGTTCTTCATAAGGTAGAGGCAAAAGAGACTTTGTATTCCCTGTCAAAGCGCTATAATACGAGCATTGAAGACATTGTAAAATACAATCCTGAAGCAGAGGTGGGGTTAAAGGTTGAGATGGTTCTTAGAATTCTCTACAGCAAGAACGTAAACAAGCAAGCCGCCCAGAAAAGTCATACTGTAGGTCCGGGACAAACCCTATATTCTATTTCGCAGATGTACGGAATTTCGGTGGCTGATATCAAGAAATGGAACAACCTAAGCTCCAATGATTTGAATGTGGGACAGACTTTGGCGATGTCTGCTTCCGGGGAAGGCCGCAGTGCAGAAAAATCAACTGCTTCAAAGAGCGTGGCCGACGTTAGCGCCGCTCAGGACGACCCGAAGAATCCAACCAGCAAAGTCGTGCATAAAGTGGAACCGTCCCAAACGCTGTTTTCCATTTCAAAGATGTACAATGTTGCGGTTGAAGACATTAAAAAGTGGAACAATCTGGAAGGCAATACGTTGGACGTGGGCCAGCAACTCACCATTCGTGTGAAGCGGGAAGCCAATAAATTCGACGAAGCAGAGCAGATTCCGGTCATAACAGAAGAAGTTGCGCAGGAAAAAGTAGTTCGACTAGATAACAAAGTGGAGCCGGGAACCACGACACCACCCGCGGAGGTAGGAGCGCCTGAAGAAAAGACAGACGCAAAGAAAACCAATTCCAGCGGATTTAAGAAAATTGTAGAGCTTGGTCTGGCTGAAGTAATCGAGCATGCATCGGATACTAAAAAATATGTTGCGCTGCACCGATCAGCTCCAATCGGAACCATTATGCAGGTAACCAATGAAATGAATAACCAAAATGTATTTGTACGGGTTATAGGAAAGCTACCCGACACAGGAGCAAATGACAAGGTTCTCATCAAGCTTTCAAGGCCTGCTTTTGAAAGACTGGGGGCTGTAAACGATAAGTTTCCCGCTGAAATCTCCTATGTACCATAATGGCTGCCTCTATCTGTTTTTAATGGCGCTTATTTTGGTATTTGGTCTAAAACTTTATAAATAGATAAAGTATCAGAACTATTTCAAAATATATTCCATTAGCAATAGTTAGATCAATACTTTATAATACTTACTGTAATATGCTCAATGATCGCCCCTACACATCTGAAGGAGGCAATTCCGTAGTAAAATTTCTCTGGAATGTTCTTTTTGTGATCCTGTACCCTGTAATAACCACCTTCTCTCTGGTGTTTATGGGTGTTTTGTATGTTTTCTCCGGCTTGTCAAAATTGGTTTCAAAAATTTCTGCTAACACTGAATCAGGCATTGAAATTAAAAAACCGACCTGGGCACCTTTTACCACCACTGGAATTTATGAAATAGAAAGCTTGTTTGTAGATGAAATCATGTTTGGCCCGGCCTATTATAAGTTCAGGGCTTCGCCAGCCATACCTGATTTCGAAAACCGTTTGTTCGGAGACTTTATGCATCCTTTTGGTGGCGGCATACTTTTACAACAATGGAATACAACCAATGTAGCGGAAGTTCCTGATTTTCAACTTGTGTTTTTGAATAACCAGACAGGCGCCATAAAAGCATTGCATCAGATAAAATCCTTTTCCTGGAACTTGATCTCAGAAAAAGAAGATGAACTTGTGATTAAATGGTTTACGGGAACAGAGGGCGGCGAGGTGGTTGTACACGTAAGTGACCTTGAGGAAAAGATAGAACAGGAGCGATAAGTTGGATGATCTAAAAGCTTTTCTCGACCAAAAATACCTCCAATACAATACGCCGGACTTCATTGCCGAGGATCCTATTTCCATTCCTCATCGGTTTTCAAGGCTTCAGGATATAGAAATAAGTGGTTTTATTGCTGCAATACTGGCCTGGGGTCAAAGAAAAACCATTATCAACAAATGCACTGAATTGTTCAATTTAATGGACAATGCGCCTTATGATTTCATGATGAATCACCGGGAAAGCGATTTGAAGGCTTTTCTGGGTTTTAAGCACAGAACTTTTAACGCCACCGACACATTATATTTTATTCAATATTTCCGGCAGTATTATCAGCAGTACCATTCCTTGGAAGATGCTTTTCTTTCGGAACATCCCGAACAGGATGAAAATATGGAAGCGGGGTTGATCAACTTCCACAAGCAGTTTTTTGCTTTGGAAGACTATCCTCCACGCACAAAAAAGCATATTGCTACCCCAGCCAGAAATTCTGCCTGTAAGAGAATCAACATGTATTTACGATGGATGGTGCGTGACGATAGCCAGGGAGTGGATTTTGGTTTGTGGAAGAAGATAAAGCCATCACAACTTATCTGTCCCTGCGATGTGCATGTGGATAGAGTAGCACGGAAACTTGGACTTATTCACCGCAAGCAAACCGACTGGCAAACTGCTAAAGAATTAACGGCAAACTTAAAATTGCTCGATCCCAAAGATCCGGTGAAGTATGATTTTGCGCTTTTTGGTTTGGGCGTCTATGAAAAAATGGCCTAAAAGAGAGCGGGATGAGCTTTCTGTTTTAACCTGCCAACTTATAAGCTATTCATCCTGCCTCACCTACGTTTATCCCCAAACAGACGGGTTTTTTCTCCACTCGTTCAATATAGGTAATTGATCTTCGGAGATAATACCTTCTCTTTCTGCAATATGGAGCAGGCTGGCGTAATCGCTCAAGACGACCAGCGGAACGCCCGCTTTGTCGAAGTTTTCATCCGCGACAGGAAATCCGTAGGTGAATATTGCCGCCATTCCCAGTACTTTTGCTTCCGCCTTTTGTAAAGCGCTCACTGCCGAGAGTGAGCTGCCGCCGGTTGATATCAAATCTTCAATTACCACTACTTTTTGGCCGGGCAAAATATTTCCTTCTATCAGGTTCTCCATGCCGTGGCCTTTGGGTTTAGAGCGGACGTATAAAAACGGCAACGCTAGCAAATCTGCCACCAGCGCACCCTGAGGAATGCCTGCGGTAGCCACACCTGCAATGGCTTCCACACCCTCAAAACGAGATGAAATAGCTGCTGCAAGTTGTTGTTTTATATAATTTCTGACTTCGGGAAACGAAAGCGCCAGTCTGTTGTCGCAATAAATGGGAGATTTCCATCCGGAACTCCAGGTAAAAGGTTTTGCGGGCGATAATTTGATCGCTTTTATTTCTAGCAGATTTCTCGCAACCTTTTCGGCAATTTCTTTCTTATAGAGGTGAGGTGAATTCATGCTGCGAATTTACAATATTATTTTTTTATAAAAATTTGTAAAGGTTATTTGCAAGAATATAATATTTCTTTTCATTTGGATGTAAATTTGTAAGAAATATCAGCATACTGTGGATTGATCGGGAGTAAAATGTCGTGAGTTTGCAGGTTACAATTTAGAACAAACCGGGATAATTGGTTTGTAGTATCAAAACGAAAAGGATGAAGATATTTATTAATGACATTCCGCTGAACATTGTTAAAGCGGATGCGCCTATTGACCTGGCCAATTATGAGACAATAATTGAAGGGTCGACATTGAAGAATATCGATGACCTGAAATTTAAAGATGATGTGCTGATCAGAGAAGCGTCTACCGCGCAGATAGATGCACTGCTAAAGCAAATGAAAGGCCGTAAACTCAAAAAGCTGGACAGCATTACAGTTACGGTAAATGACCACAAGTCGGTCAAGCATTTTGTGAAAAGCAAGTTTAAGATCATAAAAGCTGCAGGCGGATTGGTAAGGAAAGATGACAAGGTGCTGCTAATTCACCGACTTGGAAAATGGGACCTGCCCAAAGGGAAACTCGATAAAAAAGAAGGTACAACAGAAGGGGCGTTAAGAGAGGTAGAAGAGGAGTGCAATGTGCAGGTGTCCTTGAGCGAAAAAATTTGCTCTACCTGGCATACTTACTCCAGAAATGGCAAAAGGATCCTGAAAAAAACCACCTGGTATGCGATGGATTGCCTCGATGACTCCCACATGGCTCCGCAACTTGAAGAAGATATAGATGCCGTGCAATGGATGAATCCTAGAGAAATCAGAAATAGCATGTATAATTC
>CAZHZR010000037.1:14602-18273 GCA_964537095.1 uncultured Roseivirgaceae bacterium
GGACTAAAAATATTAATGCCGGAACTTCTACCAATGGGCCTACAACTCCCGCAAAAGCCTGACCGGAATTAATGCCAAATACCGCGATGGCCACTGCTATTGCTAGTTCAAAATTGTTACCTGCAGCCGTAAAAGAAATAGAGGCATTTTTGTCATATGCTGTTCCCATTGCTTTACTAAAGAAAAAGCCAATAATGAACATCAATCCAAAGTAGATCAATAGCGGAATAGCAATTCTGACGACATCCATGGGAATCTGCACTATCAGTTCTCCTTTTAGACTGAACATTATCAGAATTGTAAACAAAAGGGCTATTAATGTGATGGGTGAGATCGTCGGAATAAATTTTTCTTTGTACCAATGCTCTCCTTTTACCCTGACAAGAATTACGCGGCTTAGCAGCCCTGCCAAAAATGGGATTCCGAGATAAATAGCCACACTTTCAGCAATGGTGCCCATAGGAATCTCAACAATTGCACCTTCAAAGCCGAACAAGGGAGGTAGTTTGGTGATAAACAGCCACGCGTAGAAGCTATAGGCGAACACCTGAAAAATGCTGTTGAGCGCTACCAGCCCCGCTCCGTATTCACTACTGCCTTCTGCCAGGTCGTTCCAAACCAATACCATAGCAATACAACGTGCAAGACCGATCAAAATCAAGCCTACCATGTATTCGGGATAATCCTGGAGAAAGATCAAGGCGAGTACAAACATCAATACCGGGCCGATAACCCAATTGAGGATGAGTGAAATGCTGAGAATTTTGACATTCTTAAAAACCTTTGGCAATAACCTGTAATCTACCTTGGCCAGAGGTGGATACATCATCAAAATTAAACCTATGGCAATAGGGATATTGGTGGTACCACTACTGAAGGAGTTTATAAAATCAGGAGTGGACGGGAAAAAAAATCCTATACCCACACCTATACCCATAGTCAGGAAAATCCAAAGCGTTAGATATTGGTCGAGAAAACTTAATTTTTTTGATGAAGCCATTTATCTGGTAATTGCTGAAAAAAGATAAAATAATTCGGTAGCGATGAGTTTGCTGGTGTCAGCGTAAGCCTGAGCTTCCTGTGATGTGCCATCAGCGCTTTTTGGGTCTTCATACTTTATAGCAAACCTTGCTTCAGCCTCCGGTATGTAAGGGCAGTTAGCCTCGGCATCCGAACAAGTCATGATGGCGATATAGGGTGCTGTGCCGTTCCCGGGATCGTTGTACAGCTTCGAAAAGCATATCATAGGTTCCGCTAACTTTGAGTAATGAACGAAATATGCAGGGTTTTTCTCTACTTTGTTATTCAAAATTTGAAACCCAATGTTTTTTAGTGCGCCAACGGCATTAGGATGAAAGGCCGTCGCCTCTGTTCCGCCTGAAATTGTTCTTACATCAATGCCATAAGAAAACGCAGCAGTTTGTGCCCATACCTGACAAAGCTGGCTGCGCCTCGAATTGTGTGTGCAAATGAAGTTTAAGATCACGTCTTCACCAGTTGAAAGTTTTTTGCTGATATAATCACTAAGGTTTCGCAGAAGCTTTTTGCGTTCGGTAGAGATTTTTGAAAAGTCAAGGCTTTCCACATACTCCTGGATTTCCGGTAAGAGGTTTTTCATGGGTTGATAATATGATGCTAGTCTTTAGAATTAAACAGCTGCCAGCTGTCGGGGTAAAGAATTCCCTGAGCAAAGGCTTTGTATATTGTTTTTGAAAATAAAAAAAACATGAATTTTCTTTATTTTTTGTTGATTGCCATATCGCAATATTACGATATGTTTTAAACTCTGCAAAGTCTGCTTTAAATTTTTTGTGAAATGCAAATAGCAATAATACTGAAGGACCTAATGAGATTGTTTGTCATGCAGGAGGAAGGAGCGGGACGCTCTTTAATAAATGGTCTTAGCGGGACGATACGAACAGAGGGATTGGTGCTTTCTATTTGGATAAGAATATGTTCTCGGAACAACCATTCATGCTTCTGCCGCTACTGAGTCCATTCATTTTAATATCTTGGATTTACTTTGACACCTTTTATAAAATTGAAAATAAGAAATTGATCTATCGTGCTGGATTTTTAGGGGGTAAAATCAAAAATTTCAATGATGAAAGAGATTCTGAAAGGAAAAACAAAGCGGGTCGGAATCAAGCCTGCATTAGGGAGGAATGGACTTATCATAAAATATATTAAATTTGATGCAATTTATACTGCACCTGAAAGTAACGACGAACTGATGTCGACTTATATACTTGAATCCTGAAATAGAAATAATCGAATAAGGATCTAGCGAATTATTAATTGAATCAGCATAAAAAATGAAGATTTTCAAACTTTTCCTGTTATTAAACTTGTATGCATTTGTAGTTTCCGGACAGGATGTCGATACTACATTCACAGAATCAGATTCTCTAGTATCGGATGCTGTAGAACCTGATACGATAGCATTCAAAACTACGAACGCATTTTTGACGCATCAGAACAACTATGAAACTTTTAATAACTCGTTTATTACAGGGAATTCTGTGGCAACAATCAGAAGTCAGGATAATCCGAAAATTTTGATCGATGGCATACCGATAAATCCAATTTTGTTTAACAACACCAACTATAATGAGTTTTTAGGCCATATGCATTTATTATCGTACGACATTCAGGATGTAAATGTGAATACCTTCCAAAATGACAACAGAATAATTTCGGGCAATTATAATAATGCGATAAGCTTTAATACAAGCAATATTCAATTGGGGAAAAGTGCATATCAATTTGAGGCGAATAACTTTACATCTTTAGCTTATCAGGATTTTGATTCGCCAGGATATTCTACAGTTTTCAACCTCAAAGCACAAAAGAGTTTTGAGAAGTTTGGGTATAGAGTTTCGTTAAACAACGGTTTTCAAAATGACTATATCCCGGAAAATGGCCTTAAACGCTACGGTGGTAATTTAAAACTTAAATATAATCCCGTCAAACCGCTTTTGCTTACCGGATTTGTGGATTATACGCACTTTGAGGATTCAAAAAGGTCAGGTGAAAAAATTCAAACATCGATAAACTCCCTGGTGGTAATAGATGAAAACAACGCATATTTTGAAGATTTTTTTTTCGATATAGGTGAAAATAGCCTAACATCGAATAGGCTTTTTACCTATATCAATGCGGATTTAGACATAGCTGATTGGTTGGCCATATATGGAAAATATAGTTACAATAAAGTGTCAGATTCTACTAAACGCTATATAGAACACGAAATAGGCAGTTTTTCTAACGTAATCTATGACGAGAAAAGAAACTATACGGTTAGCTCATCCTATTTCGATATAGGCCTCAGCTTTAAAAAGTTGATAGCAGAGAATACATTTATTAATCTTACAATAGGATATAATAAGAATGGTATAAAATATGATGATGAGTCTATTAAATTTTACCGTCATTCTTCGAGGGAGAGTTATGCATATAGCCCTAGGAAACCAATATTAACTGAAAGGGCGTTATATTCTTCATTGAAATTGCAAAATAAAAAACTGACTTTTAGTTATCTGTTTAATAAAACTTTCTTTGGATTCAAACATTTCTCCTTGTTAAAAGAAGAGGAGAGCGATTCTTTTACGAACCATCTGGTATCGTTAAATTACGAATTCATTACAAATGATGACAAAAAAGTCAATCGT
>CAZHZR010000038.1:0-2682 GCA_964537095.1 uncultured Roseivirgaceae bacterium
ATGTGGCAATTTGGGTTATACCATTCCTATTGATGCTTCCGTATGGGATCACCTTGTTTAAAGGAACCAAAATGGAATAGAAAATCAGAATAAAGTATTGGAATAAACTTTATACTATGAGTAATAGAATGAAAATTGCTTTTTCTCTATGGATCTCCTTATTCATAGCGTTCAATTCCCAGGCCCAATATACCCCGGTTGAACATCGGAAGGTATCTGGAAAGGAAATAGCAGTAAAAACACCTGGTAGCTATGCTGAACCAGGAACAACGTACGTCTTGGCCAATGATATCACAAGTGAAAAAAGTGCCCTTTTCCTCGGAAAAGATATTACTTTAGATTTGAATGGGTACACCATCAGGTTTGCGGATGCAAATTATGAACATATCCCTAATTCAGGTTTTGAAGAAGGGATTAAGAATTGGGACATATCAAAAGCGCCAGGGGCAAAGGTAGTGAACGACGCCGATGTCCATGTTTTCCTGGGCGAAAAGATTATGAGTCTGGAAGCTGGCGATGAAATTACCTCTGCATATATAAATATTCCGGTGGCTAACCGTTCCTATTTTGCCATGTGTGGCATAACAGGAAGGTATTGGCATGATATGAAGAAGTATCCGGACGATGAAATGAAGGTCAGCGTATATGTGGAGGACATAAATGGCAATGTGGTAACGCAAATGACAGAATATGGAGATGGGGTTAAGCAAAGTGCTCCGGTAGAAGCAAGAAGCCCCAGGCTGGGCGGTGGTTTTGTCTATGCACACCTTAGCAATTTGCCAGTGGGGAAATACAGGGTAAGAATAAAGGCAGACACAGATTGTCTTATAGATGAAGTCGATATTCGTCCGGCAATGGATGTCGGCATAAGCATCATGGGGCAAACAAATCCATTGGCGCATTATGACCACCTGTCCATGCAATCCTATCCGCCCACTATTCCTTCGTTTTATGATTATACGGAAGATATGGAGACAGGTACTGCCCTGGCTTCATTGCCACAGATTGAAGGGGCTGGGACCATTGTGATTAAGAATGGCATCATTGAAAGTGGGGTAGAGGGCATCCAGTCCTGGGGTATTCAGTCTTCGACCCCAGAGGTGAAAGTTGTTTTGGAAAATGTAAAAATAAAGAATTCAGGTATAAGTTCCGGCTCCGCAGATTTGCAATGGGCGGAGATTCACAACTGTACCTTCGATGTAGAAGTGCCTTTTCTTATTCAGAGGCATGTAAGTCTTTGCAATGTGATTATACGGGGCGATAATCCAACAGAAATTGCCAATTCGGAGTTTCTTGGAGGACAAGGATGTCTTTCCGTCAAAGGAAAATACTCGCTTGTTCACGATAATCTTTTTGTGAACCATCAAACGGTGACCAATCATTATAGCATCATGGGAACAGGCGAGGGCTCTAAAATTTATAACAATCGCTTTGAGCCTAAACAAGGTTCAGGGATCTATGTATCAAGACATACGGAAGTATTTAATAATATTTTTAATTTGGAAACTTCTCCGCCAACCTGTGAGTACGGTAGGGAAGAATATAGCACCGCTGCCATCAGGATGGGGGATTATCATGCTGTGCCCGGTTCACCAAAAGCTTCGATAGGGAACAAGATCCACAACAATAAGATTTTTATAACAGCAAAAGATTTTCCGTCTGCACCTAAGGAGTATATGCCAATGGCATGGGGGATTTTTTATAGTGCGCGAGGGGGCGAAAATTATGTTTACGAGAACGAAATTGTGGTAAATAAAGTGAATCCCGATTCAAAAGTAAAGACTGCCGCTTTGTATATCTGTGGCGGGCCTGAATATTTTGGCGGCCAGTTTTATGATAATCATATTTCAACGAATGTGCCGGCTGCATGGATAGCCACAACTTATGGGTCTGCATCGAATTCAAAATTGTATAACAATACCATCGTGCCATTTGGCGGAGCTACTTTTAAAACTTTTCAAATCGGATCTCGAGAAGGGAAAAGCCTGGCCGAAAATATCGAGTTTAGATCGAATGAAGTCAAAGGTGGCGATTTTATAGTTGATGCCACTGATCAGCCTCATAGTTATTCTGTTTACTGGACCTTGGACATTACTGTTACTGCTATCAACAACAATAAATTTAAGAAGAGAGCCATCAAGATCATTGATAAGAATAACAATATAGTGTTAGAATCAAAAACCGATAGCAAAGGGAATTTCATCACTGAATTACCCGAATTTAAAGTGGATGGGCAATTGCGAACAGAATTTTCACCCTATGTTGTAATGGTCAATGGCGTTAAAAAGGAAGTGGAATTGAGGAATAATAAAGTACTTCATTTTACAATGGAATAGGTGAAAGTCATCTCGCCGGGGATTTGTCAATAATGGATTAAGCAAAAATTTTTATAAAGCTGAGACTGATCTTTTTAATATTCGTCGGAGCTGAAATAGATTTTCAACCCTATCTTCGATAGCTGACCATAAATGCTCCTAATAAGTACCTTGAGCGCATGGCCAAATCAACGACATCACGGCTCGCTCACCACAGTTGCCTCGTATTCTGCTTGTAACTTATTTATATCTAATCCGTCGGCACTCTCATCGTGGATGATCAATCTGTAAAAAAGGACAACTTTTTTATTCCTGGGGAGAGAGATCCTTTTTTCACCCGGGAAGACAACGTTCTGCATGCTGGTTT
>CAZHZR010000038.1:2782-18090 GCA_964537095.1 uncultured Roseivirgaceae bacterium
TCAACATCAGGAACAAAAGCTTGTAAAGCAATGGCGAAATCAATTTTTCTTATGGCATTGACCACGGGATGAACGGTTATCGTGGTTTCCTCCATCGCAAACGCCCGTGAGTTTTCAAACAGGGGTGATTTCCAAAGAACCTTCAAACCTAATTGGGCGTAGTTTTCTTTTTTCGATGTTTGTACATCCACCACTTCTTGCGTAATATTTTCCATGACCCATCCATCGCCGACACTTCTACCGTTGATATAGATTTGATGCCATGCCCAAAAAACACCCCTGTGATAAGGGTGATCTACCGGGAATTCTTCTGTAAGGGTGTCACCATCCAGACTGTATAAAGGATGCAGGTAGTTGTTGCTAATGTATTCCCCGGTCAGGGATTTAGGCGCTCTCTGGTAAAAAAATACAGGCTTCCCGTATTCTTCAATTTCTACCCCTTGTTCATTCTTTTTAAAAGTGAAAGGAGACTGCTTACTTTTAAAACTACAGGAAGAAAGTAAACAGGAAGCAATGAGAACAAACAGGAATTTATTCATAAACTGTTTTTAAGGTTTGTAGAACAATATTTTTAATGTCATGGTAAGAAAATCCTTAAACTTTCCACTACTATAGGAATTTAGCAGTATAGTAACGGTGTAGAAGTCTACACAATTCTTCTTAATACAGGGTCCCATTCTACTCGCCGTTTCTCCACGTAGGCCCGTTGTGCCATTAATGTAGTGATTCCTTCTTCAAAAGACTTTTCAATTCCAGCGCTAGGAGTGCCACCATGACGTATACAGTCAATCCATTCCTTGATGTGTAAGTGTGTAATGTCTATTTGTTGTCCATTGATGACGGTATCAGTCAGACCACGAGATGCATAGTAACCTGCGTTTACTGTCGCGCCCGAAACTCCGTCAACTCCTGAATCTGGAGAAATAGTTAACATAGGATCTTTGGTGTTGAAAACCCCTTCTTTTATTTGTTTGCTGTACCGGGTAGAATCATTGTCTGCAGTGAGTATTATTGAGCTGCCCAACTCCATGGAAGCATCATGACCCATGATTACACGTCCTCGTGGTCGGCTGTTTGCAAGCGTTGCGCTATAAGTCATTACTAGTTCCTTGTCTGGATAATCAAAAACACAGTTCAGAACATCAGGAATATCCCGGTTGTCTTTCCAATAGTATATGCCCCCAGAAGCTACAACCGACTTTGGAATCCCGATTCTCAGCAGTTGGTTGATAGCATCATATTCATGAGTGAATAGTTGACCCAACACTCCAAAATCATAATCGAAAAATTTTGTCCAGTTGTAAAAGCGATCTCTACTAAAGGGAACTTTAGGTGCACTGCCTAGCCACTGGTCCCAATCAATAGATTGTAGGTCGCCAGGCTTAGGGTTTCCGTTGCTATCTACGTCCCTTATCCACGCTCCACTGGCGGAGTTCCGGTTGGTTGTAGTTTCTATTAGTGTTATTTTTCCAAGAATATTTTTATTAATAATATCTTTTGCCTGTTGAAAAATTATGTTTTGACTAATCTGATGACCTAATTGGTACACACGGTCACTATTATTTACGACATCATATAGTTCAAACAATTCTTCTTCTGAGAGGCTAACGCTCTTTTCGCAATACACATGTTTGCCTGCTTTTATAGCATCTATTGACATCCGTGCATGATGATGGTCTGGGGTGGCTATTATTACCGCATCAATATTCTCATCGGCCAACATTTCCTGATAAGTGCGGTATCGTTTTACAGGATAGTCTGTTCCTTCATCGCCATTAATCCTCAGTCCGTTCCTTGCAGTCTCCATACCATTCTGCGCATGGAGGTCAAAAACATCACAGATTGCTGCCAGTTCAATATTTAGATTTTCCTGCATCATCCAATCTTCCAATGTTCCATTTTTTTTTCGCTCTGCGGCTTCAACGGGATGCATGAAGCCTAATCCTTTGGCTAAGGCCGGCGCCCTGTTGCCGTAACCAATAAAGCCTACTCTCAACGTATTAAATTCTGAGGCCGGCGTCCTTTGGATTGGCTTAACAGCATCGTTTGACTCCAATCCTAGTGCTTTAATGATACGGTACTGCCGTTCTTTGCCACTGTCAAAAGACAAGTCTTTCATGACCTGGTAAGCAAAAACTCCTAAAAAAGGAACCCCCGCAAGAGCCTTTAAAATTGAACGCCGATTGAGTTGGTTATCATCAGTTTGGTCCATGTTTTGTCCAGGGTTTGAGCTTTGTTCTTTTTTACTTGCCATTTCCTTGTTGCTGTTTTAATGATTCCTATGTTTTATCTTATCGACAAATAAGTCTAAGCCAACTTGATGGCTGGTGGGGAAAACTGCGAGAACAAATAGAGCGACTGCTTCTATGAGCGTTTTGTTAATGATTAAGTTATTTCCCTCTTGTGGTACGGAATAATACAAGCCGGTAAGTGGTGGGGTGCTCAGGTAATATAAGAGTAAAAGAAAGCAACCGGCAATGGCAGCAATACGACCAAACAAGCCAAGTATCAAGCTTAAACCAATCGCAATCAAACCCCAGGTGTTTAAGAAATCGACGCTCGCTAAAATAGTTGCATTAGAAATGATCCACTCTGCAAAACCTGCCATAATCCATTGCGACTCCTTCAAAAGGCCTATGGAGGACCAATTTGGGTTGAATAATTTTGACAAGCCCTCAAAGAGAAGGTGCCAGCCAATGAAAAAACGGAGTACAACCAAGGCTACGAGTTGTAAACTTGAATACGGATTGTTGCTGTTCATAGTATGGGTTGTGACGGAATCGTTTCTCATCCTTAGCATTCTATTAAGATATTTTCTGTAAAATTAAATTTTTTATTGAAAGAAGGAAATATTAAAAGTAAAAATTAAAGATAATAATAAAGTTTAGAAAGATTTTATTTCTGAATATGAAAGGTTATGAAATTTTCTTTATTATTGTAACGTTGTTATCCATCTATCTAAAACTTGATTTATGAACAATCTTCTGAAAGGAACAAAAATACTTTACTTGTTATTGTTGCTTATTTTAATCGCCTCCACAAGGCCCTTATATGCGCAAGAGGACCATTCACATTTCAGTTCAACATTTGGGAAAGAAAAAAAATATAGAATTTATTTTCCCGACAGCTATGCTACTTCTTCCAGGCATTATCCCGTAATCTATTATTTTCATGGGAATAAAGGGACGCATGAATTTCCTTTTTCAGAAGCTGCTATAAAATTGGTGAATGACAATGACATGATCTTGGTGGCGTGGAATGGACGTTCTATTGATTCAGATGCGAGACCATACAACATAGGTTTTCAGTCTAATATTAATTATGAAACCCAATTTAAAGATTACTTTCTTGAGTTGGTGGAGCATATTGATACAAACTACCGCACATTAACGGACAGAGAGAATAGGGGAATAATTGGACACAGCATGGGAGGAATCATGTCTTTTTTCCTTGCGGGAAAATATCCTCACATGGTTGGTGCAGCTGTCAATTCAAAAGGGTCCCCCGAATTTTTCATTGGGTATCCTGACAATCATACCTTATATAACGTCCGCTACTTATTTCAGAACTTATATGGTATTAAGTTAAGGTTCGTCAACAGTACCGTAGGTGAATTGGTCCATCTTAACAAAGAAGTGCATCAGGGCGCCTTGCGGGAGAAAGATTTATCTTATGTGTATGATATTTATGAAGGCGGGCACAGTTTGACAGCAAATGAGTTTACAGACGCGTTTAATTTCATTGTAAAAGCACTGAAGGATCCGTTGCCCAAACCGGAGCGATGGCACCATGCCGATTTTTATCCGGATTTTAATGTGTGGGGATATGAGGTGAAGAGTAATTTGGATGAGCCTGGATTCATAAGTTTGCATGGTGTGACCAAAAGCGGGTTCGGAATTACCACAAAGAAATGGATGCCGCAAGGAAGAACCATCCCAGGAGTAAATCTCACTGTTAAAACTTCAGCGGAATACAAGCCTAATGAATCCTATAACGTTGTGGCCTTTAATCAGGCAACGGATCAGAAAACCGTTTCAAAAGTGAAAAGTGATAATGAAGGAAGGATTCAGCTTTCATTTAATCATGAGCCACAACAAGTTGGAATTTTTAGAAAAAATGATCCTGCTGAAATTGTTTTTCTGGATTACGAGGTGATTGGCGGTGGTGCTTTTTTGAATCATAACAAAGAAAGCAAATTAAAGCTCCGTCTTTTGAATCGCGGAGGTAGTACAGGAAAAGGACTGAAGGTAAACCTAAGCACCACAACTGAAGGTGTTGTGATTGCAAATCCGACGATTGATATCAACGACCTGCAATCATCAGGCGACTCCTGGCTGTCACAGGTATTTAATGTGACAGCATCAAATACACCTCCCGAAGACGGTTCACCTTTTCGCGTACGCTTTAACATTACAATAACCGATAGGGGACAGCAAGTGTGGAAGGATGAGTTTGATGCACCAGTTTATTTTGATGTTCCCGAATTTACCGAAATTGGTATTGATGATGGAGACAGTGAAATCTTTGGGCATGGCAACGGTAATAACATCGCCGAACCAGGAGAATTCATTATGATTTATCAGGAGAGTCATAGAACCAAGCTTTATTATGATGACCCCTATGTGGTTTCTGAAAGAATACACGTGGATTTACAGCCTGATAAATGGGGAGATGGATATGCGGTTTCTTCGGTTGTGAAAATTGCAGAAGATTGTCCAATCGGTCACGAAATAAAATTCTTAGCCAGTTATGAAGTAAAAGAGTGGAAGAGCATAAAAAGAAACGTCACCTGGGGAACCTTTACAATTACTGTTGGAAAAGATCCTGATACTAAATGAATCTTATGCACAACATTTGTGGATAAAAAAGTTCTTTCAAAAAAGCAAGTTTTAGTTGCATAATTAATTGGGGTATCGGGAACATAAAACCATGACCTTCTTTGGTTCAGTCACAGCAATTGACAATAAATGGTGAGCGAAACAGGCTTAAGTCGACCGGCTATTTATAAATTTAACGCTTAAAGAAGCACGCTGAATGAGATCATTTTTTCCTCTTTTTTTCCTTCTAACCTGTTGTATGTCCAGCAAAACAGAAAGAAATCACACAGGTCTGTATGACGACTTCTCTTCTGCTGAAGGATGGGAGGAAATAAATCCTTCGGGTGAAAGGGTTTCCCCTTTGGTGAAAATGGAATCGTTAGATGGCTTACTGGTTGTTCATCATAAATTCAGAACACTTGAAGAAGCTGCTGAAAAGTGGTCATGGATAGAATCACCTCATGATACTTCAACTAATTTAAGGAAGAAATATGGGCCAATAGACCTGGATGAATACCATTACGTGGTATTGAATATTAAGGAGAAAGGAGCTAGTAGTTATTTCGATATCAACGGTTTCACTACCAAGCTTGGCTATACCACAGGAACTACGGTGATCGATCTGAAAGATTATAATGATGAGCGGATCAAGGGAGTAAAAATGGTTGATTTTGGGATCGACCTACAGGACAATCATACGCATTTGATCTTAGACAATCTTAAATTTGTTTCGAAACTGTCGAACCATGAAAGAGAAAAGTTAATCGGGCCAGGTTTGATGATCAGGGAAGAAAATCTGAATCCGAGACCTTATCACGGTTTAGAAGCCTTAAAATATAGGGAGAATATTCCCTTGCCCACACTGGATAAAGAAGAAATGGCCATCTTTAGAGATGATGCCACCGGTGCAATTACTACGCGACTCACGGCTACCTTGGGGGATGATTATTTTGGGGAAGGGGAAATCTGGTCTATTGATGGTGCTGCTATAAAGTTTGAAAGTAACCGGGAAAGCAAGGGAATGTATATACTTATTCCAGGTGAAGGAAGAGTTGTGCAAGGTCCTGAGGATGCTGGATGGCATATGTGGAGCAAAGAAGACCCGAACATTCTTTATCTGATGAAAAGAAAAGGTCTTGATTTTTCGGTTCATTCCTGGCACAAACTCACCGGAAAAGAGGAACTGATTGCAAAATTTTCTACTCCTGAACCCATATCCGGTTATACGGAATTCAAGCACTTTACTCCCTTGGGAAATATTGTTATAGCTTTCCGTGAAACGCCCCATCTGTATATCATCGATGTTAAAAATAAGAAAGCCCGTCATGTTGAACTATTTACAAGGTTAAAAGACGCGGCTGTTGAAGGTGATGAAAATATCGTCACCTGGGCAAATTGTTATACCTATGAAAGATGGTGGCTAAACATTGATACCGGTGAAAGAGGATTGTGTCCGAGCTTTAGTTCCGGGCATGCAAGTCATGGGCCTCATGGAATGGTGGCTAATTTTGGCGGACATCTGAATGTTTTCATACCAGGCAGTATAGGCAAAAACTTTACCCCCGGAGATAGCATTTCAATATGGGCGAATTGGAAAAATGAGATCCATACCGACTATGGAAGGGTTACTGCAGACAACAAATATGTTTTTACTAATGGTAGAAGAGGGGATGTCAATCGGCAGCATCTCATGATTCCCTCAGATGATCCGGGAGCAGTATTGCGTGTCGCCAGATATTTTACCAAATTCTCCTGGACTTCAACTACTTACAGCAGACCAAGCCCGGATTACACAAAGCTTATTTATAATGAAAATAGCATTGGTAGTAATGAATTGTACATGGTTTATACGAGAAGGCCGGATATCCCCGTCAACGTTAAACTTGAAGGAGATTCAATCACATGGGATCATCCGGAGAGAAGCAACGAAATTGCAGGCTATAATATATATGGTTCTAATAACAGTGGATTGGGCTTTGTCCGATTGAATCAGGATCCTGTGAAGGTAAATCATTCGAAAGTGATTGGACAATGGAAATATTATGTCGTTGCTGCGATGGAACATTCAGGATTGGAAAGCTTATTTTCCAATGAGGTTTCAAAAACAGGGGCAAAATCATTTTATTTTGAAGCTGAAGAAATGTCTCTGGTACCTCCTGCCCGTCGTTTTTTTGATGGTTATGCCAATGGATTCCAAACCGTTAGGATTAATGCAGAGTCGCCGAAAGAAGCCGCTACTACTGGAAAAATAATAATTAAATCAGACCATTTACCTGCCGGGAAGTATACCGTTTGGGCTAGGGTTAAAGGAACAGGAGTATGGGCGGTGGAAACAAGTAAGGTTTTAATTCAAGCAAATGATTGGGAATGGAAGCAATTAGGAGTTGTCAAACTCAAAGGTTCTAACACGGTTGATATAGCTTCTTCAGATGACAATTTAATGCTGGATATGGTTCTTCTAACTGCTGAAGATTTTGGTCCGGAGGCATCCTATCCCGCTGATTCTAACCCTCCGGATGAAGTTAGCAATGTAAAAGCTGAGATTTTAGCTAACAACATAGAACTTTCGTGGGAATCTTCTGATGCACTCGATTTGCATCACTATACCATATATAGTGGAAATACAGCAGATTTTGAATGCAACAACCAAACCGTTATCAGGTCTGTGCTTAAAACTTCATTTACTGATGCCTTACCGGAAATTCAACAAGATAATTTCTATAAGATAATAGCTGTCGATAATCGCTGGAACGAAAGTAAACCTGTCTTGATTCACGTTAGGAAAGAGTAACCTTTCAAACCAATTAAGTCAGTTATCGCAAGGAGCGACAGAGAATAAAGGTGAACATTTCATACTTAAAAAAAATAAAAAGAAACATATCAAAAGGTAATATATGTTTTAATTTTTTTTTATCTTTATATTTATCTTTTTGGCTTTCAAAAGCTTACGATATGTTTTTATCTGGCATTCGATGTTTTCTTCTAATGCAGAAAAAAATCATGAAGGTGAATTAAATGTTAGCGTTCCAAAAGTGGAATCTTATTCGTTAAATTATTCGACTACCTATTCGAACTGTACCACATCAAACCTTACACTATGAAAAAAATTGTATTAGCCGTGTTTGTAGCATTCCTGACGCTTGCAGATGCCAAGGCCCAAAATAGGAATATCTCGGGAAAAGTTACCTCTTTTGAAGAGGGGGGTGGATTACCAGGTGTAAATGTTCTAGTTAAAAATTCTACGCTGGGTACAATAACAGATATTGATGGAAATTACAATATATCTGTTCCTTCAGATGTGGATGCTATAATTTTTTCTTATGTAGGATATCTGACAGAGGAAGTAACATTAGGAGGCAGTGACGTAATAGATGTTGCTTTAGTTCCTGACATTCAGTCTCTTGACGAGGTGGTAGTAACGGCGCTCGGAATTAGCAGGGAGGCCAGAACACTTGGTTTTGCCTCTCAACAGGTAGGGCCTGAGGACTTATCTGCATCAAGGGAATCGAGCGTTTCCAATTACCTTACAGGAAAGGTATCAGGAGTTCAGGTTTCAAATACTGCGGGAGGTGCAGGTGGATCTACAAATGTTGTGATCCGAGGCAACAGTTCTATTTCGGGTAGCAATCAGCCTTTGTGGGTGGTAGATGGTATTCCTATTATTAACTTCTCTAATGATAACAGGCAATCAGGTGTTGCTTCCGCTGATATTGACTATGGAGACGGTATTGGAGCATTGAATCCACAAGACGTCGAGTCCATGAACGTATTGAAAGGTCCGGCTGCAACCGCACTCTACGGGTCAAGAGGAGCAAATGGCGTTATTGTTGTGACCACAAAATCTGGAAGCAAAACAAAAGGGATTGAAGTTGAAGTGAACTCAGGTATAACAATTGATAGGCTTAACTTATTACCGAAGTATCAGAACGAGTTTTCTTCAGGATACGGTGATGAGAGTTATGCAAAATACACCTGGCATAATTTTACAGATGAAAATGGCGTTGAGTACCCTTATCCGGAGAATGGATTTCTGGATAGCTGGGGAGGCCCCTTAGATGGTAGTATTTTAATGCCAAACTGGTTTACGCTTCCTACGGACGGTTCAATACCCGGAGATGTTTGGGATGTTGAGGCTACCGAACTTGTTCCGATGGTTGCACAACCTAAAGATAACGTAAGAGATTTTTTTGAGACAGGGATTACATTGTCTAACAACATATCGATAAGCTCATCTGATGAGAAGAGCTCCATGAGGCTTTCCATTGGAGATATCTCAACAAAGGGTATTGTTCCCAATCATGAGGTGAATAAAAAATCGGTGAGTTTTAGTGGAGCTACCAATTTTAACCAAAGACTGTCTTTTGACGCAAAGGCCAACTACATTCGTACAGAAGGTTCGCAAAGACCAGCTACTGGCTTGAGTAGTTCAAATCCATTTTATACTTTAACCAGTATGGCACGGTTCACACCTTTGGACTTTATTAAGCACCAATACGAGGTTACCCGTACAAATATTCGCTGGCCAGGCATTGACTACAACCCATACTATATTGTAGATCAATTAAAAAACAATGATATTCAGGATAGGGTAATTGGAAATGTTTCTGCGACTTACAAGTTTAATGACTGGCTCAGTTTAATGGGCCGAGTGGGGGTTGATTACTATAGTGAGCAAAGGGAACAAACCTGGCCGGTAGATCCTAACTCAAAAAATGCCGCTTCCAGAAATGGGCAGATGATTCAGTTAATGCGACGTGCGCAGGATGTGAACGGCGATGTGATGCTAATGGCTAATAACAAGCTTTCCGATAATTTCACGCTAAACAGTGTGGTAGGTGCAAATATTCGTTCCTATAAAAGCAATTATATGACCTGGGATGCCAGAGAATTTAAGGCGGCGGGCGTTTATGACATATCCAATTTTAAAGATATACGACCTGACGAGGGACTTTACGAAAAGGAGATGCAGTCTGTATTTTTTACTGCGCAACTTGGATATAAAGACTTTCTGTTTTTGGATGTTACAGGACGTAATGATTGGTCATCTGCGCTTGGTTTAAACAACCAGTCTTTTTTCTATCCATCAGTGAGTACGAGCTTTGTCTTTACTGATGCATTTCAGCTTGATTCCGACGTGTTGAGCTTTGGAAAAGTACGTGCTTCATGGGCACAGGTCGGAAATGATTCTGACCCATATTTGACACGTTCAGGTTATTCTTTGGGGACTACAGGGTTTAATGATCTTCCTTACGCTTCTAAAAGTGGTACCATTCCGCTGTTAGATTTGAAAAATGAGTTGACAGAGTCCTATGAGTTTGGGGCCGATCTTAGGTTTTTTGGAAACCGTGCCAGCCTGGATGTCACGTATTACAATGCATCAACGACCAATCAAATTTTGACATTGCCCGTATCGTTAGCTTCTGGTTATAATTCAGTTGTGATTAATGCTGGTGAAATTAAGAATAGTGGTATCGAAATAGCTTTGGGTCTAAAGCCAATTGTTTCTTCAACATTTAGCTGGGCAATTAATGCTAATTATGCTGCGAATAAATCGGAGGTGGTTGTTTTGGACGGCAGCGTTCAATCTTATGAACTCATCCAGAATGCCAGCGACCGTGCGCTTGCCGATATTCATGCCCAGGTAGGTGCAGCATACGGCAATATTATGGGATACGCCTATAAAAGAGCCCCAGACGGACAAAAGATAGTGAGTGCAGCTGGAAAATATGTTCCGGAAGATGAAGTTTCTGTGCTGGGTAACATTACTCCTGACTGGATTGGGGGTTTAAACAACACTTTTACCTATAAGAACTTTGGCCTCAACGTCTTACTTGACTTTGTTCAGGGAGGCCAGATTGTATCTGCGACAAAATATCACATGACAAGGAAAGGTACTGGTGCATGGACAGTTGAAGGAAGGCGTCCTAAGCCAAGATATGAGGCAGGTGATGATATTCCGAGTGGTGCTGTAGTTGGAGATCCTATGCCTTATACAGGCGTTTTAGATGGCGTAGTTGAGGTAAGGGATAATGATGGCAGCGTGATAGGTTATGAAAAAAATACACAAGCTGTGCAAGGTGAATCTTATTGGGCCAGCAGAGGTTGGGATGGTATAGCAGAGGAGTTTGTGGAAGATGGAAGTTATATTTCTTTGAGAGAAGTAATGTTGAGTTATAGATTTCAAACTTCTGTTCTGGAACAGACACCATTTTCTGGAATCACCTTGAGTCTGTTTGGCAGAAATCTGGCTTATCTTCAGAATAAGATGGATTACCTTGGCTTGTCTCCTGAATCTGCCCCTAATACTGGTGGTGGTGCTGCAGGTATTGAAGCATTAGCTGTGCCATCAACCCGTTCATTTGGGTTCAATGTCAAGTTAATCTTTTAATGCCTACCTCTAACGTGAATGGTATTAGGATAATCTAAAACGAAAAAATATATAGAAATGAAAACATATATCAAGAAAATAATTGCCTTTTCATCGATCCTGCTGGTGAGTTTTTCCTGCACGGATAATTTTGAAGAGATGAATACATCCAAAAGCCTGATCACCGAGGATCTTGTGGATGTAGATATGCTTTTTACAAGAGTGCTGGCTGTTTCGGTAATTGAAAATGGAGAAGGCGGCATGGGTACCTTTGGTAACTGGGCCGGTATTTCTGCCTCGTCGGCTAACCGGCCTTTCGCAGAAGGAGCAGATGACGGAATATGGAATCAGGTTTATGGCGATTACGTCAGAAACTTGAATGCTATAATTCAAATCTCGTCCACGAAAGAGAATCCTGAGGAGTTTGTAAACAAAATAGCCGTAGCAAGAATTTTAAAGGCAATGTTTTTTGCTAAGCTAACTGATACGTATGGGGATGTGCCCTACTTTGAATCAGCGCTTTCGGTAGATGAAGCCGTGACGACGCCGAAATATGATTTACAACGAGATATTTACGCTGATTTATTTAAGGAGCTGAAGGAAGCAGTCGCGCAAATAGATGACTCTAAACCCAAATTTACAAATGCAGATATTTTATATCAGGGCGATTTGGCGAAATGGAAAAAGTTCGCAAATTCCCTGAGACTCCGTTTTGCTTTGCGTTTACGATATGCAGATGAAGCGATGGCTAAAGAACAATTGGTTGGTCTCAATGAAGCTGATTTGATTATTTCTAATGATGAGAACGCATCGATCTACAATATAGATGATTATCCTTCACATGAAAACTCCAGATACGTTGATTTGGTTGCACGAAAAAATGCTGTTATAAGATCATCCGTTCAGGCACCGTTCATTGATATTTTAAAAGATAATAATGATCCGCGACTGAAGGTTTTTGTTGATACTGCAATCGCATCTTATCCGCAAACTCCAGGTTACATGCACATTGATTATTTCGGATATAGAGGGAGACCCTTGCTTAGTGGCGAGAATCCGGAAGAGAATTATGCCTATGGTGATAACTCTGTATCGCAATGGTCTGCCTTGTTTTGGGTTCAAATTCAGGAGCAACCCTTGTATAAGGCATCTGAAACTTATTTCAACCTGGCTGAAGCTGCCTTGTTTTCTTTAACACCTGGTGATGCGGAAATGTATTACCAAAAAGGACTGGAACTGGCATTAGAACATACAAAGGTGATGTACGAAAAAGCTGTTCCGCAACTACCAGAGGTAATAGCCTTGTTCAATTCAGGTAAAGAAGCATCTGAAATTGACGCAATGACGGCTAGTTATATCGAGGAGAAAAAAATTGATCAAGCTGAAATTGACGCTTTTCTTGCCACTCCCGCAGCAACTTTAAGTGGTGATAATGAGAACAAATTGGAGCAGATTATAAATCAGAAAGTTATTGCGCTTTTTCCTATGGAGCATGAAGGATGGGTAGAGCATAGAAGGACAGGTTATCCAAGGTTGTTTGTTGGGGTAGATAACTCTGCTCTCAACGGCAGGGCGCCCCGAAGATTTCCTTATCCGGTTACAGAACAACTTCTAAACATGGATGAGTACAGCAAGGCCCGCGAGCGCCTGGGAGGTGCTGAGGGAGATAAGCGGACCAGTAGGTTTTGGTGGGATGCCAACCCTGATGTTTATAAGCCTTATCCACGAGCAGTCGAAACGATTGCTAAACCCTGGATAGAAGATATCAGAAATTAGCAAAAGTTGTGTTAATCCTCAATATGATTGAACGATTAAACAATTCTTTTATCAATAACGAACACCTTTAGAACTGAACTTCTCCTGGTGGCATAAAATAAGAGAGGCACTGGTCTCTCTTATTTTTTAATTCTGCCTTGCATCCATAAGGCCTGAGGCAAAAGTAAAAGCGGAAAGCCAGGATAGATGCTCCTGTTCCCGGATAGACTATCGCCTTATGCTATACCCTTATAAGCAAAATGGTCGTAAAGGGCATCTTCCAAGCAAATCTCATTTCTTTCGGAACAATAATTGATGAACGTGCAGCGTAGATAATAAAAGTTTTGCTGCAATTAGAAAGGTTACGAAATTTTAATTATTATTGTATCCTTGCTTTTATGCTTAATTCGAATGTTTTTGAGGCAGCGAATTTTGAACCATATATCTTCCTTAAGAAAATTAAAAAGTATTACTATGACACGATCAAGTTGGAAAAGGAGAAATGTCCTGATAGGTCTTTTGATCTTTTTTACTAGTTTCCAATTATTGAAAGCCACTGGTTCTGACGATAAGCCTACGGGAACAGAAGTTAAAAAGAAGCGTGAGAAGGTCTTTGTGATCCATGCGCCCATCAAAAACCTGCAAGAGTTTGAGACTTTGGCCAAACAAGCTTCTCGTTTAAAACAGTTTGGGCGGGTAGAATTGAATTTAAGTAATCTGGCCGATAAAAGTTTTTACGAAATACCTGAGGGCAGAAATTTTTGGCATGACTATGCGAGCTATAATCCCACACCTTATAAGTATTTTCCTGATCCTAAAATTGCCCCTTTCATACCCGCAGATTTTGTAAAGAAAAACAGGGATCTGATACTGGCGAAAGCAAAGGTGTTGCGGAAGTACGATTTAAAAGGAGCATTCTGGAGTTATGAACCCAATTTTTTACCGGAAGCATTTTTTGAAAAATACCCGCAGATGCTTGGCCCCAGAGTGGACCACCCAAGACGGGGAAATTATCCAGCATTTGCGCCGTGTATCAGCGTGGAAGAAACGCAGGAAATGTACGCAAATATGGTGGAATCGCTATTGAAGAATGTTCCTGAAATCAATACCTTCTTTTTCAAAACCAACGATGCAGGTTCTGGCATATGTTGGTCTGATTGGCAATACGTAGGGCCTAACGGACCCGCCCATTGTAAACATCACAGCATGGGCACCAGGGTTGCTACGTTAATGAACACATTTAAAAAGGGAGCAGAAGGCGCTGGAAAAGACATTACGATTTACCTAACCGGATCTATGTTTTCAGATCAGGAAAAGGCAGATATCTACAAGCATCTGCCAGCAGGTACATACTATCAAAGCCATAATTCCGATGAAGTGAAAGGAATAAACAGTATGATTGTAGGGAATTATCCTGTTAGGGGATTATATAATCCTCAGGAAATCTTTAACAATCTCAATGTAATTGAAGATGAGTCCACAAACACTGTTTTTATCAGTTTTCGCTCTTCATACGATCGCGGATACGAGCACTTCTCAGTAATCGAGAAGTTTATTGATCAATTGATTGATGGTATTGAAAATCCCCTGGATAGCTCCAGTAACGCTGAAGAACAACGACTTCGGCTCCTTTCCAAAGAATGGGGCGGTGAAGAGGGAGCAGGCTTTCTGTTTGACGCTTTTACAACTTTAGAAGAAGCCAGGCAATACAAAGGAATTGCTTTGCCGACTGTCTCCGGGATGTACTGGGGTGTTTCTGAACGTCACATCACAAGGCCTCTTGTGGTAGCGCCTCAATTGTTGACTTCCGAGGAAGAAAGCTATTTTATGCCACATGTTTTTAATCCCTCAGAAGAAGAGGCTCGCATGGATTATATCGATATCCATGGAGCGCGTCGCGTGCTAACCCCTGGCGCTATGGAACGCTATGTTGCGATGGTCAATAAGGCGGTTGAACTTTTCGAAAAAGGGAGTATAAATGCCCCTGAAAAAGCTTTTATTGAAAACATGGCAAAGGCCTGGAAGATTCATAGCAGCATTTATAGAAGCATTGGAAATTTTGCAGAAGCGCAGGCTATTCGGGATAGGAATGCTGACAAACTCAGTGCGAAACCTCACAGGCCAAACAAAGTCCCAACCTGGGAAGGCGATCCGGAGCTGCTCGCCTTTAACGGTGTTATGCGCGATGAATTGGATAATACGCAGCAATTGATTGATGTATTAGAAAATGGAGGAATGGAATTCATTTCCCATGCAGATGATCCGAAATACGAAGATACATTTTTGCTGGGGCCAAATCTGATTGAACAATTGAAGCTCAAAAGAAAAGTCATGCTGGATCATTGGACAGATATTCAGGATTATATGGC
>CAZHZR010000039.1:0-4317 GCA_964537095.1 uncultured Roseivirgaceae bacterium
GCAGCCTCCATAAAGATTGGGCTGTCTGTGCATTTTCCGTTTAAAGACAGCGAAATGATTTTCTTTGCATTAGCCAAATCTTCAGGATTGGATTTTAACCTTGGACCGAGTTTGCTTTCAATAAACGCACAATCGACTGTTACGACTTCGGAAAGCATGGCATCGATCTTATCTTTGTAACTAATATTAGTCGCGCTGTTATTCTCAGCAATCTTGGCATCAATGGCCAACGAGATGACATCATATTCGGTCAAAATTGCTTCATCCGTGAGATCTTTCCCGGATAATTTTGCTCTTCTGATCACATCCATATAGGCTATTGTATTAACGGCCAAAACATTCTCACCGTTCAATTCAAACGTTTTCCTGAACATTTCAAGAAGCTCATCATATTTGGCGCTGTTGTCTTTATAGTATTTGTAAGCTTCATAAGCTTTTCTGTTCAGTACATCCGCCTCTTCGTTAAAATGCTCGATACGGAGGTCGTACATTAATAGCGCAGAATCAGCAAAGACAGTCTGCTTTGCCTTATCTTTTTCCTGGTCGGCTAGGCCTGCATAAATTTTCGCCCCGTTAATATATATCGAAGAGTTGAGGTTTGGTGCATTATTTAAGAGCCAGTATAGGTGATTTGCCGCTACTCGATAATTATTAGCTCTAAGAGCATCTGTGTATAATGCATTTTTTGTCTCTGCAGTAGCTTTATCTTCGGGCCAATTCCAACCCCCTTGTGCAAAAGCCTCATTAATTAATAACATGCTACCGAAAAAACATATTAAAATTATCGATTTTATTTTCATCTGTATTTGATTTTAATTATAAATGCTCATTTGTTAGACATAGGTTTCAAATAAAATATATTTTCTTAATTTACTGCCCTCTTTTTTAATCTTTTTGAAAGTGCTTTAAATATTAATCAAATTTTCTTCTAAGAAACCATTTGTCGTTGAAGGTGACACCCAAAAAAACCTGAAAGTAATTTTCCTTTATCAAATTTTGATTTGAGGTACCTCTTTGTCCAAGTTCAAACGCGAGATCAAAACTTGAATAATTCCGTACTGGCAGAGATACTCCAAAATTTATACCAAACTCGTTTATCGCTTCATTATTTACTTCATAAGGTAATTTTTGATGAGAAAATCCTAGCCTGTAGGTCATTCTCTTCAAATAAGAGTTCACCGATGAAACGTCTGGAATATACTCTGCGCCGGCAGCGAGCTTAATACTATTTTCAAACCCCTCGTTACTACCGAAATAATTTTCGTAATTAGACCAGTCTCGAAACAAAACATCTACCCCTACATTCCACTTGTACGCTCTCTCATAAGAAATGCCTATACCTAAAGCAGAAGGAAGTTGAATATTACCTTTCGTATTGCTGATCGTATCGTTGGCAAAGTCATTGTTTTCCGCAGAGTAGGAACTTCTGATGTTTTGATAGAGCCTTGCACCATTTTCCCCGCCCATTTCATAAGTAACACCCACATTCACAGCAGAGGTTTTGTCTAAAAACATTCTATATGCTACCCCACCCATCAGATACAAATTACCAATAGTCAATCTTTCTACACTAACTGCGCCTCCGGATGGCAACTCTCTGGGCACATTTGATGTGATGGTGTCTCCATTCACTATTTCCCTTACCTCCACCAATCGCGAAGTGAACAAAGTATTGTCAACCTGATCTCTTATCGATCCAAATAAATAACCTACTGTTAACCCAAATGAGAGATTTTTGTTGAGCCTTAGGCCATTGCTTACAAACAATTTGTTAAAGCCTCCCGATCCTTCAAACACCTTTTCCACTCTGGAATCTGGATCTCCGATTACAGTTTCTTCCACATTGTACTTATAGTTTACCGTAGAGTAAGGCATTAAGCCAAAACCCAGTGTCCATTTATCCACCACCAAAGGGAGCCCTAACGCGGCATAATTAAACCCACCTATAACGTTCGTTTGTGAAATGTCGCCGCTAGATATTTGCTTGTATTCGCCTGCCATTCCTATGGAAAATATGCTCAGACTATTGCGGTGCAGAAGCGCCGGGTTTGCATTATTGTAATAGAAACTACTTCCGTTGCTGATGCCAACGCCCCCCATACCTCGATTGTGCGTAAGGCTTAAGCTCGTGAGGTCTCCTATTCCTTTACTTGTATAAGGAGAATAACCAATTTGTGCCTTAACTCCCCCAACAAAAAAAACAACGAGAATGAAAGATAAGATGACCTTATATATATGATGCATTATACTGTAATATTCTGTTTAAACCGATAAGAACCAATTCGGGGACTACAAAGATGGGTGCTTTTATTTTACTTTCAAAGAATTTTGAATCTCCTCCACAAATAATTGTCTTAAAATTTGAAAAGCTGAAACCGAGTTTTTGTATCATTCCCTCAATTTCTGAAAGTGTCCCCAATAATACACCACTTTGAATAGACGCTGTTGTATTTTCTCCAATAGTTGGAAAATTAGTTACTGCTTCAACAAACGGAAGCCGCGCTGTAAAAGTATGGAGCGCCTTGAATTTTAGGTGGATCCCGGGAGAAATGCTACCCCCTCCGTAGGTTCCATTGCTTTCAATAATATCATACGTTATGCAGGTTCCAATATCAATGACCAGGCAATTCTGCCCAGGATATAAAAAGTTAGCAGCAACTACTCCAGCAAGCCTGTCTATACCCAAGGTGAGCGGCGAAGCGTAGGCATTTGTGATAGGAAGCTTCAACTTGTGGTCTGCTACCCAGCAGCGAATGGTGGGAGGAATTTTAGTTATAAATACCTCTGGATCTACACTCACTGACCCAAATATTACATTTTCCGGTGCGCTTCCTTCAATAAAATGTACAAGCTCATCCTGCGCCAGGTAAGGAATAACTTTTGTCAATTTGTCTCCCTCAAAGACTCCGGCTTTTGCAAGCGAATTTCCTATATCAACGGCTATGTCCATAAAATTGGTTCAAACACAAATCTTGTGCTAAATGCCATTTGTTCAATCGGCTTTTCAGCCGAACGAATTTTAACATTTCTCAAAAGTATTTAAAAACATTCAAAATTGTTTTACGAATTCTTGATTTTTACCAAAGGGAAATCATTGATGATGAAAACTGACTGGTTTTTGCACATCCTCGCGAGTGGAGAAAGATAGAAATAGGAACAGGCATTATGTTGCCCGTAAAAATTTGATTAAAAAGCTCTTATCAATTTCCAATTATAGTTTAGCAGGCACATTTCTTATGTTAGTGATCCGGAAAGTCGAGGGAAGCACTGAATTTTTAGAGGCTGTGTCAAAGACAAGTTAACTGCAACCAATACCTGTGCAATTATCTTGTCACAAATCACCCTTAAAATGTCGTTAAAACAATTAATTTATGGAAATATAAACAGTAATTAACGAACAATTTAAAAAAAAAAAGTATTTTGCGATTTAAGTTGGTTTGATAGCGAGCCACTTTAAGCCGGAATATGATGATTTCAATGAATGATAGGATCTTCAATCAGTATCATCTTCAATCAGAGCTTTTCTGTAAGTGCAATCGTTCTAGCTGACCTAAAAATTCCCATAAATAATTTTGAATAATCTATGAAGAAGTTTGTGTTGTTGCTATTCTATGTGTTCCTTGGTTCAACGGAATCCTCACTTTTAGCAGAAGCTATTCCGGAAAATCTTCAGGAAACAACCATCCAATCGGACACAACAACACTAAGTCATTCATCGCAGGAAGAAACAATTCTACACAAGGAGGATCAGGAAGCACATACGAAAGCCCCCGCCTGGACGGTTATTCCCTTTGTAGTGCTTCTGCTCATGATTGCAACCGGACCATTATTTTACGAACATTTTTGGCATAAAAACTATCCTAAAATAGCTGTTATACTTGCTGTAATCGTGGTAGGATATTACTTATTTGTCCTGCATAATCTTCATGGCCCCGTCCATGCACTCTTTGAATATATTCAATTTATTGCACTTTTAGCCTCTTTATATGTTGCTTCCGGCGGTATTAAAATAGACGTTGACAAAAAGTCTACGCCTCTCACCAATTCATTGCTCCTACTGGCTGGAGCTGTATTTTCAAACTTCATTGGTACCACGGGAGCTTCTATGCTATTGATCAGGCCATTGATCCGGTTGAATAAAGGGAGGATCAAAGCCTATCACATTGTTTTTTTCATATTTGTGGTGTCTAACATAGGTGGCTCTTTGACACCTATAGGTGATCCACCCCTGTTCCTCGGTTTCCTTAAGGGAGTGCCATTTTTTTGGACGCTGGTGCACAACGTAGCCGCATGGGCGTTCGCAACAATTGTGCTGGT
>CAZHZR010000039.1:4417-18019 GCA_964537095.1 uncultured Roseivirgaceae bacterium
AAGGCTATTATCCTGCTAACGGACGCGTTACCTGAGCGTCTCTTCCTTTTTCTTATTTTTGTTCTTTTCCTTTCCTCCAAACAGGTTAAGTAACCAGCTATTGTTTACCTTCTGAATTGTTTCTTCCAGGTCTTCGGTACCACGACTGATATTTGCAATGGACCTCTCTACTTGTTCTGCCATGGCCGTATCAGTAAGGAATTTTCCTAAAGTACCGCTGTTGTTGTTAAGCTTATCGCTAAACAAAGTCAGGTTTTCAGAAGCAGTGGCCGTATTGCTCAACGTGTTGTACAGCGAATCGACCGTCTTTTTAATTTGTAGCGCCATGGTGGTGTCTGCTAAAAGCATACCCAAAGTTCCTCTGCCGCTTTGAAGTCCTGAAGACACCTCAGCCAGGTTTGCAGTAAATAATTCTGCATTCTGCCCGGTTCGATGGTAGGCGTTAATCATTTGATCAAAATTATTCACTAATTCCGTATCAGTCAAAAGGCGGCCAATTGTGCCCTCTCCCTGTCGAACCTGCGTGGTTATTTCTTCCAGATTGATCATAATACCTTGTGCATGCTTGGCGGTTTTTTCCAGTTCAGCCAAAATTTGATCTATTTCTACCGGTTCTATGGCTTTAAGCACCGCCTGGTCATCAACGGTTGGGGAGTTTTCTGTCCCCGAAGAAATACTAATCACCTTACTTCCCATTAATCCTTCTGATCCTATAGTAACCTCAGCATCCTGTTTGATAAACCGGCTAGATTCTCTGTCTACGCGCATCACCACACTGATCTTCACGTCGCTAACAATAGAGATACTTTCCACCGTACCAATGTTTATACCCGAATACCGTACGTTGTTCCCTACCTGCAAGCCGCCCACATTTTGAAAATTGGCAGTAAGCCGAACCGTACTTCCAAAGATATTTTTTTGCGCACCAATGTAGTACACTGCTCCTATGAAAATAATCACCCCAATTATTACAAAGGCGCCCAATTTTATATTTTTACTCGTCTTTTTGCTCATATAGATATATTTTTCTTTATTTTTTCAGGATACCATTTCGTCTTATGTAAAGAATGCCCTTACCCATTCTTCTTTTGAATTTTCTAGTTCGGCGTATGTGCCTTCTGCCCCTACAACCCCCTCCTTTAAAATAATCACCTTATCTGAAGTCATTTTTGCACAGGGCATATCGTGCGTAACGATGATCGCGGAAATGCCATATTTTTCCTGCATCTCCAAAATCAGCTCACTAATTTCCTTGGAAGTAACAGGATCCAGCCCGGTGGTAGGTTCGTCATACAACATAATCTCAGGCTTCAGGATCAAGGTTCTTGCAAGGGCAATTCTCTTCTTCATTCCACCTGAAAGTTCTGACGGCATTTTATGTTTAGATTTTAGTAGCCCCACGTTTTCCAAAGCCTCATCCACGGCCTGTTCAATTTCTGATTTGGATTTCTTTTCAAGTTGTCGTTTTAAGGGAAACTCAAGATTTTCTTTCACAGTCATGGAATCGTACAAAGCACCTCCCTGAAAAAGATAGGCTACTTTCCTCCTCAGGTTATCCCATTCCTCATCATCTTCTTTATCCAGGATATTTTTACCAAACACTTCCAGTACGCCATCATCCGGTTGAATTAAACCCACAATAGATTTGATTAATACCGATTTCCCCGTACCTGAAGTGCCTAAAATGGCAATATTCTCCTTCCTTTTTAATTGAAAGGTGATATCCTTCAGAACCTTTGTGTTTCCAAAAGACTTTTTCAGGTGTTCAATATTAATGATGACTTCACCCTTCTTATCCGCCGGGCTTGTCTCCTTACGATGTAAAGTATCTGTATCCACAATAACTAGATAAATATTTGGGTAATTTGGACTACTATCAAATCAATAACAAAAATCAAGAGGGATGCTACTACTACAGATGAATTTGCAGCCTGGCCAACGCCTACCGTTCCTTTCTGAGCATTGTAGCCTTTGTAGCATCCCACGATACCTATAGCAAAACCAAAAATGATGGTTTTGATGGTAGATGGTACCACATCCATGAACTCAACAGCATCCATGGCCCTTGTTAGAAACAAGTAAAAAGTAATATCTTCAGAAATCGATAAGCCAACATAAGAACCCATAATTGCTATGAAATCTGCATAGAAAACCAATACGGGAACCATAATAGTGGTTGCCAGAACCCGGGTAACAACAATATAGTTATAGGGCTTAGCACCAGAAACAGCCATGGCATCAATTTGCTCCGTTACCTTCATTGATCCTATTTCAGCACCTATGCTGGAACCTATCTTACCTGCACAAATTAAAGCGGTGAGAACAGGACCTATTTCTCTAATAATAGAAACCGAGATCATTGAAGGAATCCAGGCCTCCGCACCAAACTGCGCAAGCGTGGGGAGTGTTTGTAAAGTCATTACCATGCCAATGATAAAGCCGGTAATGCTAACAAGTACAATCGATTTGTACCCCAGGTAGTAAGCCTGTCGCAGCGTCTCTTTTATTTCATACGGAGGCTTAAATATTTCAACAAAAAATTTAGCTGCAAAGGCAGTCATACTGCCCGTTACTTCCAAGTACTCCTGCACGCCCTCCGGTACATAATCTATAAAGCTCTTTTTAGCTTTCTCCTCCCCTGCATTAGTTTGGTCTTGATCCATACCTTTTCCTACTATTTGAAATCATAACTATAAAAAATTGGAAGCAACCGATTATTAAATCGTTCTTTTGGGAGCGAACGAACTTAATAATCAAAAAAATCTTTGTTTATTAATACATTCAAACTCAAATGCGCTGGAAAAGGTTATGGTTAAAATTTAAACTTTTTACTCGATGACCAATAAAATTAATGATACTGCTGATTTTAAGTGGATTGACAGACTTTCTTCATTTTTAGATTCCAAATATAAAATTCCAGGAACGAACATTAGGTTTGGCATTGATCCGATACTTGGATTAATCCCCGGGCTAGGCGATGTCACCTCCTTTACATTCTCTTCCTTTTTGATTTTAATAATGGCGCAAAAGGGCGCCAGTGGCAAGGTAGTGGCATTGATGGTCATAAATGCAGCGATAGATGCGATATTTGGCTCCATACCCATTTTGGGGACATTTTTTGACGTTTTCTACAAAGCCAACAACCGCAATGTAAGGTTGCTGAAAAAGCACTACCAGGAAGGAAAATATCAAGGGAGCGGGAAAGGCGTAGTTACGATAACCCTGGTAGTACTTGTTATACTGTTTGTAGGATTGATATTCCTTTTATTTAAATTTCTCAGTTTTATTTTTGAATGGCTAGGCGACTTATTTTAGAATATCCCATTACTCTGAAAAAAATATTCTTTTAACCCTTTCGCTAACATTCGTAAGAATTTCATAAGGAATAGTGTCAATTTCAGCAGCAAGCGAAGAAATTGGCCTTTCCTTGCCGAATATAATTACCTCATCTCCTTCTTCTGCCGGAATTCCTGTAATATCGATCATGGACATGTCCATGCATACATTGCCAACTACCGGGGCTTCTCTTCCGCTTACCAAGACATGCCCCCTGCCATTGCTGAACTTCCTGTTAAACCCATCTGCATATCCAATAGCAATGGTAGCAATGGTCATATCTTTCGTTGCAACGCCTTTTCTGCTATATCCTACTGACTCGCCTTGTTTGATATTTTTTATTTGCGAAATTGTCGTTTTAAGGGTGCTGATGGGAACCAAGTCTTGCTGAAATATTTTATTTACTTCTACGCCGTATAAGCCGATTCCTAATCGAACCATATCGAAATGGTACTCTGGAAACCTGATGATGCCTGGAGAATTCAAAATATGGAGCAGGGGTTTGATACCTGTTTCTGCCATAATCATAGAAGTCATCTGAGAAAAATTACTTGCCTGCTGATGGGAAAAGTCATTGTGAACTACTTCGTCAGATCCTGCCAGATGGGTAAAGATGCTGGCAATAACCAACTCCGGGTTCTCATTGATAAACGCAATCAAAGAAGGGAGGTCTTCTTTTTCGAAGCCGAGCCTGTGCATGCCTGTATCCAATTTTAGATGCACAGGAACACCGACTCGCTCATTCCTCAAAAAGCTCAGCCAGGCTTTCAGCTGAGACATGCTATAAATTTCAGGTTCAAGATGGTAGCGGATTAGTTGCGCAAAATTAGCAGGGGCGGCATTCATTACCATCACGGGAATAGTGATCCCATTTTCCCGAAGCACCACGCCCTCGTCGGCATAGGCCACTGCCAGATAATCAACGCGATGGTATTGCAGAAGATTTGCTACTTCCCGACTCCCACTGCCATAGGCAAAAGCTTTTACCATCACCATGAGCCTGGTGCCTGGCGATAGCCTGCTCCTGTAAAAATTTAAATTGTTGGTAAGGGCATCGAGATTTATTTCTAATACCGTACCATGCATTTTCTGTTGCAGGAGATTTACTATTCTGCCAAACCTAAAATTTCTAGCACCTTTGATGAGAATCAACTCCTTTTCAAAATCCTTTCGCTCAAAACTTTCTAAAAATGCTTCTGTGGTTTCATAGAAAGTGGCAGGCATTTCAAAACACTCCCTGCTATTTGAAATGGCGGTGCCGATACCGATCAGCCGAACAATGCCACGGTTTTTCAGCAATTCAGCAACATTCTTATACAAGAGGTTCTCTTTCAACCCCGTTTGCAAAAGATCAGATAGAATAAGTGTCTTCTTTTCTTTTTGTTTTTGCTGCCCCATGAAGTCCAGCGCTATTTGCAAACCAGCGAAATCGTTGTTATAGGAGTCATCTATCAGATAACATTCATTGATCGCCTGCTTTAACTCCAGTCTTTTGGAAATGGTATCAAGTAAGTTTATTTGTTGTTGTATGTAGGCAGGTGAGAATGACTCCATCAACAGAAAAGTGATACAATGAAGACAATTTTCAATGGAAGCATCATCTTTGAAAGGGAGCGCGAATTCTATTTGGTGGCCTTCATATACCACATTAATGAGAGAAGCGGTAATATCTTTCGCTATACCATTAATTTTGATCTTATTATTGTTTCCCTTTCCCCAGGAGATCAACTTTGAACCGGGAAATTTTTCTTCCAACACCTCCCTGATTTCCTGATGATCGCCGCAAAAAATAATCCGATCAGACGCTTCGAACAGTACCGCCTTTTCAGATATCTTTTCCCGTCTGCTCGTAAATCCTTCATCATGTGCCGTACCAATGTTGGTAAATATTCCGGTACCAGGTCTCATTACTGATTGAAGCTTTTGCATCTCACCGGGCAGAGAGATGCCTGCTTCAAAGACTCCTATTTCGTGGACTCCGTTCAGTTGCCAGATGCTAAGTGGCACGCCTATTTGGGAGTTATAACTTTTAGGACTTTTAATCACCTTCATCTTAGAAAATAAAAGCTGAGAAAGCCATTCTTTAACGATGGTTTTTCCATTACTCCCGGTAATGCCAACAACAGGAATATCGAACTGATTTCTATGGTGAGCAGCTAAAAGCTGCAATGTCTCTATGCTATTTCTTACTTCCAGGATATTTGCATCCGGATATTCCGAGGGATCTATGGAAGTTTCTACCACAAACTGCCTGATACCTTTACTATATAGATCCTGTAAAAACCAGTGACCGTCGTGATGCGACCCCCGAATAGCAAAAAATACAGCCTCGTTGTTGATGGTCAATTTTCTACTGTCGGTCAGCAGGTAGCGAAGCGGTCTATCTTCGGAAAGATGGATTAGCTTTCCGCCGGTAATTTTTGGTAATAAAGAAAAAGTATAAATCATTGCTGTAATGCTAAAGCGCTAATATATCCGCAATCACTAAAAATAGGAAGGAATGCACATTTATAGTATTGGTACCGACTGGTTTTTATACACTCCTGCTATTATAATTCCTTAACCATTTCATATTGGTCTACGGTGGGTTCGAAGCCAATGTGATGTAACGTATTTATAATTTCGGTTTGACCCTGGTCCACATTTAAAATGGTAAGGGTTTTCGAATCGGAAATGTTCAGCGCATAAGCTAATAGTGCTTTACCAATCCCTTGCCCCCTCCTGCTTTTATCAACTGCTATTTGCGATAGCCGCGACACCTGCGGTTGGAAGATGATATACCCTACAGTTTCTATTCCGATGCGGGCTTCGGCCAAATGTTCGTGTTCTAAATTTTGATTGAGTATGGGCGTTGAATCTAAAAAGTAAGGCGACGTATCTCCAAATGACTCATACAAAGCCCAATTTGGCTTACTTATCTGCCTGATGGAGACGCCTGAAGATTTAGTATCAACCTCGTTCCTAAAATTAATTAGTTTATAACAGTGGAAGGTTGTATAAATTGAAAAACCGCAGCGTTCATAACTCTTAATCGCACCGGTATTTTCTGTTAAGACTTCCAAAACAGTACGGTTTATTTTCTCCTCCTTTAATTTTGGAAACAGGTAATCATACATCCTAACAGTAAGATTGTTGCCTCTATGAGCAATTACCACGCCTGTTCCTCCGTTGTATGCAGTTTGTTTGCCTCTGTAGATTCCAGTACTGGAAAATATAAAACCTACCAGCTGATCATTGAAGAATGTCCCCACTGATAGCGCAAAATTTATATTCAACTTGTAGATGAACTTTTGCACAAATTGATCATAACTTAATTGAAAAGGCAACTGATAATCAGCAAATGCCTTCAAGAAAGCCTCGTGCATCGCTGGTATATCTCCTCTTTCCAAAGCTCTGAAAGTGTAGTGCATAATTCTGATGATGGATTAAATGCTTATAATCATCTTTTTACCTTACATTAATCGGCTACCGTTCGGAACAGGCTTATCCGGCCGTGTCAGATAAATATCGCCATTTTCATCGGGAAATCCGGTAATTAAAACTTCTGACATAAAAGGGCCTATCTGTCGGGGTGCAAAGTTTACTACACACACCACCTGCGTACCAATCAGCGATTCTGGCGTATAATGTCTTGTGATCTGAGCGCTGGATTTTTTGACTCCTAACTCATCCCCAAAGTCTATCCAAACCTTGAAAGCTGGATTTCTGGCCTCTGGAAAACTTTCAACTTTTAAAATTGTGCCGACTCTTAGCGAAACCTTGTCAAACGCTTCCCAATTGATAATTTGCATAAACAGATAGGCTCAGAGGAATAATGTAATTTGTAAATCGATGAATCCTCTCGATTCCTGCAAAAGAAACGAGAGGATTTTAAATATTGAATCTGAATCAAACAGTTATAAACTATAGCTCTTGCTACTTTTTGTGGTTCCCAAACGTGTTTGCACTTGGTACTATTTCTACTGAGGTCACATTCAATGGGTAAATTGCCACCTCGTCATCTTCTTTGATCACTTCTTCCGGCAATCCCTCCTTTACTAAATTCGAATAGCTCATCGGCGAAGGTTGATTTTCTTTTAAGCTCTCTGCAAGAGGACCGGCTTCGCTGTCGTCAGTAACAATGGTCACAAACATATTATCGGTTTGCAGATATTTTTTAACAGCGTTATTTACCTCCTCCAGGGTTACGTCCTCTAAAAGGGCGTCCAGCTCTTTGATATAATCCTTGCGCCCATAAAACCTTGAATCCATGAGAAAACCAAGTTCTTTTTCGGGAGTCTGAATATACAGTTTTATGTAACTTCTCAAAAATTGTTTGGTTCGTTCGAAGTCATCCTGAGAAAGCCCCTTGTCAACCAATAGATCTATTTCCCTGATTGCCAGTCGCAGTGCAAAGTGCGCATGGCCAATGTGAATATCCTGCAATTCCTCATATTGCTCTTTAAGTTGGGTACCAATTTGAACTGGCCGTATCCAAAGCGCAAAGTAGTTTGATGATCTGGGTACGCCGGCCGGGGGTAATTGGTAACTTCCTCCCTGTTCGTACCACTCTATATAGGAATAGTCTCCATAATTCATTGACCTCGTTTCCCGGATCTTCTGATACAAGCGGCTGTATGACTTTCTGTGTTCGCCAAGCCAGGAGTTTGCAATCATCAATGCCGCAAAATCGTCGTCTGCACGGGTAATGGAGAGTGGAGCTCCTGTAAATATTGCTGATCCGAGGGCGTTATCTTTGGAGATAATTTCTACCTCTATCCCTTTCGGTTGTCTGGCTTTTCCTGGCGCTGGGATTTGTGGTGATACCGAAGATATCTGGTTAATATCTGCCTTAAGCTGATTCAGGAAATCCGCGGTATAATTACCCGCTATGCCGATCATCACATTGTTTTTTGTAAAAAATTGATTGTAATGCCTTGTTACATCCTCCAATGTGATGCCGCCCACGCCAGTTGTAGTTCCCTGCACCATATGTTGATAATTGGTTCCCCGGAATAGCAAATCTTCGAGTGCCTTTTTGCTATACTCTTCATCAGAAGAAGCGCGAATAATCTGATCAACATAATTTTGCTGATTGCTCTTGAGCCTGTTAAAATCTGCCTCTGTAAATGATGGCGTAACCATTAATCCCTTCAAGATGGGATAGAAATCGTTGACCCAATCTTTGTGAAATTCAAAAGTAAATACAGAAACCTCTTTGTCTACAGAAGAGCTGTATTGCGCCGCCATAGGGTAGATTATGCTATCAATTTGCGTCTTGGTGAGCTTTTCTGTGCCACCATTTGTAATCATTGATGCCGTAAGATATGTCAAGCCTTCTTTCCCTACAGGGTCTGTGATCGATCCATTTCGAAACATAAGCTTTACTACAATCTTATTGGACATGGGTTGTTTGAGTTCAACCACTTCCTGAGCTTTTAAAGGGATATTGAGCAAAACAAAGCTTAGTATAATCAGGGATATTTTTTTAATATGTCGCATTATTTAAGGCCTCCTTCTTCTTTTGGTGAAATAGTTGCAATCGTTAATTTTTCCGGAACAAAATACTTCCTCGCTGTCTCCATGATGTCATCCGGGGTAACTTTTTCGTATAAAGAATAAAGCCGGTTAAACGACTCCGGGTCTCCACTGACCCATATAGAATAGCTTAGCACTTCCGCGATATCCGTCGGATTGTCTAAGCCCATTGCAAAGCTATATTTTAAGTTCGACTTTGAGTTTTGTAGCAGTAGCGAATTCACAGGGTTCGTCTTAAGCTCGTCTAACGCCTTTGTAATTTCGTCTTTTACATATTGCAAATCATCAGCGCTCACGAGTGATCCTCTAATGGAAAACAAATAAGGGTCTTTCGTGAAAAATGCACCTCCACTTAAAAACCGTAATTTTTGTTCCTCCAACACCAATTTCTTATAAAGATCAGAACGTTCAGAAAATAACATGTTAGATATAACGTCTAACGCTGCCAACTCTATGGATTGATCGTCATAGGGGGCGCTTTTATAGTTTAGGCTCAAATAGGGCGGAAAATGTTCATTTTGAATGTGGGCAGTTTTTGTCTCCGTTTGCTCCGGTTCTTCTGGAATTTGCGCTTTATAGTCGCCCTTTTTCCACATTCCGAAATATTTCTCTGACAATTTGTTAACCTCTTCAGCAGTTACGTCGCCCACTACTAAAATGGTAGTATATTCTGGCCGGTAAAACCTGTCAAAGAAGGTAAGCGAATAATCATATTGATTGGGCATGTCCACCACATCTTCCCAAAAGCCCATCGTAGTGTGTTTGTAAGTGTGGTTTTCAAAAGCAGCATCCACAGTTTTTTCGTTGATTTGCTGATAGGGGCTCGCATAATTTTTGGTGTACTCACCTTTTACCGCACCTGCCTCTGTTTTAAAATCGTGTACCGAATAGTTTAGGTTCATGAACCTGTCGGCTTCAATTTCAAACATCTTGTCCAGCATGCCGGAATTCCCCGTCATATGGTACACGGTCCTGTCAAGCCAGGTGTTTGCATTGGCTGCGGCTCCTATAGATTTCAATGTTTCGCTATATTCCTCTTTCGAATAGTTATCCGTACCCCTGAACATCATGTGTTCGAAAAAATGTGCAAAGCCGGTTTTGCCTTCTTCTACTTCTTCTCTTGAACCTACTTCTACAACAATATAAAAGGCGGCAAGCCCTTCACTCGGATATTCTACAGTGACGACGTTGAGTCCGTTGTTCAGTTCAGTTTGCTGAATTGGGTATGGAAAAATATTGTTTGACAGGGGTTCTTCTGTAGGGGTTATGGCTTGGTTAGCTTCAGGTGTCTGGCTGGTACTTTTTGGGGTACAGGCAAACATCCATGACATGAAACCAACAAGCAGGATTGCATTGTAATTCATACAGTTACTTTTTATAGGTTTGAATTGTTATAGAGTGATATATAGTGCTAAGTTAAGTGTTTTCGCATAAAGTCTTTCATCAAATTGTCGCCCTGGTTTCACCGCCTCAAATAATTATGCAAAAGGTTTTAAATTTATCTAAATAGAAGTTCGACTTCCCTTACATTCAATGGCAGAAAAATTGCAAAAATCTAAGCATTAAGCATTAAAAAAAATTGCAATTGGCTTAAAATATTCTAAATTTGTCCCAATAAACAGCAATGGATGGGACTAAAAACAGTCATATTTTTTATTAGTACCTGTTTTGTGGTACTTGTGTCACTAGAGGCAATAGCAGATGACATTTCCGGTGCGCACGCCTCTGACGTCAGGTTGTTTTTTGAAGGTCAAAAAGAAACATTAAAATCACCTGACAATAACCAGGAAGTTCCCCAACAATGTGAGGAAGAAACCAAGGCTACGGAACTGTCAAAAAAGGTTCCTGCTGATAAAAGCGCCGTCACACAGCGTGTTTCTAAAAATTCCAACTTATCCTTCAATTTCATCTACTACATATTGTACAAATTCAAGTACATCGATAGCTTTGGATTGTCCACTCCGGAAAAATCTCGGGTTACAAAAGAGCGGGAAGACCTACTCTGGCATTAAGTTGCCTCGTTTTTGAATCGAAATCTTTGCTGATCTACTTATACAAACTTTAAAACCATGCAACGGAAATTGTTATGGATTCTCGCCGCTGTCATTGTATGTGCGTCGATCGTATATTATGCTTTGGGTGGATTCAATGAAATAGCGCTCGAAGTAACAGAAATAAGTGACTACAAATTAGTAGGTAAGCATTACGAGGGAGTTTATGAACGCGATACAATAGCTGCACTATTTTATGATGCAAAAGACCTGTCAGAGTCCCTTGGGTTACCTGGGAAACTAACAGTAGTAGATATCAAGAATGCTTCCGCCGTAGACAGCATAAGCATTTTTATTGGCGTACAGCTACAATCTCATAACGAGAAAACCCCCGAAGGAGCCACGATCAGGGATATTAGTGGGGGCAGGGTTGTGCGTGCAATAATTGAGTCTCACAGCATCGTGATGCCCACGCGGGAAAAAACCGAAGAACGCATGAATAAATTTGCACACGAAAACAATCTTGAATTTAAGGGGATCACCATAGAGCGTTACGTCTCTGAAGATAAACTAATCATAGAAAAATTTATAAAGCCGTAACTTTTTGGTAATTGCGTTTCATACTCGTTTGGCACTTGAGACGCTACAGTCCGAATTTTTCCAAAAAACATTACATACCTGTTATTGAGCACATCTTAAAATAATTACACGTCCGTTGATTTCTGATCTTTGCTAAAACGCCACTACTATGCAAAGATTCAAAGTCGTTATTTTTTCAATCATTTTATTACTAATCTCGGTTGCAGCCCACGCTCAAAATGGGCTAAATGGTACGTATACCTGTGTGGTAATGCAGGAAAAGAAATATATTGGCGGAATAGGTATTAAAGTTGGAGCACCCATGGCGCTGACTTACAAGATGTACTTTTTAAAACGTTTTGCTTTTGAAGTAGCTGCGGGATTATCAAATACATCGGTTTCGGAGCAACAGATTGTCGATAATTTTCTGGAAGAAACAAAAATGGAATACGGCGGTAGGGAAATCTCAGATTTTGGATATTTCATGCACAACATTGAAGGAGTTTACGCTGCCCAAGCAAGGATGATGATGCATAATCCTATTCCCCGGGCATTTTCGAGCAGGGGCTTTGAAAACCTGGATTGGTATGTGGGCATTGGGGCAGTGGTTCGGGTAATTGATGTTAAATATCTGTACGAATATAAGCTGGATCCAAACCGAAATGATATAAAGAGCTTTAACCAACGGCTAGTAGAGTTTGGTCCGGAGGTAATGCTGGGATTTGAATACGCCTTTAAGGAAGTTCCTCTGGCAGCATTTGCAGAAATGGGAACTTTCATTCGGGTGAACAATAAGGATGACTTCCACGCTATTCAGGGCGGATTGGGAGTAAGGTATAATTTTTAAAAGTTCGTTAAAGTGCTTAACGAACTTTTAAAATCAGGAAAATTTTTTAGATATGATGTCCATGAACTCCGTCACCTCTTCAGCACTTTCATCCCATTGGTGCTTCTGTTGATAGGGTTGTAAAATTCCTAGCGCTTCCTTTCTATTGTTAGTCGTTTCTAATTTATCGATTGCATCCTGGTACTCCGATTGATTGCCACTGAAGAGTTCGTTGATAAACATAAACTTCTGATTGAGTGTGATGGATTTTTTGATGCTGCTTGTTTTTTTCTGGTGAAGATCTGCCAATGTGGGCGTGGCCTTCGATGCCAATTGTTCATGAAGTGTCTTTTGGGGCCTTTGAAAACGATCGTTTATATTCTTCACCTCCTCCGGAACAGCTTTTTTTCTGATATTAACTTCCCTTTCCGGGTCTTTTACCAGCGGCTTTACAAAATCCTCATCAGAGGTATCATGACGTGCGTCATCAAAGATGGTTTCCATTGTCAAAGGGTGAACTTCTGAGAACGCCAAAAAATACTCATCCCATGACATAGCGGGCAGCTCCGTATTTTCATAAACTTCATTAAAAACACTAATTCCCTCGTCATTAAAAACCTCCACTAAATCCTGTTCTTTAAACTGCAGAATCAACCGGTCTAATAAGATCTTATTTACCTTAATGTATTTTGATATCTCCAGCAGATCATCCAGAGATATTCTGGTTCTTTCCGGATGGTTAATTTCTTTGCTATAAAAAATGTAAGGGGAGAAAATAAGAAAAATCGCATCTGCAACTGATTTTTTCAACAACGGCTCAAAGTGCGTCTTCTTTATGGTAATATTGTTGGACAACACATTCATAAAATGTTGCAAGGCCTTTTTTACAGCTGCATCATCATAATCGAAATATGGGCTTTGCAATTTGCCGGTTTCCTTTTTCCATTTTTGAAATAAGTTTTTTATTACCAGCAAATTCACCTGGCTTACATTACTAAGGGTTAATATCTGTTTGCCATTAATGGTCTCTTCCAGGCTAAAGAAATTATTTACCAGCTTTTTACTATAAGCAGCGCTATATGCTTCAATGGAACTGTAATCAAGCTTATTATCCATGGTTATTCCTATCAAAATCTCTTGTTATAAAACGCCGTCAATTTAGCAACAAATCAGGTGCGGGCAAATTGTTTTAAAAAGTATCAATAAAAAGTCGACACCGCTCTGAATATTATATATAATATCGATTTGTTAATTTTGTTCATACATGTATTTTCCGGTTCAGTAACAATTTTGTAACTACTCAGGTGCAGGAAAAAGAAGAATTACACATGTTTTATAACAACCACCTCTTAA
>CAZHZR010000040.1:0-6302 GCA_964537095.1 uncultured Roseivirgaceae bacterium
AAGGGTTATCTAAAAATGATGGAGGTGCTTCAGGATAAAGACGGAAAATCTGGTTCCATGAAATGGTTTTCGGAATTAGGAATGAGCGCCTTATGGACCTGGAAAATAATGCCGGATGAGAGCTACCATTTGGTGTTTAGTTCAGACGATTCCAGGTATGAAGTAAATTCAAATAAAGACCTGTCAGGAACTGTTAAATTTTATGATGGAAATGCGCTTGTTTCGGAAGTATCCTGGGATAGCGAAGGCAATGGCGTGTGGACTGATTATAATGATGAGGGCGAAATAGAAGACCAGGGCGACTGGGAAGTGTAAGGTAATAGAAATCAGTTACTGGGCTGGCTCAGTACCTCTTAGCAAGTTGTGGAGAGGTGTTGAGCCAACTTTTGCACTGAGGTTATAGCGGATAGCCCCTGAATTTAATATTTTAAAGGTGTGAATCAGCAAAGCTGGAATTTGAAATTTAGCGCCCAAAAATAGCAAATGGAGTAATCAAAGGTTTCTAACACTTAAGGTTTGTTTGAGTATTCCAGATATCATCTCCAATAGCTGTTCCTTTCGTCTGAAATTTTTATGGTCGACTTGAGAAATCGTGAGGAAGGAGCAGAGATTCTGAGGTCATAAAATTTTTATAGTTTTGCATGGGATTTAAAATAATTTTGTATATTTGCAGCCCTAAATAAGATAATTAATAAATAGATTTATATATGATTATTGTAAACGTTAAAGAAAACGAATCAATAGACAAAGCTTTAAAGCGCTTTAAAAAGAAATTTGAAAGAACCGGCGTTCTTAAAGAGCTAAGAGCAAGAACTGCTTTTGAAAAGCCATCTATCAGCAAAAGGAATGAAAAAATTCGTGCTGCTTATAGACAAAGAATGTTCGCAGCAGAAAATTATTGATTTATCCTGTTTTTTTAGGTTTAATTTTATCATATTAGTATTGTCTGAACAGAGCGGGCGGTACTAATATGATAGAATCATTTTTGCAATATATAACGTTTGAGAAAAGATTCAGTAGCCATACTGTCACATCTTATCGAAACGATCTCCTTCAATTCAATACCTTCCTTTCTGAAAATTTCCCTGAGCTGCCTGTAGACAAAGCCAGCAGTAACTGTGTGCGATCCTGGGTTATACATTTAATGGATCTGGAGTTTAGCAGCCGATCTGTCAACAGAAAACTTGCTGCTTTGAATGCATTTTATAGGTTTTTGAATAAGCAGGGTTTGGTTGAAGATGACCACATGCAAAAGCTAAGTGCATTGAAAGTAAGGAAAAATCTTCCGGTATTTGTGCAGGAAGACCACCTCTTAAAGCTTCTTGATGATTTCCCTTTTGAAGACAATTTCAGTGGTGTGCGGGATAAGCTCATTTTGGAGCTATTGTATGCAACAGGAATTCGTCTGTCGGAACTAAATGGCCTGAAGGAGAAAGATGTTGATTTATACAACATGGAAATCAAAGTCCTGGGAAAGCGGAATAAGCAACGTATTATCCCTTTTCCTAAAACGATAGGATTAATTATAGAAAAGTATCGATGCTACAAAATTAACCAGTTTAAAGATAACAGACATGACAGTTTGATCGTTAATAACAAAGGTGAGCCAAGCTACCCTATGTTCATTTATAGAGTGGTCAAAAAGTATCTTGATCTTATTCCAGCAGTAGAAAAGAAGAGTCCTCATGTTTTGCGGCATACTTTTGCGACACATTTGTTAGATAAAGGGGCAGATTTAAATGCTATAAAAGAGCTGCTAGGTCATACCAGCTTGGCCGCAACACAGGTCTACACGCATAATTCGCTGGAGAAGTTAAAAGCCATATTTGACCAGGCGCACCCTAAAGCCTAAGTTTAACTTTTTAAATACAAAACCTATGAAGTTACAAATGCATTCTATTCATTTCGACGCTGATCAGAAGCTTCTCGATTTTATTCAAAGAAAGACTGACAAGCTGGAAACATTTTATGATCGGGTTATTGACGGGGAGGTCTTTTTAAAATTGGACAACAATGATGTAAATCAAAATAAAATTGTAGAAATCAAACTCAATGTACCAGGAAGCCAGCTATTTGCCAAAGGGCAAAACAGTTCATTTGAAGCAGCTACAGATTTGGCAGTAGAAGCATTAAGGAGACAGATTAAAAAGTTAAAAGAAAAGCAATTAGCCAAGCAATAGGCAATTAAACATTATAGCATGACGCGAAAGAGGCAGTCTCAAATTCTGAGGCTGCCTCTTCTGGTTTGTTAGATCGCAACTAGCATACCCTCCTATAAGTTGAAGGCAGCCTTCACTTTGTCGACATAATCCAGCTTTTCCCAGGTAAAGAATTCAAATTCTTTATTTTCCTTTGTGTGGGTTATTTCCTTAGAATTGCCATTTTCTTTAACCTCTATTTTTTCAATAGCAACTGCTTTTGTGTATGGTTTTCTTCCCATATGGCCATAAGCTGCAGTGTCAGAAAATATAGGGTTCTTTAAACCGAGCCTTTCTATAATTGCCTTAGGTCGCATATCAAAAAGTGCAGACACTTTTTCTGCAATCTCCACGTCAGACATGCCAAGCTTAGACTTTCCATAAGTATTAACATTCAATGATACAGGCTTTGCGATTCCAATCGCATAGGCAACTTGCACCAGAATTTCATCCGAGATACCCGCAGCAACTAAATTTTTTGCAATATGCCTTGCCGCATAAGCCGCACTTCTGTCAACCTTGGAGGCATCTTTACCAGAAAATGCACCTCCTCCATGCGCACCTTTGCCTCCATAGGTATCAACAATGATTTTCCTGCCCGTCAGACCGGCGTCACCATGAGGTCCTCCTATTACAAATTTGCCTGTGGGATTTATATGAAAAATGGTATTTTTCAGCAGTTCAGCGGGAATCACTTTTTTGATCACATGCTCAACAACATCTTTTTCTATTCTTTCCAGCATTTGAACGTCCGCCGCGCGGCGTGCTTCCTTGCTTTCGCCCTGAGGTTGAACAAAATCATCATGCTGGGTGGAAACAACTACCGTATGTACCCTTACAGGGCTTCCGTTTTCATGATCATATTCGATAGTGACCTGCGCTTTGGCATCAGGACGCAGGTAAGGCATTAACGCTGGCTGCTCTTTTCTGATGCGGGCCAGCTCCTGCACCAACTGGTGAGAATAAGCCAAAGCCATAGGCAGGTATTCAGGAGTTTCCCGTGAAGCATAACCAAACATCATCCCTTGGTCACCCGCCCCTTGCTCTTTGTCTCCGTGTTCATCTACCCCTTGAGCAATATCAGCAGACTGACTGTGCAATGTCACCATCACCCCACAAGATTCAGCATCAAACTTATAGTCATCCTTATTATAGCCTATCTTTTTGATGGTTTCTCTGACAATATCAGGTATTTCCACATAAGCATTGGTGGTTACTTCGCCTCCAACTACGACTAGTCCGGTGGTAACGAAGGTTTCACAGGCTACTCTGGAATCAGGATCCTGTGCTAGCAAAGCATCCAGTATAGCATCTGAGATTTGATCGGAAATCTTATCAGGATGACCTTCAGAAACAGATTCCGAAGTAAATAAATAGGCCATAGTTTTTGGTATAAGTTGGATATTAATTAAGCGTCAAATTTAGGGTAAAAAGACCTAAAACAAAATCAATTTTTGGTCTACTCACGCTAGAATATTTAGTATCTGCTTCATTGGGCATACAGAATAAAAATCGTGGGGACCTTGTGGAGGTTTATTTCGATATTTTTCCACTCCTTTACCGTCTTTGTGCTGACAAATTCATCATGCCCGGTCAAGCCTTTTGCTACACAAAGAAGCGTTGCGGGGTTGAGGTTTTGTAGAATATCCTGCAAAAGCTTGTCGTTCCGATAAGGCGTTTCCATAAAAATCTGCGTTTGTCTAAGCTTTAGTGCGTCCGTTTCCAATCTTTTCAACATTTTAATCCTCTCATTCGCAGGTATGGGAAGATATCCATGAAAAGCAAAAGATTGACCACTAAAGCCTGAAGCCATTAGCGCCAGCAATATCGATGACGGTCCCACCAAAGGAACTACCCTTATGCCATTCTGATGAGCCATTGCGACCGCCACTGCGCCGGGATCCGCAACCCCCGGGCATCCTGCTTCAGATAGAATACCAGCATTTCTGCCATCTATTACCTGATCTAAGTGTTTTTTAACATCTTCCGAAGATGTGTCCTTGTTAAGTTCAATAAACTCTAGTTCCGGAAGAGGTTTCGGTAATTGTACATGGTCAAAAGCATTTCGTAGATCGCTGATAAACCTCCTGGCTGTCCTGATATTTTCTACCAAATAATAATCCAGACGAGATATGATCTCTACTATTTGAGGTGAAATTACGTTGTCAATAGTTTCAGGAGCAATTACCGTGGGAATTAAATAAATAATACCTGCGTTTTGTTTAAATTCCATTTATATTCCTGTTGTTCAATAGTTTTACCATGAAAAATTCGCGATCGAATATGGGCTTAATTTTAATTATAGCAGGTGTCGTTTTAACCGTAGCCGGTTTGATGATTTATTTTTTCGATAATATCCCATTTTTGGGGAAGTTGCCTGGCGATATCTTGATTAAAAAGGAGAACTATACATTTTATTTTCCTTTAGCTTCAAGTGTCATTATTAGTATTATTTTAACACTAATTTTTTATTTCATCCGCAATAAGTAAAGTATAAATCAGGATCGTCAATTTCTGATGAATTCTTCCACGTATTGGATCAGCTCCTCCGGATTTTCAGCATGGACCCAATGCCCTGCATTTTTAACAGTCTTGATTTCTGAATTTGGAAAAAAGGAGACGATGGAAATATTATCTTTGTTGCTTATATAGTCCGACTTCTCGCCGCGGATAAACAAAGTAGGCTTGTCGGAGGCCAATTTATCTTCAAGACCCTCTCCTATATTTTCAATCTTCGCATCTATGACCGGTAAATTAATTTTCCACCTGAACTGGTTATTCTCATCTCTGGTCAAATTTTTAAGAAGGAACTGCCTCACGCCAAGAGCCGGAATGAATTCTGAAAGCTGATCATCAGCATCTTTTCTCGATTTCAGACTTCCCAGGTCAATAGACTTGAGGCCTTCTAAGATTTTCTGGTGGTGCGGTGGATATGCCCTTGGAGCAATGTCTACCACAATCATTTTTTCAAAAAGTGATGGAGAGTTTACAGCAAATTTCATCGCGACTTTTCCTCCCATCGAATGTCCGATGATAATCGGATCTTCAATTTTTTCAGCTTCAATAAAATTGACCAGGTCCTTTGCCATTGCATCATAGCTGAAATCTTCATCATGAAAGGAATCACCATGATTTCTCAGGTCCAGCAGGTAAACGCCAAAATTTTCAGCCAGCTTTTTGCCAACTGTGAGCCAGTTATCCAATGAGCCAAAGACGCCATGCATGATAATGACGGGCTTACCTTCCCCCAACTTTTTATAATTTAGTGTCTTCATCAATAGAGGTTAATTATAGTTCCAATTTTCGTAGATACAGTTGAATCGTATTTTCCAGGCCTAAGTACAGCGCATCGCATACCAGGGCATGTCCTATAGAAACTTCATCCAAATAAGGAATGCTCTGCTTCAGAAAGGCCAGATTGTCAAGGTCCAGATCGTGCCCGGCATTAATTGTTAAACCCAGCGACTTTGCAAGCGCTGCTGCTCGTAAGTAAGGATTTATTGCCGCATCCCGATCGGCATGAAAATTTACCGCGTAGCTCTCGGTATAGAGCTCAATGGCGTCTGTACCTGTTGCTTTTGCCCCTTCTACCATCTTTTCTACAGGATCCACAAATATCGAGGTTCTAATTCCCAGCGCCTGTAGGCTCGAAATTGTATCAGACAAAAACTCCCTGTGCTTTATTGTATCCCAACCCGCATTAGACGTAAGTGTTTCAGGTGGATCGGGAACCAATGTGGCTTGCGCTGGTTTTGCCAGAGCGACCAACTCCATATATCTTTTGTCTGGAAAGCCTTCGATATTAAATTCTGTCTTGATATGGTCCTTTAATGTCAAAACATCATCATATCGGATATGGCGTTCATCCGGTCTGGGGTGAACAGTGATCCCCTGTGCCCCAAATCTTTCACAATCCAACGCAGTTTGAAGTATGTTCGGATTATCGCCCCCTCTCGAATTTCTCAGGGTGGCAAACTTGTTAATATTAACGCTGAGCCTTGTCATAAGTAAATGTCTAAAATCTGAATATTGCAGCTGAAGTGCCTTATTTAATCATAAAGCTAGCTAATTAAGATATCTATTGTACAAATCAAAACTGATTTT
>CAZHZR010000040.1:6402-17125 GCA_964537095.1 uncultured Roseivirgaceae bacterium
TTAATCATAAAGCTAGCTAATTAAGATATCTATTGTACAAATCAAAACTGATTTTATTGAAATGTGCGGGTTCTTGGGAATGAGCGGCTGACCTCCGTTTAAAAAGGCTGATGTAGTTTAAGGAAAATTTAAACTGTCTCTACCTGGAATTAATGGTTCAGGAAACCATTTACAGCTAAAAATTATACCTTTGTAGAAACCATTTTAATTAACAACAAAAAAATGAACCTTAAAAAAACAATTGAAGACGATATAAAAAAGGCCATGTTGGCAAAAGATAAAGCCAGATTGACAGCGCTGAGAGGCATAAAATCGGCGATTTTACTGGCTGAGACAGAAAAAGGCGCTAGCAGCGAACTGAATCAGGATGCTGAAATAAAGCTACTGATGAAAGCCGCTAAACAAAGGAAAGACGCAGCGGACTTATATGAGGAGAATGGAAGAGCAGATTTGGCTGCAACGGAGCGCGCTGAACTGGAAGTGATCAATGAATTTCTGCCACATCAACTTTCGGAGGAGGAATTACGACAAGCACTAGAAAAAATTATTGCTCAAGTTGGTGCCACAGGACCTCAGGACATGGGGAAAGTGATGGGGGCTGCCACTTCTCAACTAGCGGGCAAGGCAGATGGTAAAGCTATCTCCATGCAGGTGAAAAACTTATTGCAACCATAATTGGTAAAAGCTATTGAATGTTCTTGATATAATCCTGATTGGTTTGCTCGTGATCGGTGGCGTCAGAGGGTTCAGAAAAGGTATTATTTTAGAGATTGCGGGATTGTTCGGCCTTCTGCTCGCGGTTTTCGGCGCCTTTCAATTTATCGACTGGGGTGTGAGTTTTATCGCGCGATTTGCAGAGATAAATGCTGGTCTGGTAACTATTATTTCCTTTGTGGGAATATTTCTTGCAATCTTTTTTGCTGTTTATATCATCGGGTGGCTAGCCAAAGCCACTGTTCATATTACACCTTTTGGAATCTTCGACAGTATTATCGGTATGTTGGTCGGCATCTTCAAATGGTCATTTTTGATAAGCCTTTTATTTTATATTGGGCTGCTTTTTGAAATCAATTTAGACCATGAGCAATTTCATAATTCAGCGGCGATGCCTTATGTAATTGCACTTGCACCCTATTTTTTGGATCTGATCGGAATAGTAATTCCATACTTTGAAGGGTTGATCACTTCAATAGAGAGCTTGTTTAACGGCGGAGAACATTGATATTAATACTGGACAATTTTGATTCTTTTACTTATAATTTGTTAGATTACTTTGAACAAATCAAAGTAAAATGCGTGGTTTTCAGGAATGATAGTAATCCTGATGATATTTTTAAACAGGCCTTCAAAGGAATTGTCTTATCGCCAGGGCCCGGCAGGCCTTCTTCGTCAGGGTGTCTTATGGAAGTACTGCGTTATTATGAAAAGACACATCCTATTTTGGGAATTTGCCTGGGCCATCAGGCCATCGGCCAATATTTCGGAGCTGAACTTGTAGAATCAGATAAACCTATGCATGGAAAAATTAGTAGTATTACACTTACGGACGATGTTCCATTCGAGGGATTGGATAAAAGGCTTCAGGTGGTTCGTTATCATTCGCTGGTGTTACAGAATGTACCCAGGGAACTAGAGGTAACAGCCTACACAGACAAGGGTGAAATTATGGCATTACGGCATAAGACGCTGCCAATTCATGGAATCCAGTTTCATCCGGAGGCAATTTTGACAGAAAAAGGACTTGAAATGTTACATAATTGGGCCAGGTATTATGATCTGGAAAATTGATTTTGTTTTAAAATTCTTTTATTTTGCAAAGAACGTATATTAAATAAACGAATGGCTTTTAATATTAAAGAGGAAAAAGGTTACAAATTTATTGAAGAAGGTGAAGGAGAGGTTTTATTACTTTTGCATGGATTATTTGGTGCCCTAAGCAATTGGGAAGGAGTGGTGAACAGATTTTCCTCGGAATATCGGGTGGTGATCCCTATGCTGCCCATCTACGAAATGCCTATAAAGCAAGCAGGATTAGACGGTTTGGTATCATTTTTAGAAGACTTCATAGCGCTGAAAAATTTAAGCGATATACACATCATGGGCAATTCCCTTGGCGGACATATTGCGCTTATCTACACGCTTGGTAATCAGGAAAAAGTCAAGAGCCTTATATTAACGGGAAGCTCGGGACTATTTGAAAACGCTATGGGTGGCTCGTTTCCCAAAAGGGGAAGCTACAATTATATTAAAGAAAGGGTAGAATACACGTTTTTTGATCCAGATACAGCAACAAAAGAATATGTTGATGAAGTGTTTGAAACTACCAAAAGCATACCGAAATGCATGCGAATTGTTGCCATTGCCAAGTCTGCCCAACGGCATAACATGGCTTCGGAAATAACTAAGATTGAAGTTCCAACGTTATTAGTGTGGGGATTGAATGATACCATTACTCCGCCCATGGTGGCACATGAATTTAACAGGCTAATACCAAATTCCACGCTTAAATTCGTTGATAAATGTAGCCATGCGCCTATGATGGAACATCCCGACAGATTTAATGACTTATTAGAGGCTTTTATAAAGAGGTAGATAACGGCATGATTGCAAGAGAATTGATTAATCACATGATTCCTCCATTAAAGATGACAGATAATGCAAAAAAAGCAATTACCTGGATGGAGGAATTGCGGCTTAATCAATTGGTGGTGATTGATGGCGGTGAGTACAAAGGGCTGATAAACGAAGAGGTAATTTTAGAAGACAAAAGTTATGATAAACAAATAGCAGATTATGACCTTATCGGTAAGGATTGCTTCGTGTATCATCACCAGCATTTTTACGATATTCTGAAAGTGGGTACCGACTGTGGTATTCATGTGATTGCTGTTCTGGATGATGATAAAAAGTTCATTGGCTCCATTACCATTGAAGATACCATCGTTGCATTTGCTCAAACAGTAGCGGTTCAAAGTCCGGGGGGAATCATTGTGCTGTCTATGAATTTTCTGGATTATTCATTAACGGAAATTAGCCGCCATGTCGAATCCAATAACGCTAAGGTTTTAAGCAGTTGTCTTAAAAATGATCCTCTCGAACCAAGTAAAGTAAAGCTTACCTTAAAAATAAATAAAGAGGACGTTACCCATATAATCGCTACACTTGAAAGATTTGGTTATAAAGTAATTGCCCGTTTTCAGGAGGCTCGTATTGAAAGCAATGAACAGGAACGTCTGGGTATTTTAATGAAATATCTTGAAATTTAGTACATCAGGCAATACACCCCTTTAATAGGATACTTTTGACCCTTTTGAATTTATGAAGATTGCTCTCCATGGAAAAGAATTCCAGCCAGACACAGTACCATATATCCAGGAAGTATTTGATATACTTCAACTAAAAGGTGCAGATTTAATAGTTTCTAAAACCTATCACGAGCTACTCAAGGCCAGCCAGGTAAAAGCCAGAAAGTATAGGATTTACTGCAGCAAAAAGGACTTAACCGACACAAAATTTTTCATCAGTTTGGGGGGAGATGGAACTCTTCTGGAATCCATTACGCACATTGAAAGACTTGAAATTCCTATTCTGGGGATCAATATCGGAAGACTTGGATTTCTTGCCACAACCCCCAAATTCAGGATCAAGGAGGCCATTGATGCCCTTTACAACAATCTGTTTACTTATGATTACAGGGCTTTAATTAAGCTTGAATCTGATCGGGATATTTTTGGTGACAAGGGTTTTGGAATGAACGAATTTACCATTCTAAAGAAAGATACCTCTTCCATGATAGTTGTTCACACCTACATCGATGGTGAATATCTGAACTCCTATTGGGCTGACGGACTTATCATCGCCACTCCAACGGGCTCTACAGGCTATTCTCTAAGTTGTGGAGGTCCATTAGTGCTTCCGCAGTCAAACAACTTTGTTATAACACCAGTTAGTCCTCATAACTTGAATGTTCGCCCTATGGTGGTTTCTGATGACAGCGTAATATCGTTTGAGATTGAAGGAAGAAGTAAAAATTTCCTGGTTTCCCTGGATTCGAGGTCACAGTCTGTTGATGCTTCTATCCAGATGGCGGTACGTAAGGAAGATTTCAGAGCTAAACTTGTGAAGATGAATGGTTATAATTTTCTGGATACATTACGTCAGAAGCTCAACTGGGGATTGGATATTAGAAATTGAAATATAAATATTGAAATGTAAACATATATATTTGTGAAACCACCTATAGAATGCTTTGGTTGTTCAATGTAACTACAACAATATGAGAAAAATTTACATATTACTCGCACTGGCCATTTTCATGATCGCTTCGGTCAACGAAGCGGAGGCGCAGCGACGTGATAATTATAGGGGGGATATTTCAAAATTCAGAGGATTTAAAAAGAAGTTCCCTAAGCAAAGTAAGTATGTGTCTTTGGGAGTCTCGGTTAATGCCTTAAATTACTTTGGCGATCTTGCTCCAAAAAGTGGTATATTTAGCACCGATTTATCCCTGACCAAGCCTGGATTTGGTTTGGTTGGCTCGTACCGAATGGGCGAGAGATTCTCAATGCGAGGGGCTTTTACTTATGGCAGGATCTATGGTGATGACAGTGAGGCTGCGGATCCAAACGGCGATGAGGCCGTTTACAGATATGTAAGGAACTTGCATTTTCGCAATGACATTAAGGAATTGGCTGTTACGGCCGTTTTTGATCTGTACAAGCATAGAAGAAGTTATATTAGCAGAGTTGCTTTTACCCCTTATGTTTTCGGTGGTTTAGCTGTAATGCACCACAACCCCAAAGCCAAAGTTCCTGATGCCTACAATGGACCGGAAGCAGGTAAATGGGTGGATTTGGAACCTCTTGGCACAGAAGGACAATATGTAGAGGGGGGAGGCGTTGATAAGTACAGTAAAATTCAGATAGCCATCCCATTGGGAATAGGAGTAAGGTATAGGTTAAGTCAAAACTTTGACCTTGCTTTTGAAGTTGGTTATCGACACTTGTTCTTTGATCATTTAGATGATGTTGGCGGTAATTATATCGATAAGAATCGCCTGGGAGGAGTGGGTTCACTGGCAGCCGTCTTATCAGACGGATCTACCAGGATTGAGAATCTGCCGGATTTGGATAAAATTCAGGCGCCCAGGATGTATGACAGTCCGATTGGGGATCCTTATTTGATAATCCCGGGTTATGGGCACGAGAATGGAGAAGGTGTATTGCAAAACGTCCGTGGAAATTCAAAAGATAATGATATTTATATTGTCACCAGCATTCAGTTAAATTATGTTTTTGGTGCTCGTAATTTCAAACGTGCTAAATTCAGATAGGCTTAAATTCTAATATATGAGGTTATTGAGTAGAGGAAAATCCAGCGGTTTTCCTCTTTTTATGTTTTTAATGATTTTTTCTTTTCCGATGTTGGCTCAGAATTCTGAGATCGGCGTCGGGCTGGGCGGTTTAAGCTACACCGGAGATTTGCAGAGAGGATATAAGCTTTTGGAAAACAGACCTGCAGCAACAGTGTTTTACCGTCATACTTTTTCCAATGCCGTCAGTGTTCGCGGAGGTTTTACAGGCGGGCAGCTGATTGGCAGCGATGACAAGCCTATGGATGAATTTGCCGCTGCCAGAAACTCTGCATTTGATTTATGGATGTTAGAGGCTGCGGTAACTTTAGAATATAATTTTCTAGACTTTCTTCATTCAAAATCCTGGACCAATCACTCTCCCTACTTTTTTGTGGGCGTGGGCGCGTTCACTATGTTTGGAGAAGAATCAAGAGGAAACAAGTACAGGAAAATACAACCTGCCATCCCTTTTGGTATTGGCATGAAATTCTTATTAGACCCACGGTGGCAGTTGGGGGTCGAATTTGGTGCCCGAAAAACCTTTTTTGACTATTTGGACAATGTTTCCGAGTTTGATGATGGCCTTAGTAAAAAAGTGCAGAACTTTCAATATGGAAATAAGCACGATCAGGATTGGTATTATTTTGTTGGTGTTACTTTAAGCTATACCTTCTACACCGTTCCCTGTCCATTTACCCCTTAGAAGTTAAATCCCTTTGTCTTTTATAATTTCCGGCAACCCCATCCTCAAAAAGTGGATTAATTTTTGAGGATGGGAACCTAATTGGCGAACTATGTTTTAATGATGTTTTAAACGTCAGATATACTGGTTTAAAGCATCATCCGCCTTTAAATACTTTCAGAAGAAATGTAAAGAAAGTTTAAATAAAAAGTGCATTTTTGTAACTTGCGAATTATATCATTTGGAGGTTTTTATTTATTGGCCTTAATTTTAAGTTTCCTACCTATCCAAAAAATGGAGTAGAAAACAAAAGCTTAGCTTAGCCAGAAGTGGCAAACAGAAAGACAGATAGTATGAATAGTTATCTCGTATTTGTTCTGGTTTATTTCTAATCCGCAATTACAGAATGAAGGAAAACATAGATTTAAATAATTTGCCCAAACACCTTGCCGTTATTATGGATGGGAATGGTAGATGGGCAAAGCAAAAAGGAGCAGCGAGGGTATTCGGACATAGAAATGCTGTCAAGGCAGTGAGAGAGGTTACTGAGGGCTGTGCAGAATTGGGAATTCAGTACTTGACCCTGTATGCATTTTCTACAGAAAATTGGGGAAGGCCTAAAGAAGAAGTTGATGCGTTGATGCAGTTGCTGGTTTCTACCATTAAAGCAGAGTTGAAAACGTTGCATAAAAATAAAGTTCGGTTAACGTCGATAGGCGATATTGCCAAATTGCCCAAGGGTTGCCAGAAGGAATTAAAAGAGGCCATTCATAACACAAAAGATAATGACGGGCTCACACTGGTTTTGGCGCTTAATTATAGCGGGAGGTGGGAAATTCTCGAGGCAGTAAAGGCAATTGCTGCTGACGTAAAACAGGAGAAAATAAGTATAGACGACATTACTAGTGATAGCTTTAGTGGTTATCTAAACACAAAAGATATTCCTGACCCAGAGTTGATGATCCGAACCAGCGGGGAGATGAGAATTAGTAATTTCCTGCTATGGCAACTAGCATATACAGAGCTGTTTATCACGCAGGTTTTATGGCCGGATTTCCGGAAAGAGCATCTTTACGAAGCATTGATAGCATACCAACATCGGGAGAGAAGGTTTGGAAAAATAATTGAACCAGTAAATAATTAAAGAAATTTAGTCATCGAACCGACTAATTACATAAGCACTTAAGAAAAGAGAAATCTTTGCATTGCCAATGAAAAAATATCACGTTATCCTCCTCATTTTATTTCAGGTAGTAAGCTTTTCGTCTGTCTATGGGCAGGTAGGATTGGGGAAGTATTTCAGGACCGATTCGAAGCCTGAAGAAGTTGTAGATTATTCTAACCCTAAAGAATACGAAATTGCGGAAATAAAAGTGCAGGGAGTTGAATTTTTAGACCATAATGCATTGATTTCGCTTACAGGGCTTAAGGTCGGCGACAGGATTAAGATACCTGGAGATGCTATCTCCGGCGCTATCAAAAAACTGTGGCAGCAAGGCATCATTGGTGATGTTTCTGTTCAAATCGAAAAATTTGAAGGCGATAAGGTATATCTGCTCATCTCGTTAACAGAGCGGCCAAGACTTTCCAAGTTTACGATCGAGGGCATCAATAAAACGGCAACCAGCGAAGTGAGCGATAAATTAAAGTTGATTCGGGGAAGGGTTGTCACTGATGCGCTTGTAAAAAATGCTGAACTCACCGTTAAAGAGCATTTCGTTGAAAAGGGATTCTTAAATACCGTGGTGACAGTGAGGCAGGAATTGGATCCACAGGTTTCGAACAGTGTTCAGTTGATCATTCAGGTTGATCGGAACGAGAAGGTGAACATTAACAAGATTGATTTTATTGGAAATGAAGATTTCGACGACAAGAGACTGGAAAAGCAAATGAAGTCTACCAATGAGCATGTGAGGATCGCAATTTTTAAGAAATTTTTTGGAACATTGGCTTCCTTGAATAAAGAAAAAGTCAAGAACTTTTTAGACACAACACAGGAGGTGTCAGGAAAGGATCTGAAAACCTGGATTAACGATAATATCAAATTAAATTTCTTCAATAGTTCAAAATTCATTGGTGATGATTATGAAGAAGACAAGGAAAAAGTAATAGCATTCCTTAATTCAAAAGGTTACAGAGATGCTGAAATTATTGAGGATTCAATTTTCAGGCATGATAATAATTCCATCAATATTAATATCCACATTAATGAAGGGAAGCGCTATTATTTCAGAAATATAGACTGGACCGGAAATTTTGTGCATGATGATGCGACTCTCACTAATATTCTAGGTGTTGAGAAAGGGGATGTTTATGATATGGAACTGGTCCATAAAAGGCTAAATTACAATCCGACCGGCCGCGACGTGAGTGCGCTTTATATGGATAATGGATATCTGTTTTTCAATGTCCAGCCTGTGGAAGTTAATATATTTGAAGATTCCATAGACGTAGAAATGAGGATTTTTGAAGGAACGCAGGCTACTATCAACAAAATCTTAATTACCGGCAATGACCGCACCAACGACCATGTAATCCTTAGGGAGATACGAACATTGCCGGGGCAGAAATTCAGCAGAGCAGATTTGATCAGAACGCAAAGGGAGCTATCGCAATTAGGTTATTTTGACCCGGAGCAAATCGGTATCAACCCTATGCCGAACCCCGCAAATGGAACTGTAGATATCGAATATTCGCTTGTAGAAAAACCCAGTGATCAGATAGAACTCTCCGGCGGTTGGGGTGGCTATTATGGTTTTGTGGGTACGCTCGGATTGGTCTTTAATAACTTTTCTGTTCGAAATATTCCGCATCTTGAAAAATGGCGACCACTGCCCGTAGGTGATGGTCAAAAACTGGCACTACGGGTGCAAGCCAACGGAAGGGCCTATCAAAATTATTCTGTTTCTTTTTCAGAACCCTGGCTTGGAGGTAAAAAACCAAATGCTTTTTCTGTAAGCTTTAGCTATGCCAACAACAGGCCTTATGCAAATACCAGCAGGCTCTATGGAGGCAATTATTATCAGGACCTTTATAATATTGATGAAGACGCTCAAATCAAAGTATTCAGTTTTACAGTAGGTTTGGGAAGAAGAGTGCGTTGGCCTGATGACTATTTTACGGTTTCCAATTCTATTTCCTACCAATTATATGACTTATATAAGTATCAGATGGGCTATGGTATCGGAGATGAAAATGGCACTGGAAGTGTAACGGGAATCTCCTTCAACAATACGGTTGCTCGAAACAGTATTGACAATCCTCTATACCCCCGAAGCGGTTCGTCTATTTCATTGAGCACTTCCCTTACTCCCCCCTATTCCTTATTTGGGGTTGATCAGGAGGATGACTACGAATTAATGGAATACCATAAATGGATGTTCGATGCATCTTACTTTATTCAGGTAATTGGTGACCTGGTGTTGAATGCCAGAGCTAATTTCGGATACATCGGAGCGTATGAAAAAGAATCGCCGGTGGGACCTTTCGAAAGGTTCTGGATGGGTGGTAGTGGTCTATCGGGTCAGAATAGTTTTATCATTGGTAGGGACATCATCAGTTTGCGAGGCTATGAGGACAATTCAATTGTTCCAAGAGACAATCAGCAGATTTCGGGTGGAATAATTTATAACAAATTTGTTTTTGAACTTCGATATCCAGTGTCACTCAATCCTTCTGCAACCATTTACCTGTTGGGTTTTGCTGAAGGAGGGAACACGGTAAATAATTATGCTGAATACAACGTTAATAAACTTTATAAATCAGCCGGATTTGGTGCCAGAATTTTTATGCCGGCCTTTGGTCTGATAGGTGTTGATTGGGGCTATGGCTTTGACAGACTACCTGGTGCTACGGAACGAAGTGGAGCACAATTTCACTTCACAATTGGTCAACAAATCAGATAGATGCGTGGTATGAAGAAACTTTTTATTTTAATGGTATTGTTTTTGCTTTTCATAGGCGAAGGCTATGCCCAGAAGTTTGGATACGTAGATACCAACTTCATTTTAAGCAAAATGGAGGAGTATAAAGAAGCCCAAACCGAAATAGAAAAGGTGTCGGTTCAGTGGCAGGAAGAAGTTCAGCAAATGTATATCGCAATTGAACAGATGTACAATGAATATAAGGCTGAAGAAGTTCTTTTAACCAGTGAAATGAAGAATGAACGGATGGAGACTATCAGAAAAAAGGAGAATGAGGTAAAAGAGTACCAGAAGAAGGTTTTTGGTTTTGAAGGGCTTTTTTTTCTAAAAAAACAGGAATTGATGAAGCCTGTTCAGGATAAAGTTTTTGACTCGGTGGAGAAAGTAGCTAAAGACAACCGACTACAAATTGTGTTTGATAAATCAGGTGATTTGGTAATGATCTACACAGATCCCATACATGATTATACAGATTATGTTCTTGAAGATTTAGGTTTAGGCGATGACGTAGATACAATTAAATAAACCTCAGTATTAAATTAAATCGAATAAATATTATTGACATTATGAAAATTAAAACAATTATTGCAGTTGCGCTTTTTACGGTAATTAGCTTTGCTTCTCAGGCTCAAGATGCAGGGTTAAAAATAGGATATACCAATGTAGATTATATTCTTAGTCTGCTACCTGAAAGCAAGCAAATAGAAGCTGATTTGAAAGCGCACGAAAAGCAACTAACCACACAGTTGCAATCCAAGGTGCAGG
>CAZHZR010000041.1:0-5029 GCA_964537095.1 uncultured Roseivirgaceae bacterium
CCAACTTGTGTACGGCGGGAAGTTTATGCCGAAGTGCTTTTACTGCCGCCCTGTCCTCCGTAAGCACAAAATCGGCTGTAGGTATATTGTTATCTACATAAAATTGCTTTTGTTTTCTTTTATCCTGTATAAGAGAGATAACCTGTGGTTGCGGATATATTTCTTTTCCCTCTTCCTCCAATTTCTGCAGGGCCTCGGTGTTTACATTTTCAATTTCAATGGTAATAATATCGCAATGCTTTCCGAATTCGTAAACGGTATTAAAGTCTGTCAGCGGCCCTTGCTTAAATGCTGCCGTGAGGTTTTTACAGGGGGCATTTTCATCCGGGTCTAAAATACTGATGTCAATATTAAAATCGATAGCCGATTGGATGAGCATTCTCCCAAGCTGTCCACCGCCTAGAATTCCAAGTTTGGCGTTTAAGTTCATATCTATTTTTTTATAACAGGAAACCCTTAACTGTTTTCGATCTCAATGCCCATAATTTGCATGAGTTTGCTGGCATTAAAGCTTTCGCAAATTCCTTCGTGAAGCTTGTAGTCAAAAATTATTTCATCGCCATGAATGGTGCTTGAGAAATTGTAATTCTGAATTCCGTTCTTCGTTTTTGCCAATTCACCCAATTCAAGATCGTGCGTAGATACTATCCCGAAAGCATTTTTTGTGCCCAGTTGGCGAATCAATGCAGCGGCACCTTTGTGGCGATCGTGGGAATTGGTTCCTTTTAATATCTCATCCAGCATAAAAAACACAGGCGTGGCTTCATTTACCGTATTGAGAAGCTGTTTCAAGCGCCTGAGTTCTGCGTAGAATGAGGAAACGTTTTCTTCCAGCGAGTCTACGGTTCTCATGCTGGTAAATAGCTGAAAAAGCCCGATTTGCAAATTTGTAGCACACACCACACTTCCCATATGGGCAAGGATTGCGTTTGTTCCCAAGGTTCGCAGAAAGGTGCTTTTACCCGACATGTTTGAGCCTGTCAGCACGATGATATTCCCCTTCCCCGAAAAAGCAAAATCATTGGTTATTCGTGCATGGCTTTTCAGCAGCGGATGACCAATTGCTTCTGCCTGGTAAAAGTGGTTTTGGTCTGACAAAGCTGGAAAAGCATAGCGGGGGTTGGCAAAGGCGAATCCTGCGAGGCTGTTCAAAACTTCTATTTCACTAATGGCATCAAACCATCGGGATACATCTACTCTGGTACGAATTTTCCACTTTTCAGCCTGGATCAGGAGGTGAATATCTATCAGAAATACCACATTGAAAATGAAATAAAAGGCATTGTTTCTAGAATTTAACCAATCCAGGATTGTACCTAATTTTTTGATCTCCTTTTTTGCACTGAATCCTTCATGAGAGAAAAGCTGTTGGAGAGAAAGCAATTTTTGAGACTGGAAAGTATGGTTTTCCATTTTTTCGATCATTATCTCATATGCTTTGAGCGATTTAATGCTCTCAAAGGTCTGCTCCTGCGTAGAAGCTGCCAATGGTATGGCTTTCCGCATTACCCAGATATTAGCCACTATGGTCAATAGCGGAACAAGGTAGTGAAAGGTGCCAATAATATAGAGTGTAATTGCTGCTATTGTGATCAGGGGTAACAGCCAGGCAGCGATCTTATAATATTTTTTCGATTCAAAATAAGGCGGAATTGAAAGCCAGTTGAGCAGCGTGTTAATGGTACTTTCCTTGTCTTCATAGAACATGCCATTGGCCTGAAATTCCTGCCGCCATTCCAGCAAAGGAGCCAGTTCCCTTACTGCTTCCTGCCGCAGCATGATTTCTTTTTTGGAAGCCGCAGCGCCAAGCCAGTTAGCAAGCAGGCGTTTTGCAGATTCTGTTGTACAACGACTAAGGAGTTGAAAAAGAGAATTTTTTCCGAATACGTCCAGGTCTACAGCGTATGGATGGTTTTCGATTGAGAAACGCTCGCCTCCGTCCAATTTATTTAAACTCCCTTCTAACTTTAAACCCTCGCTTTCGTTGATATGAGATAGATTTTGTGCTATGTTTTTTTTAAACGCGATTTTCTGATGTTTTCGGAGCAGGATAGCAAACGCAAAAGGGAACACAAGTAGAATAATGGTGGCACCCAAATAATTCCTGTCGTTTGCAAAAAAAACGAGGGCGACGATTGCGAGGATAAATACCGTTACCCTGATAATTGATAAGTTATTGTAGCTTTTATTAAGTGCCTGAGATTGGCTAAGGAAGGACGCACGGCGATCCGTGAATTGTGTTTTGATTTGTTCGAAATCCTGCATGGGGCGAAGTTAGAAAAATAATGTTTAAACAACTACGGGCGATAGGCGTCGCTCGTTATTTTTTGATATGTTTATACCAACGGTAATTTGACCATCGATGACGATGATGTTCGAAAATTGCCAATTAAATTTTTAAGGATGCACTCAATCACATCTAATCGATAGCAATCAGTTTATGGGCAATTCTTCTAAATCATTAGAGATAAAGTCTTACCACATCCCTGTAAAAAGTGAGTCCCTTCACTTGAAGCGTTTTTATTTAGAAAGTGAGGGAATACCTGTTTTTTTGCTGCATGGCAGTATGGAGAACAGTAGGATTTTCTATTCCAGGTCTCTGAAGGGTCTGGCCCCATATCTGGCGGAAAAAGGCTACGATGTATTTGTTGCAGATCTGAGTGGGAGAGGTGACAGCACCCCGAGCATCGGGAAAAACTTGAAGAGCACCCGAAGCCAGACGGACGCCATCGTAGAGGAAATTCCGGCATTTTATTCCTTCATTGCGGATCTTAAACAGAACAAACCGCAGCATTGGGTGGCCCATTCGTGGGGAGGGATTTTGATGTTGGCTTATATTGCCAGATTTGGCGGTGAAGGAATTGCTTCATTAAGCTTTTTTGCCAGTAAAAGGCGCATCTCGGTCAATAGTTTTGAGAAGATGATTAAAGTGGATTTACTTTGGAATTTGGTGGGGGGAATTCTCGGAAAGATCTACGGTTATTTTCCGTCGAAAGAGTTGGGGCTTGGAAACGACAACGAACCCTATCGCTATTACCGGCAGTCAGTAAAATGGATTTATGACAAAGAATGGCTTGATCCTGAGGATGGGTTTGACTACAAAGCCGCACTGAGATCACAGGATGTGCCTCCCACACTGTATATCGCGGCTAAGGAGGATCATTTTATGGGGCACCCAAAGGATGTAAAAGGGTTAATGAAAGAAGTGAAAAGCGCAAAGGACAAGTACATGCTTCTGGCCAGGGCTAATGGGAACTTGCTCGATTACGATCATATCAACCTCTTAACACATCCTAAAGCACGGCTTGACCACTTCCCTGCTTTAGAAGATTGGATAGAAAAAAATAATCTGCCATCTTTATAAGCAGTACAGCATGTTAACAGCTTCTATACGTTTATGCTGCATATGGAGGCTTTTACAAGGAGTTGCAGGTCAATCAAAGTTTTTAGAAACATTGAGAGAAAAATCCAGTTTTAATTCTAATTAATCACTTCTTAAAAATATCTTAGCGTGAATATACTTACCAAAGTAATGGATTATTTAAATGCTCCCGGTTTTGTAGGCAGTATTTCAGGTTATACAAGGGCAAAATCTGAGGAAGTTAAAGTTCGTATACAGGATAAGGTGTCGTTTATCCTTTCAAAAGTAGCTATATTAGCAGCAATAGCTTTAATGTTTCTATTTTTGCTTTTATTTGTAAGTCTTACCGCCAGCCAATATCTAAATGGGGTGATGGATAGTAATTTTGCAGGCTACGGCATTGTATCACTGTTTTATTTACTAATGGTGATTATATTATTTCTAGTGAAAAATGTTGCGTCTTTAAACAATTTTCTTAGAAGTGTGACTTCAAAAATTGTCGAATCTTTTAAAGAAATTACCTAAATTGAATAATTAACATGGGCAAACAACCACAAGAGCTCCAGTTGGAGGCAGAACAGTATCTTGATAGCATCAAAACTTATTCTTCCCGATGGGGGAAAGCCATACTTATTGCAGGTGGATCTCTTTTTTTAACTTACAAGGTCATCACAGCTATCGCTAAAAAAAAAAGTTCTAGTGTAGATAACGATGTTGCGATGCTCAAAAGCAACAGTTATACTTTAGCCAAAACCCAACCTTCATCGAGACTTTATAAGCTGATAAGGCAACAGATGTCTGTGTTTCTCATTGCAATGGCCAGGCAGAAGATTGCTGAGCTAATGAATCAGAGAAAGTTAGCAGATGGAAAATAATTTGTACCAGGAATTAGTAGAAAGGAAAGACGCCGGCGTAAAATCCTACGCTGTTTTAATAGATCCGGATAAAATTGAAAACCTTTCTGCATGTGTCTCCCTCATAAACATGAGCGTGGAGAATAAGGTGGATTTTTTTCTGGTAGGAGGCAGTCTTTTAACCAATTTGAACCTCAACAAAGTCGTTTCTCTGATCAAGGAAAATTGCAATATTCCGGTGATTTTATTTCCGGGGAGCAATATGCATATTAATGCTGCTGCTGATGCATTGCTATTTCTTTCTCTAATCTCAGGAAGAAACTCTGACCTGTTGATAGGACAACATGTGGTTGCCGCGCCCATATTAAAGAAAAGCAAGCTAGAGATCCTCCCCACAGGTTATATACTCATTGATGGAGGAAATATGAGTACAGTTTCCTATATGAGCAACACCACACCCATTCCGGGTGATAAGTATTCCGTCGCTACCTGTACAGCTATGGCCGGCGAGATGTTGGGATTAAAACTTATCTATCTGGATGCGGGTAGCGGAGCGAGACGACCGATTTCTTCTAAAATGATCTCTAGTGTAAAGAAGGCGATCAATTCCCCGTTAATCGTTGGCGGTGGAATTGACTCTGTTGAAAAGGCAACCCAGGCTCTCACATCCGGAGCAGACCTTATTGTAGTAGGGAATGCCATTGAACGAAACCCTGATTTACTTGTAGAAATTTCAGGTAAAATTGAATCGTTAAACAGCAAGAGGTTTAAAAAAGAATCTATGTAGGGTCTGCTGAAATGCGCTTTAATGAAT
>CAZHZR010000041.1:5129-16921 GCA_964537095.1 uncultured Roseivirgaceae bacterium
TTCATGAGGGATTCTCTTCGTCTCATTTTCCCTGCAGGAATACCAAACATCATTTTAAATCGTCTGCAGAAATATGCTGTATCCTTGTACCCAACATCACGTCCAATATCTCTGATGCTTTTCTTTGATGTTCGCAAAAGATTCACTGCTTTTTCCATTCTTTGATATTCAATATAATCCTGAGGATTTATGCCAGTAAGCATCTTAAAATACTGCCCTACATAGTCTTCAGAAACATTTGCAACACCAGCAAGTATCTTATTGGACAAATCACCTTCCAGATTTTCTCTGATGTAAGCAAAAATATCTATTAGTCGTGGATCTTTAAAATAGGTACTATTAGTGGCCAATTGTTCAACAAACAATCTGTTTTTGATAATATGGCGAATGATTTCCACCACCAGGTGATCTACTTCCAGCTTTATTACCCTGTCTTTTCCTGGGAGTGTCGATTTGCTTTCCCTTAGAATTATCTTAATTAACTCAGAAATCTTTGGATTATCTGTGAGCACAAAGGGTGGAATGTCCAAAGAGGAAAAAAAGTTTACAGAGTCAAATACTTTCGCCTCGAAATTAATGAAGCTAAAGTTCTCTTTGCTCACCTCTTCAGGATCATCCTGAAAAGACTGGAAGTACTTTTCTTCGTTGTTAACAAATTCATCATTCGAAAGCTTTGCAGGATCACCAGAACCGTATGTTATTGATATTTGTTTCCCTCCGGGAATAAAAAGGACATCTCCCTGACTTACGGTTTCGTCTTCTTTTCCAAATATGATTTGACCCTTATTTAAAACAAGAATAGTGTTTTCTACATCATAAAAGTTCCTTATTGTAAAAGGTTCTAAGATCTTGATATTCTTGGCATGAATAAATCTGACTCCAAGGGATTCAATTATTTTATTGTAATCTTCCATTTAAAAATCCTAAAAGTGTGTGTATAAATATCTAACGAAAATAACCATATTCAGTTAGAAAATATTATATATTAATATTATTTTTATTCTACTTCAAATCTTCCCAAGCACAAACTAAGATGTATCACCTTTAAATAAGCCTAAATTTCTTTTAGTAATTCCCTTGAGATTACTATCTTTTGAATTTCTGAGGTTCCTTCATAGATCTGAGTAATCTTAGCATCTCTCATCAGCCTTTCAACATGATATTCTTTTACATAGCCATAGCCTCCATGAATCTGTACAGCTTCAATGGTCACATCCATAGCAACTTGCGAGGCGAACAGTTTGGCCATCGCACTGGCTTTAGAAAAATCTTGTTTGGTATCTTTTAGATAAGCCGCTTTTAGACACAGCAATCTTGCCGCATCTATTTGTGTAGCCATATCAGCAAGCTTAAATTGAATGGCTTGGTGCCTGGAGATCTCCACGCCAAAGGCTTTACGCTCTTTGGAATATTTAAGCGCCAACTCATAAGCTCCAGATGCAATTCCCAGCGCCTGGGAGGCAATTCCTATTCTTCCACCATTAAGCGTAGACATCGCAAATTTAAAACCGAAGCCATCTTCACCAATGCGGTTTTCTTTAGGTACTTTCACGTCAGAGAACATCAACGAATGAGTGTCTGATCCCCTGATGCCCAATTTATTTTCTTTCCTTCCAACTGTAAATCCGGGAACACCTTTTTCAACAATAAGCGCATTTATGCCTTTATGTTCTTTTACTTTGTCAGTCTGAGCAATGACTATGTAAACAGAGGCACTGTTTCCGTTGGTAATCCAGTTTTTGGTGCCATTCAGGAGGTAGTAGTCACCTTTATCTTCAGCAGTAGTTTTTTGGGAAGTGGCGTCTGAACCGGCTTCGGGTTCAGACAAACAAAATGCCCCAATGATTTCACCGGTGGCAAGCCTTTTTAAATATTTCTCTTTCTGGGCTTCAGTTCCGTATTTTTCAATCCCCCAACAAACAAGAGAATTATTGACTGACATGGCCACTGACGCAGATGCATCAATTTTTGAAATTTCTTCCATGGCCAATACGTAAGAAATGGTGTCCATACCTCCACCGTTGTATGAGGGATCAACCATCATACCCATGAAGCCCAATTCGCCCATTTTCTTGATTTGTTCAGCAGGAAATTGCTGATTCTCATCTCTTTCTATCACGCCGGGCAGAAGTTCGGCATTGGCAAAATCTCTGGCTGCATCTCTTACTGCAATTTGCTCTTCGGAAAGTTCAAATGTCATGCGCTATATTATATATAAAAAATTTAGGGCAAAAGTACAAAATTTGCCCCAATATGCAGAATATTTTTTTATAAGAAAAATCATACTAGTCCCGACTTCCCAGAAAACTCATGATAAAGTATAGCAGGGTAACCAAGGATCCCAACGCAGCTACTACGTAAGTCATGGCGGCCCATTTCAATGCATCTTTTGCCATTTCCTGTTCTTGTACATTGGCTATTCCTGCCGACTTAATCCAAACCATAGCCCTTTTACTTGCGTCAAACTCAACTGGTAAAGTTACAAATGAAAATAGCGTTAGTACGGTATAGCAACCTATGATTACTAATATTATAGTGTCGAAGGGAATGGTACTGCTTAACATAAAACCTCCAAAAATACTTATCATCACTACAATGTTTAGGATTTTGGCGCTCACATTCTGCACAGGTACGAGCATGGATCGAAATTCCAGAAAACTGTAAGCTCTGGCATGTTGCACCGCGTGGCCACACTCGTGCGCAGCAATAGCGGCTGCTGCAGCTGATCTGCCGCTATATACTTCAGGACTCAAATTTACTGTCTTGTTAGCAGGATTATAATGATCCGTCAATTCGCCTTGAACAGACAATACTTGTACCCCATAAATCTGATGATCTGCGAGCATTTTTTCAGCAATTTCCTTTCCCGATAAAGGAGCAGTAAGCTGAATTCTTGAATATTTTCTGAATTTGTTTTTAAGTCTTGAACTCACTGCAAAACTTATGATCATAAAAATGACACCAATTACAATTAGCATAGATTTATCCTTTTTTAGTTAATTTTCTTTATCTTATCAATGATTTTTGTGGTGGAGTATCCTGGAACTAATGAAATTGTTTCCACTTTTCCACCATTTTTTATTACGATATCCGCACCTATAATGTTGTCTATATTGTAGTCATCGCCCTTTACTAAAATATGTGGCGCAATTCTGCCTATAAGTTGGAGGGGCGTATCCTCTTCAAAAAAAGTGACTGCATCCACAAATTCCATAGCAGCAAGCATGCGTGCCCGTGCTAACTCTCCTACTACCGGTCTGCTCTTGCCCTTGAGGCGTTGAACAGATGCATCGGTATTAATGCCCACAATGAGTATATTTCCCAGAGCTTTGGCTTTCTCAAGATAATCTATGTGCCCCAGATGTATAATATCAAAGCAGCCATTCGTAAAAACAATGGCTTTATTTTCTTCTTTCCATTCAGCTATCCGCTCGTCTAAGTGCTGACTGTCCAGTATCTTATCTTTACTTGGCATATATCGTTTCTGTTGCTGTGTTCCGCTTCTTTCTGATCACCAGACTAATAATCAGACTAATGCTCCCCACAAATATAACCGTTATAGTTTGGGATGTATGCAATAGAAAAGCGAAAACCTGGCCATCTGCTTCGTTTATTCCATATAGTACCAAAACCGCTGCAACCAAAGCATGAAACGTGCCGATTCCGCCTTGAACCGGAGCCGCCATGCCAAGCCCGCCCATGATCAATAATGCGATGCCTGCGCCCAATCCCAAAGCGGAGGTAGATTCCAGGGCAAAAATAACCACATAAGACATCAGGAAGTACATCAACCAAATAACTAAGGTTGAAAGCCAAAACGCCACTTTTTGATCTATTCTTCTAATACTGGTAATCCCTAAAACCAATTCCTTGGAAAAAGATCTGATTTTGAGAAAGAGAGGATGTTTTTGTATTTTCTTTCTGAAAATTCTTATAAGCAGGAAAACGATTAGCAATAAGGCTAATCCAATCCCTGCAATGATGTACAAGCTGAACAAATTGTCGCCTACCAATGCAGCCTTTTCATAAACAAAGCCTGTCAAAAATTCATTCAGCCGCTCGAACTCTATTATAAAGCCCAGAATCACAAGCACAATTAACGTAAAGAAGTCGATCACTCTTTCTGCAACTACTGTGCCGATTGATACCGTCATGGGGACTTCATTGGTTTTCTTCAGAATTCCACATCTGGTAACTTCTCCCATACGAGGAACGACTAAATTGGCAAGGTAACCTACCATTACCGCCCAGAAGGTTCTGGAGAGTGTGGGGGTATGGCCTGCCGGCTTTAACAGGATATTCCATCTAAAGGCTCTTGTAAGATGGCTTATTATGGACAAAGCAATAGAAAGAACAATCCAGGAATAGTTAGCCCCCTTCAACTTTGCTATGGAAGAAGTAACATCCAAATCTTTATAAACATACCAGAACAACCCTAATGCCACGGCGAGTGAGATTGTGTACTTTAAGAATGATTTTACCTGCGGAAGGATCAAATGTAGAAGGGATTAAACGAGCCTGTTATTATGATCTGGAAAAACTAAAATGGGCTTATGAACTTTGGCTTCGCTTTTTTCCATTGAAGCATATGAAATAATGATCACGATGTCGCCGACCTGGGCTTTTCTGGCTGCAGGGCCGTTCAAGCACACTTTTCCACTGCCCCTTTCTCCTTTGATAACGTAGGTCTCAAGTCGTTCACCATTGTTCACATTCACAATTTGCACCTTTTCGTTTTCAATAAGGTCTGCCGCGTCCATTAAGTCTTCATCAATGGTAATACTTCCCACATAATGAAGTTCTGCCTGTGTGATTTTGGCCCTGTGAATCTTGGACTTTAATACTTCTATATACATTTCAATATGATATCTATTACTATACTTTTAAAATAAACCGCGGCTGTTAATGCTTTCGGTGGCCGAAAAGTAACTTCCGAATTTCGAAAAATGAATGCTTTCGGTTTGAATCAACTAAGCATCAATAATGGTGCAAAACTAGAAAAATAAATATATATTATCTATCAACCTGATTTCTCCGAGGTAAACAGCAATACAAAGCACTACCGTATTATCTACGGGTTTGTCTTGCATGACCATTAGCGATTCCGGGTCCACCACCTCGAAATATTCCAGTTTAAAATCATTATCCTTTAAAAATAGTTCCCCGGTTTTCTCTCTAACTTCCATCATTCCTTTCCCTTCTTTCAGTAACTTGCCGGCTTCTAAAAGAGCAAAGTAAATTAGTGGGGCTTTTTTTCTTAGTTCCGGAGACAGTCTCTGGTTTCGGGATGACATCGCCAAACCGTCTGGTTCCCGAACAGTAGGCACTTTAACCAAATCTATTGGGTAGGAGAGATCTTTTATCAGTTGCTTTATGATAAAATACTGTTGAATATCTTTTTGACCAAAATAGGCCGTGTCAGGCCGGACGATATTGAACAGTTTACTCACAATTACCCCCACTCCATTGAAATGACCCTCCCGATACTTACCTTCCATTGATTGCTCAAGATGACCGAAGTTAAGTTTTAGAATCGGTTGTCGCGCATACATCTCCTTGTCAGATGGCGCAAACAGGACATCGCAGGCATTTTTTTCCAGGAAGGCAATGTCCTCATTGAGATTCCGGGGATAGTTATCGAGATCTGCTTGCCTGTTAAACTGCGTAGGGTTTACATATATAGAGCAAACAGTAATGTCATTGTTTTTTAGTGATTCAGAGATCAGCGAATTATGCCCCTCATGCAATGCTCCCATCGTAGGAACAAGGCCAATGGAATTGTTGTCGGACCGCTTCCGTTGCAGAAAATTTATCAACGGCCGGACCTCAGTGAAAACCTGCATAAAACTTGAATAGTATAATATGAAGGGGTAAAACTACGTTTTTACCCAACAATTATCTTGAAATTAGAGAAATTTTATGTAAATTTGTAGTCCCGTTTAGTGTCTTTAATAGAATATCAATTAAATTTCAATCAAATATGTCAAAACTTCGAATACTTTATGTAGCAAGTGAAATCAATCCTTTTCTACAAACTTCTAAGGTAGCAGACTTTGTAAGAAAGTTACCACAGGCAATGCAGGAGAGAGGCATGGAGATAAGAATCCTGGTGCCACGATTCGGGTTGATCAACGAAAGGAAAAACAGGTTGCATGAAGTAGTAAGGTTGTCAGGGATTAACATTGCAGTTGGTGAAGAGGAAAAGCCCCTGGTAATAAAAGTTGCATCTATTCCTAATGCTAAACTGCAGGTGTATTTTATTGATAACGAAGATTATTTCCATAGAAAATCTGTTTTCTTTGACAAAGAAAATAAATTTTACGAAGATAATGATGAGCGAGCAATATTCTTTTGCAAGGGCGTTATAGAAACTGTTAAGAAATTGGGTTGGGCGCCGGATATTGTTCATTGCAACGACTGGATGACGAGTTTGATACCGATGTATCTGAAGACTACCTACAAAAATGATCCGATGTTTAAGGATACGAAAACCGTTTTTACAGTGTATGATAATTCATTTGCGCATAAGTTCAAAAATGACCTCATCGAGAAAGTAAAAATGATAGATATTGAAGACAGCATGCTTAACCATTTAAAATCTGGCGACTTCGAAGGATTTATAAAGGTTGGCGCGGAATATGCTGATGCTGTTATCAAATCTGAAGATGAATATGGCAAGTCACTTCATGCCTTGTTGGAGCATATTTCTAAAGAAAAGAAAGTGGATACCATCGAAAAAGGCGATAATTTTTTAGATTCTTATTATAATTTATATAATGAACTTGTTGGATAGAAATCTAGGGCTAATAGTTTTTGCAGCCTTTTTTATATTTTCTTGTGAAGAACCAAATGAAATAGGACTCTCTTTAAACCCCGATGATAAGATCGGGGTTTATTTTGTTGAACTGCCAGTGGAGACCAGCATGGTCTATACAGACTCCTTTAATACAAGTTCAAGTAATGTTATTTATTCGGGGACGCAATCTGTTCCTGATTTTGGCAATACCGAGGCTACAGCCTTTACTCAGGTAGCCTGGACTGCAACAGGAATAAAACCCGGAGCCGTTTTTGATTCTGTTACTTTCTCATTAGACCCCTCTGTATTTTATGGCGCTGATACGAATGCCGTTCAGACCTATTCCATACACAGAGTTGCCGCGGATACAAGCATCACATTCAAAAACTACTATAGAACCAGCTCCATCAGTTATGAGGACCTGGCGCTGGGCGAAGGGGCCTTCTTATATAGAACAACAGATGACTCCGCTACCACGACCAGAGAGGATTTATTTACTTTCAAATTGGGCACTGAGTTCGGACAGGAGATTTTCGAATACTTGAAAGACACCACCGCTGTATTGGAGGATACAACAAGGTTTTATGAAACGCTTCGTGGCCTTGTTATTAAAGGCAGGCCGGAAAACGGGGCTGTTGTTGGGTTCAACTTAAATAACGCAGGGTCGCGATTGACTTTGCATTATCATACGCCGGATACCACGCATCAACTAAACCTGCCGACCTTTGTGGGCGTTCAGACCCAGCAGGGCGTTGTCAACGTCGTACCTAATTTTAGCAATATTGCCGCCGACAGATCCACAGGTGTATTACCTACACTGGAATCCTACAAGGAATTTAAGGCAGACGGCACCATATATAGCCATTATGCTTCCGGTTTGGTGCCCAAGGTGGATTTTAGTGTCTTTAACACGTTCAAGGATACCGCGGGATCTTTTATAATTAATAAGGCAGAGCTTGTTGTGAAAAACATCCAAAGGGCCTCCACTGAATTTAGCGTCCCTGCAAATATTGGTTTTTATCTGACGGATGAATCTAATTTTGTAAAAGGTGTGTTAAGTGGTGGTTCTGATGTCAATTCGCCATTAAGTTTTACCTATGACAGGGTAAATAATGACTACTTTAATGATACCTATTTTTATTTTTCACGGCTTAATGACGGGACCCTCGATTTTAATAAAGCTTTAATACATTCTTTCAATTCTAATTTCGATTACTTTAAAGTTAATGAGGAAGATATTAAACTGAGAATATATTATACCAAACTAAAAGATTAATTTTCATAGCATTACTTTGACCATATGTGTGGAATAATAGGATATATAGGAGACAAACAAGCTTATCCCATAGTCATAAAGGGGCTGAAGCGGTTGGAATACAGAGGTTATGACAGTGCTGGAATAGCCCTGATGGATGGTGACCTCAACGTATATAAGAAAAAAGGCAAGGTTTCAGAACTGGAGGCACATCTCAAAGAAAGTGGAAGCGGGCTACAAAGTACCATAGGGATGGGGCATACGCGTTGGGCAACCCACGGTGAACCCAATGATGTGAATGCGCATCCGCATTATTCTGCGACCGAGAATCTAGCGCTTATCCATAATGGAATTATAGAGAATTACAGTTCTCTGAAGCAGGACTTGATGAACAAAGGTCATAAGTTTTTAAGCGAGACTGACTCTGAAGTATTCATCCATTTTATTGAAGATATTCAGGAGAACCAGCAATGTGATCTTTTAGAGGCGGTGAGGCTTGCACTAAGCAAAGTAGTGGGTGCTTACGCCATTGTGATTATGTCTAAAAACGATCCCAATTCACTCATTGCCGCCAGAAAGGGAAGTCCTCTGGTAATCGGAATAGGGAAAAACGAATTCTTTTTAGCCTCAGATGCCACGCCCATTATTGAATATACCAATGAAGTGGTTTATTTGAACGATTTTGAGATTGCCCACATTACACCCAACAGCTTAAAGATAAAGAATACACAGGACATCCCTACCAGTCCGTACATACAGACATTGGATCTGGAATTAGAGGCTATAGAGAAAGGTGGGTATGAGCATTTTATGTTGAAGGAGATATATGAGCAGCCCCGATCTATCAGCGATTGTATGCGGGGTAGACTAAATGCATCAAGAGGACATCTTCTGTTGGGAGGAATTCGGGAATTTGCTGACAAATTAAATAATGCAGAGAGAATTATCATCCTGGGGTGTGGAACCTCATGGCACTCTGGATTGGTAGCGGAATATATCTTCGAAGAATATTGCAGAATTCCCGTTGAAGTGGAATACGCCTCTGAGTTCAGGTATAGAAACCCGATTATTAAAGAGGGCGATGTGGTCATTGCAATTTCCCAGTCTGGAGAAACAGCTGATACACTGGCAGCCATTGAACTTGCAAAATCAAAAGGGGCTATCATATTCGGTGTATGTAACGTGGTCGGATCTTCCATTGCACGCGCATCTCATGAAGGAGCTTACACCCATGCAGGCCCTGAAATTGGTGTGGCCAGTACCAAGGCCTTTACCGCGCAGCTTATCGTATTGTCTATGATGGCTATTCAAGTTGCCAAGAAGCGGGGAACTATTACTGAAAGGAAATTCCGTGAGTTATTGGTCGAACTGGAGACAATACCTTCGAAAGTAGAAAAGGCGCTGGCTCTGAATGATAAAATTGAATTTATTGCTCAGTTATTTAAAGACGCCCGAAACTTCCTGTATTTAGGAAGAGGTTTCAATTTCCCAGTTGCGCTCGAAGGGGCCCTGAAGTTGAAGGAAATCTCTTACATTCATGCAGAAGGATATCCTGCCGCGGAAATGAAGCACGGTCCAATCGCGCTGATTGACGAGGAAATGCCGGTGGTAGTCATTGCCACCAGGGACGATTCATACGACAAGATTGTTTCTAATATACAGGAGGTGAGAGCCAGAAAAGGTAAAGTAATAGCAGTGGTAACTGAAGGGGATGTGTTAATTCCAAAAATGGCTGAGTTTGTCATTGAGGTGCCTGCTACCAACGCTGCTTTTATGCCTTTGGTATCCGTAATTCCTTTGCAACTACTTTCCTATCATATAGCAGTTTTAAGAGGCTGCAACGTCGATCAACCAAGAAATCTGGCCAAGTCGGTAACGGTAGAGTAAGAGAATATACAGAAATAATTGGGGAGAAATTCCTGAAATGAAAAAGAGGCCAATGCGCCTCTTTTTTTATGCTCGGAATAGAAAGCAAATAAGCAATCCTTTAAAGACACTGACTTTCCCCCATGTCGTTAAGTTAATGGTCTTTAAATACCTCATCCCCCGAAATGCTTCGGGGCAGGCTCTTGGCCTTCTCCTGAAGAGAGAAGGGTTGATGGTCTTAACTTAACGACATTGGCCTCCCCCTATCAGTCCATCGTAGCCAGCATGGCGTTTGGTATGCGGTCTTTATAAAACTTTTTATACGCTACTTTCCTCTCGATGGCTTCTATGGTGGCTTTCGCAAATTTTTCACCCTCCAGCTGCTCCGCACTCCACAAACCGCCGGGGCTGAAAAGGTTCAATTCCATGATTTTATCTCCCACTATATCAATGCCTGCTACGAACATGCCGTCGTTTTTTAGTTTCGGGCCTACAATGTTTGCAAGCTTCACGATGGTTTCATTGATTTTTGCTCTCACAGCTTTTCCGCCTACGTGGATATTGCTTCGGATATCATCGCTTTTATTTTTTCTATGGACGGCAGCATATTTTCCGTTTACCTGAAATATTTTTCCATTGAGCAGCAATACCCGGGTGTCTCCTTCGGTAGCCGCAGGCAAGTATTCCTGCGCTATTACAAACCCTTTTCTACTAATCGCTTCCACGATCTGGTTCAGATTGGTAGTTTCATCCAGCAGAAATACGTCAGTGCCACCGGAACCTTGTAAGGGCTTTAAAACAATTTTCCCTCCTTCTTTTTCATAAAATTTCTTTATCTCAGCAGGGTTTCGGGTAATGATGGTGCGGGGTCTAACTTCTTCAGGAAAATGTTGAAAGTACATTTTGTTCAGCGCGTCCATAAGGCCAAACGGGTCATTTAACACCAGCACGTTGTTCATAATGGCTATTTTTCCAAAAACCAGGCCCGCTGTCTGCGCCCATGACCTTTCGCCTATATCATCAGAGGGATTGTTTCTCAGGTAAAGTACGTCCAGATCTTTTGCGGTAACAGGGACTCTTTCTGCATCGGGGCCCTGAAGGTGTTTTAGATAGGCTTCAAGCGTCTTGAACTTTTTGGAAGGAGCTAATACCGCATTGGCACCCATTTCTCCCTGTTCATAATAAACCAAATCGCCAGCACCCATCATGTAAACGCTATGGCCCATTTGGGCTGCTGTAGCTGTAAGTAAAGTAGTATCATACCAATCCTTCTCTGTTTCAATTTGGTTTACCACAAATCCAATTCTCATTAGTCCCTGATTTTAATCGATGAGTTCAACTGCATTTTTTCTTACTATAAAGCCCCGTTTGCGCATTTTTGTTTTACAAGGCCCGGAAATAAGCGGAGCCGGAATTTTATTTACGGCATGAAGTTCTTTTCAGTATTTATCCGGTTGATTTTAAGTGATTTATATATAGAACCAATGAGCGGGAATTGTATTGTAGCGATTTTTTTACTTCATTTTGCCGAAGGGGGTTTGCAATTGTATAAGATATCACTAGTTTTGCAATCCGATTTGCATGGGGTTATTGATTTCTGGTCTATCCATAGTTTTAATCGCCCCTTCAAAAATTGATAATTGATTCTGTAGCTCAGCTGGTAGAGCAACGCCCTTTTAAGGCGTGGGTCCTGGGTTCGAATCCCAGCGGGATCACTGAAACCCTTTCTAAAAACTAGAGAGGGTTTTTTTATGCTAAAATTCCAAAAAAGGTAGATTCCGCTGGGATGAGAAGTCCATCCCGATGCAGCGGAGCGTTTGAAAATGCAACAGCATGAAGTGTTTTACAAGTTTTTGTTGGAGAATAGATTTGGAT
>CAZHZR010000042.1:0-11153 GCA_964537095.1 uncultured Roseivirgaceae bacterium
ATTTTATCAAAATTGATCCCTACCTGCTGCAGGATATAGTCAAGGTGCGGCAGGTAGATAAAGGACAAGGTGGGGCTATATTTTTCCTCAATATGTTTTGAGGCATTTGCTATCCATTGCGTAGATTCAATGGTGGTCGCAGGCCCCCAGAATTTAAAAAGCGGGAAAGTACCAAGCTTTTCCTGAAGTTCATCCCGCAGGCCAGAAGGCTGGGTGTAGCAATCGGGAATTTTTCTTCCATCGGCAGGATACATGGGCCTGGGAGTGACCGAATAATCAACTGTAGAATACATGTTGTACCACCAGCAAATGTTTGCGCATGTGAAAGACGGATCAACCTCCCTGGCGTATTCCCAGATTTTCTTTTGCTGTACAAGCTTGTTCGACTGCCGCCAGAACTTTATTTCACATTCGTCTTTAAAGTACCAGCCATTTCCCACCACGCCATGATCGGAAGGCATTTTTCCGGTAACATAAGTAGACTGAGCACTGCAGGTAACAGCAGGAATAATAGGTTCTACTTTAACTTTATTCTTCTTTTGGATGTAAGCTGAGAGGAATGGTGTGTGTTCTCCAATCAATTCAGATGTTAATGCGACGATGTTAATTACAACTGTTTTGTTCATGCTTTTTAGTTCGGAAGAAAGATGAGAAAATTTTAAACCTTATCAGGATGTCGGGTTGTTCTTTTTCCTGATCTAATGATTCAGGTCAACTGATCTTTGCTCCAATATATGTTTTTGGACTTAATTCTTACGATTACATACCGAGGGTTGGTTCAACCAGATGCTTTTGATGAGCCACCTGTTCGGTATTAACGAGGGATCTGAGTGCAGGTTTTTAAAAAAGATTGAGGAATGCGGTTCCCTCTATTAATTCAACATTATTTCTCTCCTAGTTCCTTCTTCACCCACTGCAGTTCCCGGGCTATAGAGGCATCTATGTCTAATTTTAAAGGCTCGGGAAGGACATCCCAGGTATAGGTTTCAACCTCAAGATGGGTCTTCATCTGCCGATTCCTGACCAATTCAAGCGTTTCCCGTACATCCTTCTGGGTTGAAGATAAATGCCCATATTCTTCGATAAAAAGTGGGACATGAAAATGCACCCGCCATTCGCCTTCGAAATTCTCCGGACAATCGGTGAACGCCTGCGGTAAATCTCTATAGCTTTTAATAAGCCCTTTAGAGTCTCTGGTTATTACCTGGTGTAGGTAAATATCTTCATCGAATTGCTTTAATTCCTCCCTTCCTTTTAAATTTCCTGCTCCTGTCATTGTTCTTAAGGCGGCCGATAATTGAATCTTGCCAATGCCTATTTGTTCTTTTTGCAGTTTACCAAACACCTCAGCGGGGCTTTCATATACCAGGGCAAAATGACAAACATCGTAACATAGCTGTATATGCTGGCGAATTGCTTCTTCCGCCTTTTGAGGGGTGATACCCAGCAATTTCACCACCATGGGAATTCCCTTCTTCAGCAACCAGTCGTTATAAAACAACACAAATTCTTCGGAATTTTGAATGATACCATCGGGTTCAGGTTCAATATCCAGATGTAGAAAAACACCTGTTTCCTCACGCATTTTGTACAGGAAAGTAACGATCTCGATGAGGTTGTTCAGCGCAGCATCAACGGCATTGTCAAAATGTTCTTCTGTCGTAAACCAGGGTTTGTAGGAAAGCGGCGATGTGGAGATACTACCGTCCAAGCCCTCAGGCACAAGCTTTTGCAAAATCGAAAACAACCCTTTCGTGTAGTTCAGCCTGTCCTGGGTCTGCCAGTCTGGTTGGTGCACATTGTCTTTTACGCGTGAATGGTGGAAATTACCATACGGAAAACCGTTGATCGTAAAAACATACAAATTATTATCGTATAGAAACTCTTTGAATTCCTCCATTGCAATTTGATGGCCCAGGCTTTCGCCAGCCATTGCGGACACTCGCAATCCTACGCCAAATTTATCATCCGGAGAAACCAACTTTTTGATAGCCGGCAAGTGGATCGCCAGTTGTTCCTGGTGCTTTTCCCAGGATTCACCCGGATGTATATTGGTGCAGTAGGTTAAATGTGATCCATTGTCCAGCAGCATAATTTGCAATTTTATTTATAAAACCAATTCCGGGCGTTTAAAAACGTTCCGTATTGTTACTCCTTATTGTTTCTCTACAGCAGTAGCTTTTCGGTTGCTTTCGGCTTCTTTTAGCAAATACAGGGCTTTCAGGATTGCTTGTGCATCCATGTCGTTTACCTCAACTCCCTTACCAATTGACTCTAGAAGCATAATGGTAAGCTCGCCACCAAGATGTTCCCTGAACTCTTCGAGGCCATCCAGCAAACGTTGCCCCTCCTCGAGCTCGGGTATATAAAGTTTAAATCCAAAATCAGCTATAAGTGTTATGATTTCTTTCCAGTCAGATTCAGAAATCATGCCCTTGAGATACGAGTAAGAAACATCAAGCGCAATTCCTATAGCAACTGCTTCTCCGTGCCGTAAACTAAAGTCTGTGAGTTGCTCCATTTTATGCGCCGCCCAGTGGCCAAAATCCAATGGTCTGGACGAACCTTTTTCAAAAGGATCTTTGGAGGCAATATGATCAATATGCATTTTTGCGCACTGATATATAAGAGAATACATCGCTTCTGCATCCCGGCTTACCAACCGGGCACTGTCGCGTTGTAGCGATTCAAAAAAGCTTTTGTCCTTGATGAGCGCCACTTTGATAGCTTCAGAAATTCCGGCAATCCAGTCACGGTCTGAAAGCGTGTTTAAAAAATTCAGATCGTTTATAACCGCTACAGGTGGATTAAACGCTCCCAGGAAGTTCTTTTTTCCGAAGGCATTGATACCATTTTTCACTCCCACTCCTGAGTCGTTCTGGGCCAAAACTGTGGTGGGAATCCTGATATGCTTCACGCCCCTGTGCGCTATGGAAGCGGCAAATCCTACCATGTCCAGAACAGCTCCGCCGCCGATGGCAATAATGTAGCTTTGTCGATCGATACCTGCTTCATTTACCAGGTTCAGAACCTTTTGAAATTCCTTCAGGTCATTTTTTGATTCTTCGCCTCCCTGCACAACCAAGATGGGATCAACCAAGATCACTTGATCCTGAATAGCCTGAAAATACGATTTTATGTCACTGATGAGTCTTGGGTTTGCTGCCTCAAGGCCACTGTCAATTACAAAAGCTGCTTTTATTTTTCTTTTCTCGTTGACAGGTAAAATCTCCTTCAAAAGGGGGTTTTCTACAGCAAACAAATTTTCTGTAAAAATGACCGGGTAAGAAAAGTCAACCGTAAAAGTTTGGATAATTTTATTATTCATGATTCTATAACAATATACACACTAGATTTCGCTAAAAACTATCATTAAATGTGCAAGAAATATTTAATAGCCAATTGTACTCCGGCTCCAACTGAAAAACCAGAAATTCATTTTACCATCCCAACAAATTTATTGACGCGTTTAGTTTTCATAGCATGGAAATTATATCCGGTGCGCACCGAAGTCGCATTGCATTAACTAAAACACCCCGCTAAAGGTGGGTTTTCTTAGCTTCACGTTTTCAAAATATCAGCTAATTTTCAGAGGGAATGTCATCCCTTTATACTTTAATAGAACTAGGTAACAGCAAACGATTTTGCCATCCACCTGCTCAGGGGCAACAACAATAGTATCACCAGGCCGATAATCCAGCCGGCAAAGCCAGCCACTATGGCTGCGTCCAGAATGATCATGGAAATAACCCCCGCTTTTACTGCTGTTCTTGCCATCAGCGGGTCGCCGCCAAAAGCTGCCTTAAAAGCTGGAGGCAAGACCATATAAGCAAAAAGAAGAAAAAAGGGCAAACTCTGCCATACTACGAAACCTTCTATGAAAGCAAGACACATGATAAAAACCACCACAAGACAATAGCAGGTCAAGCCTGCGTACAAGGTTGCTCTATCCGCGCTCTTTACTTCTCCTCTGCTTATGAGGGTGATTCCCTGAATGTAGATGAGCGGGATTATGCTCAGGAACCATAATTCTGTTAATACAGCCACTGCAACGCTCATGCCCAACAACAAGTTACCTGCCCTGCACATGCCCATCACAAAAGGCCCTGCTATTACAGATTTTTTTGCCAGGCTGTTATAAACTAAAACCAGCACCGAAATGGTAACGGCAATAATGCCACTTACCTGATTAACTGCAAACGCTGTTGTAACACCCAGAGCCAAAAGCCCGGCCCCCAATAAAGAGGCTCCTTTTTTACTCGCGTCGCCCCTGGGAATCGGTCTTTCCGGTCGCTCAACAGCGTCAAGTTCGGCATCAAAATAATCATTAAAAACCACACCACCTCCATAAAGTCCGATGGTGGACAACACCAACAATACTAAAGAAGGCCAGTGGATTTCTGATAAAGCATTATGCAACAAGGCATTTTCTGATACCGCCATGGCCAGAAAAAAACCCAGCAGGATATCAGCAATTGCGGTAACTATGTTGGCGGGCCGCATCAGTTGCAGGTAAGCCCATAATGTTTTATTCATTTAAATTGATTTGCGATCGATTGTTGCCATTTCTAATGAAACTCAGCACCCCTGGGTGCCGGTTTTAATGCCTTCCATTTATACACTACTGAATAAAGAGCAGACTATTCTACGTACTAAAAGGGACGCAAGCACCAGCCTTTCGGTGCTTTATAGCGTAACTTTATCGGATTATATTTTTATCTACCGCAGGTGATTGCCCTCCCCTGAGCACCGAATTTCCTGAGAAATTCTGCGTTTGATCCACTCCGGCGGCATTCAACCAATGTTCTTCCTTCATTTGACCACTTTTTGCAAAGAACGCCAGCGCATTGCTATAGCAAACTTTCTTTATATGGTCTTCTGAAATTCCTTTTTCCTGCATCAATGCCGCTGTTTTGGGCACAGAAAGCGGGTCGCTGATACCCCAATCCGCTGAGCTGTTTACGATAATTTTCTCGCTGCCGTACTTTTTTACAATTTCCACCATTCTTTCGTTACCCATCTTCGAAGATGGATAAATAGTAAAGCCTGCCCAAAATCCTCTGTTCAAGACATCCTCGACGGTCTCTTCGTTGTTGTGGTCTATCAGGACGAGATCAGGGTCTATCTTATGTTCCAGACAAACTTCCATACTTTTGACTGTTCCCTGTTTTTTATCTCTGTGCGGCGTATGAACCTGTACGGGAAGGTTCACCTCCCTGGCCAGTTCCAATTGCGCTCTGTAATATTTATCCTCTGCTGCTGTCTGATCGTCATAGCCGATCTCTCCGACGCCCACTACACCTTCTTTGCACACGAACAAGGGCAGCATCTCCATTACCTGTTCGGCCAATGCCTCATTGTTGGCTTCCTTTGAATTGAGGCCTATGGTGCAATAATGCCTTATTCCAAACTGGCTGGAACGAAATCGCTCCCAACCCACCAGACTGCTGAAGTAGTCTTTAAAAGCACCAGCCTCAGTTCTTGGCTGCCCCAACCAGAAAGCAGGTTCTACGATGGCTACAATTCCCGCTTCTGCCATGGCTTTGTAGTCATCGGTGGTACGGGAGGTCATGTGAATATGTGGATCTATGAACATCATATCGTTTGTTCTTTGTTTTCCTTATCGATAATTTCTAACTGCCAGGATCAAAATAAATTGTAACCTTTTATCCCAAAAACCGGCTATTTAATTTTGCCTTCCCAATACGTTTTACCCAGGGAATCCCAGGTAAGCGTCTTGGCTTTAATCTTCGCGGCAATGTCGGGATAGCTAAGAAGCACCTGGCTTAATTTATCGCTTTTGGAATCATTGCATGCCAACAATGCCGCTTCGAGTTGCAAGGGTTCATCATCTTTTAGCATTCGTTCCAAAAGCCAGACATCTTCTTCTTTGAGGAATTTCCCTACCGGTCGCCATAGTTCTGGCGTGACTGCCCTGCCTGCTGCCCATCTTTCCTTTGCATAGTTGATCAACATCACTGCCAATGGTTCATTTGCCCGCCTGTCCAGGCCCACAATTTGGTAAAAGGGTTTTTCTGTAAACACCATCTTCAGCACCAACTGATTCCACGAACCGTCTGGCAAATGGTTCGCCGGATAGGGATTTCTGATCGCTATGGCTTCCAGTACAGGCCCTATGTTGGTCCGAATTCCTTCTGCGGCCCTTTCAATATATCTTTCCGGGTTCGGCAAAAACGGCAAGGAAGCATACAAAGCCACCAGCTCGTTTAATTCTGCGGTTTCAAACAGCTTTTGGAAAGCAGTTTCAAACTTCTCCTGGTCGTATTCCGCCAGTACCAATAAAAGATAAATCCTCCCCAACCTGTTTACAGGCCATTTTTTCATGCGGATATCATTCTGAGAAATGTTGAGTACATCCGAAAACACCTCATCACCACCTTTTACCCGGGAGGCCATACTAAAAGCCAGATAAAAGCTTCGGAAAGAAAAGTCACTATTGATGATGGTTTCTTTTTCTGCCAGCCAGTCAGCATAGGCGGGACTATACTTTCTTACTAAATCCAGCATATTCTTTCTCATATTGCTTGCATTTAATTAAGCGGTGTTAGCATTTCGAATATTATTCAAACAGGAGCAAGACCTCAGCTATTCGATGCATTGCCAAATTTAGGACAACTCACAGTAAAAAGCAGGCTTTTGCATGAATAGATAAAATAATATTCATTTTTCCGGGAATTTCATACGGTGGCGTTGGCTTCAAGCAACGACCCAACGGTATTCAATTTGATTTCTTTATTGCGACTTCACTCTTCCTTCAAGTGCAAAGGTCAGGAGCGGAAACTCGGGCTTGGTGAAAGGCGTAGTGTGAAAACGGCACCGGCTTCACCTTTACATCTAATTTTTTAGATTTTTATCATCAAAGTAGTCGGGTTCTATGTGGATCAGCACATCATTGATACGAGGATATGCCGCTAAAATTGCGTCTTTTACCTCGTGCGCAATTTTGTGTCCCTCTCTTACGCTCAAGTTTCCATCTACTACAACATGCAGATCTACATAATAATCGAAACCCATCTTTCTTACGAAACATTTGTCAAGAGCGGTAACATTCTCGACCGACGCGGCAATTGCTTTTACCTTTTCGAGGATTTCCTCTGAAGGCGCGGCATCCATAATCTCCGCCAGTGCAGGCCTCACGATCCTTACGGCGTTGTACAAAATAACTACAGCAGCTAACAAAGCAGCCCAATCATCGGCGCCCTCGTAGCCGTCGCCACCAATCAGCGCGATGGATATTCCAACAAATGCGGCCCCGGAGGTGATTGCGTCACTTCGATGGTGGAAGGCGTCGGCTTTTACAGCTGAGCTTTCCGTTTCCTCACCAATTTTTATCACATAGCGGAACATCAGTTCCTTGGTGCAAATAACACCCAATAGTACGTACAAGGTAAAAGCAGCCGGAACTTCATGGGGCGTCGTTAAATTGCCGATGCTTTCTATGGTAATTACTGTTGCTGCCACCAAAAGTGCGAGGGCTACTATTACAGTGGCAATCGGTTCAGCCTTTCCATGTCCATAAGGATGGTCTTCGTCCGGCGGTCTTGCCGCGAGCTTCAGGCCAAACCATAAAACCAGAGAAGAGAAAACATCGGAAAAAGATTCGATGGCATCTGCAATTAACGCATAGGAATTTCCGAAAAAACCAGCCAATCCTTTGATGATGGCCAGGACGAAACTTACCCCTATACCAAGGAGAGTGGATTTGATTCCTTTTTCCGATGGATGCGGTATTTCATCTTCAATATTCAAATCAGGCCATGTTTGCTTTAAAATTATCCCCGGCAGTGGTTTGCTGCTCTTGCAAATGTAGGACTTTATTTTTCAGATCAAGTAAAAAGCAAGGGCGTTTGTTGAAGGGATGAATGGGTGAACTTAGGAGCACGAGCGGAGACTCGGGCTAGTAACAGCACGAGTCGGGGGCAGCACGAGCGGACGCTCGTGCTAATGCTGCCAGCTCATAAGTTCTTTACAAATTTCTCTTCTTCAGTTCGTTCACGGCATGATCGCAGGCTCTTGCTGTCAGTGCCATGTATGTGAGTGATGGATTCTGACATGCGGATGAAGTCATGCATGCGCCATCAGTAACAAAGACATTCTGCACATCGTGCATCTGATTGAAGGCGTTAAGTACTGACGTTTTTGGATCCCTTCCCATTCTGGCTGTACCCATTTCATGGATAGCCATACCAGGATAAGAGCCATTATCGTATGTATTGACATTTTTCATGCCTGCTGCCTCCAACATTTCAGCAGCGTCATTCATCATGTCTTTTCGCATTTTCTTTTCATTTTCCTTGAATTCGCAATCAATTTTAAGGGTAGCGATCCCCCACTTGTCTTTGACGTCTTTGTTCAGCGTTACCCGGTTTTCTTCGTAAGGAAGACACTCACCAAAGCCTGTCACACCCATTCTCCAGCCTCCTGGCTGCAGTAACGACTCTTTGAAGTCTGCTCCAAAGCCCAGCTCGGCCACTCCTCTTTCCCAGCTTTCGCGGCTTGCACCGCCCTGGTACCCAAATCCACGGATGTAGTCTCTCTTATCATCGCCGATATTAGCGAACCGCGGAATGTAAATACCATTGGGTCTTCTACCAGAATAGTATTTGTTTTCGAACCCATCATAACTGCCTGAAGCGCCAGCTCTAAAATGATGGTCCATCAGGTTTCTACCAAGCTGATCGCTTGAATTTCCCAAGCCCTCAGGAAAATGATCGGATGTGGAATTTAATAATATTGCGGTGGTACCTAATGTAGAAGCGTTCAGAAATACAATTCTTGCATGGTAATCAATTTCCTCGTTTGTTTCTGCATCGATTACCCTTACGCCGCTGGCTTTTCCCTTGTCCGCATCATATATAACTTCGCTGACAATAGAATTCGGCCTTAGTGTGAGGTTTCCCGTAGCCATCGCAGCCGGCAGGGTAGAAGCCTGCGTACTAAAATAGGCGCCGTATGGGCATCCTCTGCTGCATAAACCTCTATGCTGACAATTGCCTCTCCCCTTGTGCGGAACACTAAGGTTGGCAACTCTGCCTATTGTGAGATATCTTCCTTTGAAGTTAGCTTCAATCCCTTTTTTGACCTCTCGCTCCAGACAGTTTAACTCCATAGGAGGAAGGAACTTACCATCGGGAAGATGTTCCAAGCCAAGTTTTTCTCCACTGATACCTGCGAAACTCTCCACATAGTCATACCAGGGTGCCAGGTCCTTGTAACGAATGGGCCAATCTACAGCTATCCCATCTTTAACATTTGCCTCAAAATCGAGGTCGGCCAACCTATAAGAATGCCGGCCCCACATAATGGACTTCCCCCCTACTATATTGCCTCTGAACCAATCGAAGCGCTTTTCCTCTTCATAGGGGCTATCAGTGTCTTTAAACCAGTAATGGGCATTGTATTCATTGAACGGGTAATCCCGGCTCAAATAGGGGTTTTCTTCCCTTTGCTTTTGGGTGATCTTGCCCGCATATTTAAACTCCCAGGGGTGTTTCATGGCGGTTTCATACTGCCCATGCTTTAACTCCCAGCCTCTGTCCAACATCAGAACCTTTAGGCCTTTTTCGGTAAGTTCCTTTGCAGCCCATCCGCCACTTATTCCCGAACCTACAACGATTGCATCGTATGTATTCTGTTCGGTTGCTTTTCCGTTTACGTTCATTGATTTTAGTGCTATGATTTAACCGTTGCCAGGAAATGACATGCACAAGTATTGACTGGCACGGAGTATGTTAAAATTTTTAAGTTTATTTCTTAGGATAAAGTTCCTCAATTTAAGTTGCCCAGGCTTTTTGGCCGGGCTGTAGGTCCACGCAGCCTTCGTAAGAACCGGGAACATGAACGTAACTTAAAGCCTCCGTAGCTCCAATTTCAGATGTAAAATAGCCTACGAGCGTCAACTCTTTGAGCATGCGGAGCGCAAAATGCGGTGGCAATTTCTCTGAAGCATCTTTCCCTTCTTTTTCCAGGCGGGTTAATAAGTTCAGCTGGTCTCGTTCCTCCAGTTGTAAAAAGTTTTTACTAAAGGCCTTTTCGGCTTCAGCGTCTATTCCTGCAAGGCCCTCCCGGAATTTATCGATATCTTCTTGTGGATAGCAGTCCGAAATGTTTCTCATAACGAATTCAGGGACTCCGGCTTCGATTGCACCGGGAGTGGAGGTGGCTGGAATAATTACACCACAGATGGTAGTGATCAGTTGTACCTGGTCTGATTTAAAAACCTGGCCATCGCTTAATGCTTCTTCTTTTTTCTGAGGTTGACAACCGCTTAGGAGAGAAATCGCGGGGGCAGACAAAGCGCCTCCCATTAGAAGCCCCACCCTCATTAAGGCTTCTCTTCTTGATAGTTTTGTCATTTATAATATTGATTAAGAAATACTTACCGACAAGATGCTTGACAACGAAATATCATAAATGTTATTTCGTTGAAAAACAGACGAATTATAAATATCAATTTAAAAGATTGGAAAACCTATAAATAATTTCAAAAAAACGGACATGCTCCGCCCTTCACATAGGAACTGGCTCAAAAAATTTTTCTGACTGTTTTGTCCACTTATTTTCGGATAAGTATTTTAGCCCAACAGGGCAAAAAGAGGAGCCTTGGGGATCTAAACTTCAATGATTTTCCTTTCCTGATGAAACTTGTGCAAACCTTCTTCAAGGGAGGGCAAAAAGACTCCCCTTTTGCTGCCAAGGGCACTATATGAAGGTCTCCTGGCTACGAAATTCATTTTTTTTGAGGCTGCAGGCACCACCAGTTTGGCGTCGAACCCCATTATATGCGCTGCTTTCACGGCAAAGTCAGCCCAGGATACTTCACAGGGATTTGCTATATTCCATATCCCGTACTCGCCATCTATCAGCAGGTCCAGGCAGGCGTTCACCAAATCAGGCACATAAGTGGGTGAAATACACTGATCCTGAGGAGCCAGAAAGCGCTCGCTGTTCCTTAGCGATCGCAACACCTGAACTACAAAATTTGCTTCATCCCAGGGGCCGAAAAAAGCACTTGTCCTGACCATTAAAGCCTTTGGGTGGTTTAACAAAACTTTTTCCTCTGCTAATTTTTTAGACAATCCATAAACGCCCAAAGGATTCAGGACGTGGTGTTCCAGGTACGGCTTGCTCCG
>CAZHZR010000042.1:11253-16471 GCA_964537095.1 uncultured Roseivirgaceae bacterium
GCCGGAAGCGCTGAAGTTCCTCCTGCCATACTGCTCACGAGCCGGCCCAAGGCAGTAATGCGAGGTACTTTCCCCCTTACATCGAGTGGTCCGCTTTCGTAAAAATTTCTATCTTCAAGCAACAATGAATTCCAATCATACAAGCCTAAAAGCGCCCAGACCGTAATAGCTTTTACATTAAATCCTTCCTTTTTCAGATCATTTGCTGCTTTCCAGGCGCCTATGAGCCAGCGCATCTGCTCTTCTCTTGTGCCTCCCATGTGAACTTCCGTCACTGCGACCGGCGATTCATACCTGATGCAGGTTTCTTTGAGCAAATGATAGAAGCCTTCCGGTTCTAAAGGCCCTACTCGTACCGCCTCGATATCTGCATACCGATGCCTGCCATTGCCCCCTCTCAAATGCGGAGGGTATTTGTGCGTCCGATTATCAAGATAGCGATTGCTGGAAAGGTAATGGTTTATACCAATTACATCAGGCGGACAAGGGTTTTCTCGGAGCGCCTCCAATTCCTCTCGTGCTATTCCTGCCCAAAGAAAATACTGCCACATCCTGTGATTCGCATCTACTTTTCCACTGAGTAAGTCGAAGGTTGCCCAGCGTCTTTCATTCTCAAATTTTGCCTGATAACCGAGTACCCTGGTGCTGAATGTTTTTCCCAGGTCCTCAGTCTGAATCAGTTTTGCATTCGGATTTACTGATCGGATGGCCGCCATTGCCTTCTTAATTCCGATTATCTGGTTAAGGAGCGCTTTCGAAAAAGAGAGGTCGTCCTTTAGGTGTGGGTACCACAGCCCGTACAGCGCACTGAATCGAGCGGTAGTAAGTGGTTCGTTGATGGGCGTATAGTTCTCGATCCAGGGATATCTCTTTGCCACCTCCAAAGCGTAGGCTGCAAAAAGATCCGGGAATTTCGGATCCAGCAAATTGGTATATGCGGGACCACTGCCATGATGCAATAGTCCCGCAATGGGGGTAATATTTAGTGTTCTTAATGTATTGAGTCGTTTATCAGTCCAACTCCAATCAGGTGCCTTGTCTTTATTTGGGGCAACATTTTCCCATAAAACAGGGTACCTGATTGTCTTTAGCCCTAAATCGGAAATCAGATGTAGGTCTGCATCTCTCTCATTGTGCCCACTTTTTCGCAATTGATCAAAAAATTGATCTCCTACTCTATTTACCGTACATTCTATTCCTCCCCAGACTTCAATTGGAGTATTGAATTTTTTTCCTTTCAAAGTTCTTGTTTAAAATACTATTTGAAATTTTCTTAAAAGTACCCAGCGACTGGGCGATCACCTGGTCCATGTTATAATATTTGTAGGTAGCCAGCCTTCCAACAAATCGCACGTCGGGAACAGTTTCTGCAGCCAGCGTCTCATACCTTTTATAGAGATCGTTGTTCGCTTTTTGAGGTATGGGATAATACGGATCTCCTTCTGCCTTCGGAAATTCGTAAACAATACTTGTTTTGTGGTGCTGTTGTCCGGTTAAATACTTAAACTCGGTTATTCGTGTATGTAGACCTTCATTTGGGAAGTTGATAGTTCCTGTTTGCTGATAAACAGGCTTGTCATGGGTTTCAAAAACAAATTGCAAAGATCTATAAGGCAGTTTTCCAAACTTATAATTAAAAAATTCATCAATAGGCCCGGTATAAATAATCTCCTTATAAGGTATCATGCTCATTACTTCTTTATAATCGGTGTTGAGCATGATCTTGATATTGGGATGGGCCAACATTTGTTGGAACATTTTTGTGTAGCCATGCAGAGGCATCGCCTGGTAGGTGTCGGTAAAATACCGATCATCCCGGTTGGTCCTGGTAGGGACGCGCGAGGTAACAGAAGCATTGAGCTCTGAAGGATATATTCCCCACTGCTTTTTGGTATAGCCTTTAAAGAACTTTTCATATAGTTCCCGTCCAACTTTGTCGACTACTACATCTTCTGAAGTCAATAACTGCGATTTATGTTCTGCCACAGATTCAAAATAATCTACGAGTTGGTCGCTATTGAAATTATAACCGTACAAACTGTTGATAGTATTGAGATTGATGGGAATGGGCACCAACATGCCATCAACACTCGCCAAGACCCGGTGTTGATAATCTCGCCACAGGGTAAATTTTGACAGGTATTGAAAGACTTCTTTTGAGTTGGTGTGAAAAATATGCGGTCCGTATTTATGAATTAAAATCCCTGCGTCATCATAAAAGTCATAGGCATTGCCGCCAATATGGTTCCGCTTGTCAATCAGCAACACCCTTTTGTTTTCCTGAGAGGCCAAACGTTCCGCCAGAACACTTCCGGCAAATCCAGCACCCACGATCAAATAATCAAACCCGCGGTCCTTTCCTGCACTGGTTTCCTTGTTGTTAAGGATGTTGTCGACAGGTGATTTTACTTTAATTTTCTGGTCATAGATGGTTGCCTTAATCAATTCGCTCATTTTTTCCCAGGTAAGATCCCAGGAGTTCAAAGAAAGAAACTTGTTCACCTTCTCCTGCCATTCTACGTCCTCTTTTTGGGCCATCGCAAATTCTATGGCTTTAATAAAAACATCAGGTTCATTGGCAATATTCACAATGCCCATTTCTCCGTAAGGTTTTACAACATCCGCAATGGAAGTTGAAACCACCGGTACGTTTGCAGAAAGGTATTCAGGTGTTTTGGTAGGGCTTATAAATCTTGTTGATTCGTTTCTGGCAAAAGGCAGGAATGCAACATCCCAGTGGGCCAGATATTTCGGTAGATCCTGATAGCTTTTTGGTCCCAGGTAATGAATATTTTCCTGCTTCGGCAGGTCTGCAGAGTCTATTTTAACCACCGGACCAATAATTATAAAGTGCCAGTCAGGCCTACCCTTCGCAAGCCCTTCCAACAATTCGATGTCTAAGCGCTCATCGATCACTCCAAAAAAACCGATGCGTTTCCCTGGAATAGAAGCCTGGTCTTCAGGATCCGGTCCTCCGATGCCACTGCTAAAATGCTGTTTATCAATGCTACTAGGAAAAGGATGGATATTATAATGCTTATCTTTTTTATACTGATACAAGCTTTGCCCTCCCGTAAATACCAGGTCCGCTTTTTTAAACAATTTTTCTTCGTTTTCAAGTAAAGAAGCGGGAGCATTTTTAAACATGGACAATTCATCCATGCAGTCGTAAATTATCAATGTTGGTTCAAAAAAAGTTGAATACGCTATGGGCATGGGCGTATAGTACCAAAAGATGTAGCTCTTAATTGTACGAAGTTCAAACAGCTCTTCCAGCAGGTATTTTAATTTTCCATTTACCTCTTCTTCGCCATATCCATGCTTCAAGAAAGGAGTGATGACCGTTACACCCTCAGGAGTCGGCTTTGATTTAAAATGGTCTTGTTCAACTTCTCCGAAGACAGGCTCTTCTATATAAAATACTCTTTGTGTTTTAGCACATCGGGTTAGCAGGTGCTGAGGGCGTTGAAATACAAAATCCCATCTTAAATGAGAGAAGCAGATGAGATCGTATTTGCTCAAATCCAAATCTTTATATTTCGCGTTCTCTGAAGAAGGGGTTAAGTTAAGGTTCAGGTTAAACTCGTTGGAAGCTCCCGACGCTCCATAAGTACCATTTTTATAAAAGCTGCCATTTTTTCCGTTTTTGCTCGACATATAGGATGATTAATAGATAAAAAAATAATTTTGAAGCACAAATTCCTAAACCAAAAAAATCAAATTGGAAATATTTGATTATCAAAAAATATCTGGTAAAGTAAATAATCGAATTCAGAGCCTATAAGTTTAAATAATTTCATTATATATTATAGAAAATTTAGAAAGGTCTTAACAAGCAATTGTTTTGCGCATTTTCCCTTCTGTAGTTGTTTTCAAAAAACATTCCTCCGACTAGTAAAGCACGTACTTTCGTGATTTTTAGTATGATGTATGAAACAGCGCTATTTTATAAAGCTTAGTCCGACGCTATGCAATACTTTTGAAAAAAATGAGATAACAAGTTAATAAACAAGTAGATGAATAAATTTATGTTTGCTACTGGCATTGAAAATAGCTATCCCACTATTTTATTGCCTGACGGTACGATAAAAAGGGTAGATGAAATGGAGAAAGCCAAACATTATTTATACTGGCAGGAAGATTTTAACCTTGTAAAAGAAAGCGGCATTGAATTCCTGAGGTATGGTCCTCCATATTATTCTACCCATTTAGGTCCTGGCGTGTACGACTGGGAATTTACGGACCTCACGTTTAACGCGATGAAGTCTATGGGAATAACTCCTTTGGTGGATTTGTGCCATTTCGGTGTGCCTGATTGGTTGGGAAACTTCCAGAACCCTGATTTTCCAATTCATTTTGCGGCTTATGCCAGCGCCTTTGCAAAAAGATTTCCTTATTTAAAATATTATACTCCTATCAATGAGATTTTCATTACCGCCATGTTCTCCGCGCAATATGGCTGGTGGAACGAACGGCTGGCCGACGAACGAAGTTATGTAACAGCATTGAAAAACCTTTGCAAAGCAAATCTCATGGCCATGCAGGAAATTTTGAAAGTGCAGCCAAATGCTATTTTTATTCAAAGTGAATCGTGTGAATATTTCCATCCGGAACACCCAGGCGTACAGGATAGAGCAGATTTCCTGAATGAAAAACGCTTTTTGCCACTTGATCTCACGGTCAACCATCCTTTGAGTCAGAATATGAAGGACTACCTGTTTGCTCATGGCATGACCAAAGAGGAATACCAGTGGTTGCAGGAAAATTCCTGTAAGGGAAGAATAGTGGTAGGAACAGATTACTATGTTACCAATGAACACACAGTGCACTCAGATTGGCACACATCAGCGTCCGGAGACATATACGGGTATTATATTATAGCCAGACAGTATTATGACCGTTACCGCTTGCCTATGATGCATACAGAAACCAATGCCAAAGAGCCCCATTCAGTTTCATGGATGCAGAAACAATGGGCGAATCTATATCGGCTGAAACTTGATGGTATTCCCGTTTTAGGCTTTACCTGGTATAGTTTAATAGACCAGGTAGATTGGGACACTGCCCTTAGGGAAGACAATGGCAACATCAATGCATTAGGTCTCTACGATATCGACAGAAAAATAAGACCCGCCGGAGAAGCTTACAAAAAGCTGATTTCCGACTGGACTACACCTTTAAATCTCAACTTTCAACCGTTTAAATTGGGCGTTAAAAA
>CAZHZR010000043.1:0-10759 GCA_964537095.1 uncultured Roseivirgaceae bacterium
CAACCACGTCAACATAGTCTATCAAAATCCATTCCTTATTTTTTTTCCCCTCTTTGTGCCAGGGGTCTTGTTTGGTGCTTTTGTAAACTACCTCTTCTACAGAGTCTGATATTGCATCTACCTGAGAGTCCGAATTTCCTGTTCCGACTATGAAATAATCCGCGATGGCGTTTTTTATGCCTTTTAAATCTATTACAACAACGTTGGTAGCTTTTTTCTCAAGCATACCTTTTACAACGATCTTACTAAGTGCTTCTGAATCTATTGAATTGACTTTTTCTTTCAAGTGATTATGTTTTTGCATATTAATCTGCCATAAAATGGCGTATTTCAAAATTTCATTATGAAACACGCATTTATCGTGCTGGTTAATACGGATAATGTTAATATTGTGACTACAAATCTACGAAAAATAGTTGCATAAATACTTTGCCAATACATTATTTATAGGTAAACACGTAATTTACCTGCCAACCTGTCACTCTACTAATGACATGGTTGCGAGATTAGTTCCTGAAAATAAGGTATTTGAAGGGTCTGTTATTATTACTGACAACCAAACAGCAGGACGGGGTCAGAGGGGGAATAGTTGGGAAGCTGCTCCGGGAAAGAACCTTACTTTTTCTATTTTTTTTAAACCCGGGTTTTTAGATATTGAGAATCAGTTTTTCTTGAATGTAGTTACGTCGCTGGGAGTTTGTGATTTTTTAAACGAATATATCCGGGAAGAAATTTCAATTAAATGGCCTAATGATATCTACTATCGGGATCTTAAAATGGGGGGGATTCTCATAGAAAACTCGCTTCGTAAAGGGTCGATCGAATATTCAATTGTGGGGGTAGGTTTAAATGTTAATCAACAGAACTACAAGGTTGCCACGGCTACCTCTATGTCTATGGTCTGCAATCAGGAGTTCGACCTGGATGCGCTAACCCAGGAGTTACTATTGAACATTGAGCATCATTACTTAAAACTCAGGAAGGGCTCAACGCAGAGGTTGATGGATGAATATTTGAACCGGTTATACTGGAAAGGAGAAGACCGGATATTTAGGAGCAATGGCGAATTTTTCTCTGGTGAAATAATGGGAGTAGATGAAATTGGAAGACTGCTTATAAAGACAGGATCAGGCACAAAAGCATTTAATATAAAAGAGGTAGCGTTTGTGAAATAGTCTCGACCTATCACTTTTGCGGCGCTTTTGAAGTAGTAATCGGACTTGAAGGCTACAAACTTTTGATGTATCTTTGTGTTATTTCATGAACCTGAAATTACCACAGAAATTTAAAAAAATAGTTTGTTAATGATCGTTAATCAAACAGGCTGTGCAAAAGGCGAGGTTCTATCGTATCATTTTCTAAATGATATTGTGAAGCTATAATTTGTCAGAATCCTCTATTAAAGATCTGAAGCGATTTTAAAGTAAAAGTAAGCCTGCGATATTTCCTCCAGGCACAAGTAATATTAATTAAACCAAAACACACAAATCTTCAACCATAAATTCTAGAAAGGATTTTTTAATTTTAATCAAATGATCGAGACACAATTGAACTACAAAGTAAAAGATATATCCCTGGCAGATTGGGGTAGAAAAGAAATTAGGTTGGCAGAGGCAGAAATGCCCGGACTGATGTCATTGCGTGAGGAATTTGGCAAGGATAAGCCACTAAAAGGTGCGAGAATTGCGGGGTGCCTCCACATGACCATTCAGACTGCTGTTTTAATAGAAACCCTGATCGAATTGGGTGCTGAAGTAACATGGTCATCCTGCAATATTTTTTCCACCCAAGACCACGCTGCGGCTGCAATCGCAAAAGCGGGGATTCCCGTTTATGCCTGGAAAGGGATGACGGAAGAAGAATATGAGTGGTGCATAGAGCAAACACTTTTCTTTGGTGAGGACAGAAAGCCCCTAAACATGATTTTGGATGATGGAGGTGATTTGACCAACGTGGTGCTGGATAAATATCCAGAGCTTATTGGAGAGTTAAGAGGTATAAGTGAGGAAACCACTACGGGTGTTTTAAGATTATACGACCGTATGAAAAAAGGCACGTTGCCTGTTCCGGCAATCAACGTGAATGATTCTGTTACCAAATCCAAGTTCGACAATAAATATGGCTGTAAGGAATCATTGGTAGATGCTATTCGAAGGGCGACCGATATTATGTTGGCTGGAAAAGTAGCGGTTGTGGCGGGCTATGGTGACGTTGGGAAAGGTTCCGCGCAATCTCTGAGAGGAGCCGGTGTAAGAGTGATCGTGACCGAAATAGATCCGATTTGTGCGTTGCAGGCTGCCATGGATGGTTTTGAAGTGAAAAAAATGGAAAATGCAATTCCGCGAGCTAACATTGTTGTAACAGCGACAGGAAATAAAGATATTATTACCGGGGAGCATTTTAAATTGATGAATGATAAAACCATCGTTTGTAACATCGGCCACTTTGACAATGAAATTGCAGTTGCATGGTTAAATAAGAATTACGGCAATACCAAAGACACTATTAAGCCGCAGGTTGATCTTTACAACGTAGATGGCAATGATATTATACTTTTGGCAGAAGGCAGGCTTGTAAATCTTGGTTGTGCTACTGGCCATCCATCTTTTGTAATGTCTAATTCTTTTACTAATCAAACATTAGCTCAAATGGAGCTTTGGAACAATCAGAATGACTACGAAAATAAGGTATATACCCTACCGAAACATCTTGATGAGAAGGTGGCTTCATTGCATCTCGCTAAAATAGGTGTAGAGCTGGATGTATTATCCCCGGAGCAGGCCGCTTACATCGGTGTAGATGTGAACGGGCCGTTTAAGTCAGATGCTTACAGGTATTAGGGATTGAAATTCATTACGTCTAACAAACGAAAAAGCCATTCGATAAATCGGATGGCTTTTTTGTTACCAGGGGCTAGCGTGTCGGTCATCGGATTCTTCTTTGGATCCAGATAAGTCACTGATGTTTTTTAAAACTACGAAATCATTTTCATTTGCGACGACTTCGTAGTCGTACAAGGTCTCCCCATCTACAAATTGATCTGGTGAAAATAATTCTTCGATAAACTCATCATCATAAATAAAGTCGATCATAATATAATCGCTGCCCGTGGCCCTGGCGAATTCAAAAAAGTAATCTCTTTTTTCAGAACTGGCTTTGTAATCCCCGGAATACCAGAGTGGTAATGGACTTTGGACATTATAATTGAGAATCTGATTAAATAGAAATCCAGAAGAGGCATTCACATTGCTTCCTTTCTCTGGCATATATTTAGCTATGCGTTCATTTCTGGCGGTGTAGTCGACCCCTCCTTGTTTGATAAGATCGCCAATGTAAAAAGAATGGATTCCGATATACACGAAGAGAACTAACAATGATAGATATTTTACTGGCTTCGTTCTATCGTATAAATATTTAAGGCCGGTTGTAATAATGATCACGACGAATGGAAATAATACCAATGCATATTTGGCTGTTTTTCCATGTGCAATTGCCCCTAAAGAAATTGCAAGTATTAAAAGATAGGTAAGCAACACAGAATGGTTTCGCCTTAAATCTTTAAAGTTGCTGGCCAATACAACAATAAAAAGAATGGTGAAAGACCACTCTTTTGGTGAATGAAAATACCTTTTATGTTCTTCAAATATTTTCACCAGGGGGGAAAATATTGAGAAATCAGATTTTTCAAGGTTTGGGTCAGTAGAGAATTGACCCCAGAAGATTTGAAACTCTTGCAGAGAATTTATATTGAAGAAATACGCCAATGACACCAAAGATGCGATGCAGCCGAAGATAATAGCTTCTTTAAAATGGCGGTGAATCGCAAGTATCAGAAAGCCGGCAATTATGACGATGGCTCCGTTCAAGTGCGTCAGAATACTGACCCCTGCGAGGACGGATGTTAAAAAAAGATAACTATTTTTTTGATGCTGCAACCACTTTTCCAAGTAGAAATAGCTTGCAAAGCACAACGTCATCAACATTATCTCAGGCCTGAACAAAAATGACCACTCGAAAATTCTTGCATTTATGAAAATTAAGAAAAAGCAGAGTACAAAATCCAAAGTGGTAAAAATGGCGTTTTTTCCAATATAGTATCTGTATAAAAACCAAAAAAATATGAGGTAAAAGATAAGAGAAAGTGATTTTAGAACATACAGCGAGAAGCCAAACAACTTTATCAAAACCGCGCCCAGAACAATGTACAATTTATGGTAATGAAATTGCTCGAATTCCCAACCAGTTCCCGTAAAGAGAATGGCTTTCACATTCCCTTCTGTTGCAAGAAAATAAGCATGCTCTCCCAGCATGGGTTCGTCAATATTTATCACCCTGTAAAAAAGGCTATAAATGTAAAAAAGAATAGAAATGACTAAAAGTACTTTAATTACAGGATAATATCGTTCTACAAATGAAGGCTGCAGAGCGCTTTCTGGTGATGTCATAAAAAGCCTCATTTATTTTCGCTAATTCTGTAAATGTGAATGTATTCATCTTCGTGCACCCTTGGGTTCAAAAAATGCAGCACCTTATCATACAAAGAAGCATCGATCTCTTTGACCAGCTCAAGTTTATAACCACTGCTTTCAATTGCTGAAACTCTTTTGTTTAAGTTCTCCTTGCCTACAAAAATAAAGTAGTTTGGCTGCCCTTGAAATATATCTATTTCTTCCGACAGCGTCTCTTGTGTTTTGTCAGTACCCTTTGTAAAAACTTTTATGATGTTCTCAGGAAATTGCTTTTCTCCTGTCTTGTATAGCGTCCAGGTATTGTCATTATTCAGGGTGTAGTCCTTGTAATCTACAGCCAACCTGCCCAGGTAAAATAGTGGGGGGTTACTTACGTCGTTGTCAGCGCTTTCTATGACTATATCTTTTAAATCATTCTGTTCAGATAAGTACGACAAAGGAGCTATTCTGCTTTTTTTAGAAAATGTAAAAGCAAGTGCAAGGGCGACTAGGATGTTGATAGTCCAGAAGAATCTCCATGAATATCTGATAACCTTTTGCCTTGATTTCCAAAATATAGCATCTTTTATATAGTTGTTCCATCCAATTGTTCCAAGGAGTATAATGATCGGGAACAACGGTAAGATAAACCTTTCCTGTTTGTGGGGAAAATAGGAGTGGAATAAGAAGAATACTAAACCCGCTGCAAACATCATTGATTCAGTTTTGTAGGACTTTATATAACCATACACCAGAAATAAACTTACAGGCGGAACTAGAAATCCTAATACAGTTAATAGAAAGCGATAGGCAGGTCCTACAATTAGAAGGTTCTGATCTTTTGCATTAAACTCATAATAAGCAACTACGGAATGGAACGGGTATTCAAACAAGATCATATCTATGGTACCCTGTATCGCAAAGGATGTAACCAGGAAACCGATTCCGACGAGGATGGCTTCTTTCCATTGCCTTCTAAATAATATAACAATGCCTGCACCGGCTAAGAATAGGATTGAGTGGTATCTGACTACAAAAGCCAACGCAAACAAAGCACCCGCAAGCAGCCAGTTAAGCCATGGAGCCGCGGGACGGTCTTTTTCTTTTATCATCAGATAAAATGCTGCAAGGTATGGAGGTATGCATACCATCTCTACCAGATTTCTAACGCTCATAAAAGGCATAAACCAAACAAGTGAAAGTATAAGGCCTACCAGAATGGCATTTGACTCGTTTGATATTCTTTTAGTGATTTTATACCCAAAATATACTATCAGCGTAGAATAGAAAGCATGTATTAACCTTACCACCACCATCTTAATCTCAGGGTCATTAATTCCAATAATCTCCAAAAAATAAAACAATACATAATGTAGAAGCACATAAAACACGCTGTGCCTTGGAGGGTCAAAGGGAATCAACCAATGCGGTAGCCCGTAAATCCAATTCTGGGCTACAGTGATCACGTCAAAATGATCATCATTAAAGGCGTACCCCTGGGAGAAAAAAGCAGCGACTATCCTTATGAGTAGTGCTATTAATAAAATAGATCTTAATGGATGAAGTCTAAAGTACCTTTTTAAAGGGGACTTTTCTGAGAACAAATCGGTCATATTTCTAAAAAAATGTCAATCTAATAAATTATGGAGAATGTGGGAAATATCAACATAAACTAAACTGTAAATTTTGATCAAGAGAAAGCTAGTAGCCGGCTAGATCCATTTTTCCCGGCAGATCATAAAAACATTTTTTATACATTTGCAGGAATGTTGAACAAAATATACAGACGCAGCGGAAGTTTATTGCTATATCTTTTGATCTCTCTACTATCGATCACCATTAGTAGGTTACTGCTGTTTTTTCTAAATACTGATTTATTTAATGAGATAGAATTCAGTGAGTTCTTAAGGTTTGCGTGGAAGGGATTACGGTTTGATCTTTCCGCATTGGCAGTTTATCAGTTACCTTTTGTGCTTCTTTATTTTATTCCATTTTCGTCCAAAAAGACAAACATCAAGAACAGGATTTTATTGATCCTTTTTTCTGCTTCGAATTTCATTTTAATTTTTTTAAATGCAATTGACAGTGTTTATTTCCGCTTTACACTTAAAAGATCAACCGCTGACCTGTTTTCGTTTGTAACTATGGGTGATGATACGCTAAGATTATTACCACAGTTTTTAATAGACTACTGGTATATTCTTGCTTTTGTGTTTCTCCTATGGTGGGCAGGCATTCGGCTCTTTCTAAGAATAATGCATTATGATGTCCCGCATAAGAATAACCTTCGGTCTGTCATAGGGAATGGACTCGTATTTCTATTTTTTGCTGGTTTAACCGTTTTGGCTATCAGGGGCGGTTTCCAGTTAAAACCTATCAGGACCATCCAGGCCGCGGAAGCTGTGGGGGTAGAAAATGCTCCATTGGTTTTAAACACGCCTTTTACAATCATGAAAACGATTAATAAGGCCAGCTTGCCCCTAAAGAATTATTTCAATCCTGATGATTTAACATCTATTTATCATCCTATCATTTATTTTGAGCCATCTTCCACAACCAGCCAGCCGGAAGCAAAAAATGTAGTTCTGATAATCATGGAAAGCTTTTCAAGTGAGTACATGGGGCCTCCCTTTGGATTAGAAGACAAAACTCCTTTTCTAGACTCTCTTGCGAGAGAGAGTCTGTTTTTTGCCAATGCATTTGCAAATGGGAAAAAGTCGATTGAGGGAATTCCAGCGATCTTAGCGGGAATTCCTTCTTTAATGGAGGATCCCTACATCACCTCTGTTTACTCTAACAATACCATACAAACACTGGCGTCGATTTTAAAAGCTGAGGGATATCACACCTCGTTTTTTCATGGTGGAAAAACTGGAACTATGGGTTTTGATGCTTTTAGTAAGCTTGCCGGGTTTCAGGAATACATGGGGATGGAAGATTTTATTGGAGAAGATAGCTATGATGGCAGCTGGGGCATTTACGATGAACCTTTTTTTCAGTTTTTTGCAGAACAATTAGGAAGAAGCCCGAAACCTTTTTTTGCTACTTTTTTTTCTTTGTCCTCCCATCACCCCTTTAAGATACCCAACCAATATAAGGAAGTGTATAAGGAAAGCGAACATCCAATACTAAATACCGTCGCTTATGCTGATATGGCCTTGAAGAAATTTTTTGTTCGGGCAGAGAAGGAGTCCTGGTTTGACAATACCTTATTTATTGTCACGGCCGATCATACAGGACCAGCGTTGAATCCGGAATATGCCACCCAATTAGGGAGTTTTGCAGTACCTTTATTATTCTATAGCCCTGCAGATAGTCTGCTCAAAGGCAATGTGGAAGAGGTAGTTCAGCATGTAGATATATTTCCAACCACTTTAGGGCACTTAGGATATGATCAACCGGTGTTTAGTTTTGGAAGAAATCTCTTTTCAAAAGATACTTTGACTCCTCCTTTCGCGATCAACTATCTCAACCATGTTTATCAGTATGTAGAGGATGATTTCTTAATCCATTTTAACGGGGAAAAAGTGCTGGGCTTTTATAATTATGCGCAAGACACTTTGCTCAACAAACCGCTGAAGGAGGACGCAGAATTTGCAGAGCGTTTGAAAGCTATGGAAAATAGATGTAAAGCAATTGTGCAGACGTATAACCAGGCTCTAATACAAAATAAACAGTCTATACAAACCTACCAATCCAGGAACCATGAAGAGAATGAATAAATGTGGGCGAACCTTAGTGTTAGGCGTATTATTATCAGGGTTATATGGGTGTGGTAGTATCGACACAAAATCAATACAGAACCTTAATGGTGGAAAAGTTGAAGTGATAGGACATGCCGGCTCCGCTTTTTTATACCCGATGTTGCCATTTAATCCCTTACCTCCAAACAGCATAGCCTCTATAGAAAAAGCATTGGTTATAAACAAAGCTGATGGCGTGGAGGTAGATATTCAGATGAGTAGTGACAGCACACTGATACTGTTTCACGACAGCAATTTGAAAGCAGTCGGTGAGCCCCAGCAATGTGTGAGCAATACAAAAGCAGCAGATTTATTGGGACGACATTATGATACCGGACCAATATATGACTTATTTCATGATGAAAGTGTGATTTCTTTTACTGATCTCTTATTCTACCTTCGAAATCTTGATAAGTATCCGGCACTTCACCTTGATGTAAAAAATTTTGATGATTGTCTGAAAGGAGATCAGCAGGAAAGAGCAAGGCAATTTGCGAATCTTCTCTACAAAGAACTTGAAGAAAGCGAAGTTCCAAAAGATAAAGTAATAGTTGGATCGTCAGATAAAACGCTTTTAAAGCATTTTCAAACCTTGGACCCCGACTATTCGCTGATGTTAGATGAAAATCAGAATTTCTCTGGAGGGATGGAATGGGCCTTAGCAAATAACATGGCAGGTTTAGTAATAGGGCCAGGCATTGCGGAAAAGGAAAAAATCAGTCTGGCTCATCATCATGGACTTTTTGTTGTTGTTTTTGGTGGAAGATCCAGAAGTAGTATTATTGATATTGTTAACACACATCCCGACGCCATACAAGTAAACAATGTAGGGCAGCTTAATCGCTTATTGGATAAAGATTAACTTCGATTTGTCATTGCCTCTTGCGTTTGTCTTTTATGTTTCCAACGTTTATGAGACCACAACCATCCTGAGGGATTTTTCCTGATGGTATTTTCTAACGCCTTTACATACTTCAGTGTGATTTCATCCTTATCGCAATTGGCTGCGTCATCCGTTAATACGGTGAGATTTGCCGTATAGTACCCTCTTTTTACCCGCTGCATTTCAATATATAAAACAGGTAGTTTAAGCTTTTGTGCTATTCTTTCTGCTCCGGTAAAAAACTTAGATTCCTGGTTCAGAAAGGTAGTCCATAACACCTGAGCCTCGTGGCGAGGAGCCTGGTCCGCCATTAAGGCATTCACCTTTAAAATATTTTTTCGGGCAATTAATGATTTTACAAAATCTTTTTTCTCTATAAGATTGCCTCCAAAGCGCTCACGTATCTTTTTCATTAAATTTTCAGAAAACTCATTGTTAAGTTTTAAATACACTGCATCTACCGCATGCTTAATTTGTATAGTGCTGGAAGCGGTCAGCCACTCCCAGTTATAGTAATGGGCGGTGAGAACAATGACTGACTTTTGCTGATTATAAAACTGTTCTAGTGCCTCGGGATTTACAAGATGCATCCTTCTGGTGAGTTCAGCAGGCGATATGGTAAGCATTTTGATAGTTTCTACCAATACGTCAAGCAGATTTCTGTAAAAATCTTTGGCAATGCTTTCAATTTCAGGCTCGCTTTTTTCTGGGAAGGAATTTTTTAAATTCGTAAAAACCACTTTTTTTCTATATCCCACAACATAATAGGTGACGTAAAACAAAAAGGTCGAGAGCGGATATAACAGAAAGAAGGGTGTTTTGGAAAGCAGCCTGATAAAAAACATATATGGTTTAGGTTTTTTGAATTTGCAAAGATAAAGCTAAAAACATAACCTCTATCTTTATTTATTAGTACTCTTTAGATGTTTGCGCAACATTATACTAAAACATCAGTTAAATAATAAAATTCCGACATATTTTTTAGCCTGTGTTTTACATGTCGGAAGCCATGGTTCTCAAAACAGTGATAGTATGTCAGAAAACATTAGACAAAATTATACCGCAGTCGAAAAGGGAAATATTTTTGATAAGGAATTTATGCCTAATATAGATTCTATGTATAATTTTGCTTACAGACTTACCTTCGATGAAGATGATGCGAAAGATCTGGTACAGGAGACTTACCTGAAAGCTTTTAGATTTATTAATTCTTTTGAGCAAGGAACTAACGCAAAAGCATGGTTGTTCCGAATATTAAAAAATAGCTTCATCAACGACTTTAGAAAAAAAAGCAAAGAGCCTTCTAAAGTTGATTATCAGGAAGTCGAAACTTTTTACAACTCTGAAGATACAGATGTTTCTGTTACTACCGACCTAAGAGTAGAAACTATTCAGGATATGATTGGGGATGAGATTTCAAATGCTTTGAATTCTCTTGCTGTTGATTTCAGAACTGTTATCATACTTTGTGATTTAGAAGGTTTTACTTATGAAGAAATGGCCAAGATTCTGGATATCCCTATTGGAACCGTGCGGTCCAGGTTACACCGGGCAAGGAACCTACTAAAGGAAAAATTGCAATCTTATGCACAGTCTATGGGTTATAAATAAAAAAAATTCGTAATATGGCAATTATATTTACTAATTGGCTTAAGAATACCTTAAGACACAAAGAAAAATCTACA
>CAZHZR010000043.1:10859-16311 GCA_964537095.1 uncultured Roseivirgaceae bacterium
CCATAAAAGATCCCGTAAAAAATAATAGGTAGGTATGAAAATAGGCTTATTTTTTGGCTCTTTTAATCCTATTCATATTGGGCATCTTATTATTGCCAATACAATGGCAAACCAAACGGACCTGGATCAGGTATGGTTTATTATTTCCCCGCTTAATCCCTTTAAGAGCAGTAAATCGCTGTTGCACGAATTCGACAGGTTGGATATGGTGGAGTGTGCCATCGAAGACAATTTTTGCCTTAGAGCATCAGACGTGGAATTCAACATGCCTAAGCCCAGCTATACCATAGATACGCTTACATATTTAAGCGAAAAACACCCAAGCCATACCTTCAGGTTGATTATAGGAGAAGACAATCTGAGAAACTTCCACAAGTGGAAAAACTACAGTTCGATTCTTGAACTTTACGGACTGGATGTCTACCCAAGGCCAGGCGTGCACTCGAATGATGAAATAAAAAACCATCCAAATGTAAGGATGGTTCAAGCTCCTCTGTTAGATATTTCTGCTACCTATATTCGGGAAGCAATAAGAAGCGGGAGGTCTATTAAATATATTGTTCATGACAAGGTAGAACAGTATATTAATGACAAAAAACTTTATTTATAACAATTTAGCAGCATATTTGGGTTGAAAAAAAGATAGGTCAAACAGTCATAATTTCTGTCTCTTTTTTACCTACCAATCCATCTATAGTCTCAGAATATTGGCTTGTCAAAATCTGAACCTGTTCTTCAGCCCTTTTGATTTCATCCTCAGAAGCCCCTTCTTTTAACAGTTTTCTTAATGATTCATTGGAGTCTTTTCTGATATTCCTCACACTGATCTTGCCATTTTCCGCCTCGTTCTTAACCTGCTTCATCAGGTTTTTTCGTCTTTCTTCTGTCAGCGGCGGGATATTCAATCTTATCAGATCCCCATCGTTCTGCGGGTTTAAGCCAAGGTCGCTATTGATGATAGCTTTTTCTATTTCACCAATAAGCTTTTTCTCCCATGGTTTTACCACCAGGGTACGGGCGTCAGGTGTGTTTACAGACGCTACTTGGCCGATTGGGGTGGGTGAGCCATAGTAATCTACCATCAATCCGTCCAACATGTTTGGCATTGCCTTTCCAGCCCTTATTTTCGTGAGCTCGTTTGAAAAATGCTTTATAGCTTTGTTCATCAAGTCCCTTGCTTCGTTGAGATACAATTGTATTTCTTCGTCCATTTTTAAATTGAATATTTAAGTTAATTAATTAAAGTCCCGACCTCTTCTCCTTTTACAAGATTTAATAAATTATCAGGTTTATTCATATCAAATACGATTATAGGCAAATTGTTTTCCTGACACAAAGTAAACGCGGTAAGGTCCATCACGTTTAAGCCTTTCTCATATACTTCTGAAAAAGAAATCTGAGAATACCGTGTAGCAGAGGGGTCTTTCTCAGGGTCAGCGGTATAAACGCCGTCTACTCTTGTCCCTTTCAATACAATATCAGCCTCTATTTCAATAGCCCTCAAGCTGGCTGTAGAATCAGTAGTAAAGTAGGGGTTTCCAATTCCTGCACCAAAAATCACCACTCTACCTTTTTCAAGGTGTCTCATAGCTCGTCTTCTGATAAAGGGTTCACATACCTGTTCCATTTTAATGCCAGACAACAACCTGGTATAGATACCAGTTTTCTCCAAAGCACTTTGTAAGGCCATAGCGTTGATAACTGTAGCCAGCATTCCCATATAGTCGCCCTGCACTCTATCAATCCCTGAACTTTCGGCTTGTACCCCTCTGAATATATTGCCGCCTCCAATTACAACTGCGATTTCAATCCCCAGATCTTTAACCTTTTTTATCTCTTGAGAATATTGTTCCAATACCACAGGGTCGATACCGTATTGCTTGTTTCCCATAAGGGCTTCACCACTTAACTTTAAAAGAATGCGCTTATATTTCATCTAGGAATAGTTTTTTAAAATTAGGGCAAATATAAGATGCTATTTTTTATAATTAAATTTTTGAACAGTAATTCCTTATTCTAAATCAGAGATTATAAGTTGTCAATTTGAACCGACCTCCAGAAACCTGCCTTTAGCACTATTTTAAATTCACCCAAACTAAAGGAAATCTATCAGAATCTGACCCTTTTCTACGCTTTGGCCAGTTTTTACTTTTACGCTCTTTATTTTTCCATCTCCTGGCGACTTGAGATTATTTTCCATCTTCATTGCCTCCAGAATCATAATTGGATCTCCTTTTTTTATTTCCATCCCCTCACTGATGAGTATTTGTAATATGAGGCCAGGCATAGGCGCTTTTATATCTTTTAATGTAGTTGTGATGGCTTGAGACATGCCCATCTTCTTCAATAGAATATCCAGATGATCTTCAATTGCGACTTCATAAACGGCTCCGTTGATTTTTAATCTTATTTTTTTAGAAACATAATCAATATCGAGAAGTTCTGCGTTGTAAGACTTATGGTGGTGAATAATGTGAAAATGATGGTCAGACTTTGATACATCCCACTTAAATATTGCGCCGTTCAACAAAAGTTCATTGCCTTCTTCCTCAATCTCGAACGTGGTTTTGCCATTTACTATAGCTTTTATCATAGGTATTCTAAAAGATCGTTGGTAAAAATATTTTGTTTGAATTAAAATATTCCAAATCTTTGGAAGTGGAAACTCCTGAAAAATGAGGCAGTTTAAGAAATATTTCTTAAAGTTCAATTTCCGATAACGAATTATTCAGGGTAATATTCCTAATATATACTGACCAAGTTTAAAGATAACATATAATGAATAAAAAGTTTGTCTCTTTAGTTTATATAGGCATCATAATACATCTTGCTGTGTCGTGCCAGACAGCACATAAGTCAAATAGCAACACTACTGCAGGATTAAACGGAAGCACCATTGATTCCACTTTTATAGTAGAACCTCTGGATACCCTGGACGAAGTAATAGACGTCGAACCAAGCGTTTACCAGGCAGAAGAGACAAAGTTTTTTAGACTTATTCATACCAAGCTGGAGGTGAGCTTTGACTGGGAGCAACGGTATTTACATGGAACCGCTACTATTCAGCTTAAGCCGTATTTTTACCCGCAAACGCTGCTGCATCTGGACGCCAAAGGCTTCGATATTCACCAGGTATCATTGATTGACAGTGGCGGAAGAGCTCCTTTGGAATATTCTTACGATGACAAAGTATTGTCCATCAAACTAAACAAGGAGTATACAAGAAACGAAGATGTTTTTGTTGAAATCGACTATACAGCAAAACCGTATGAACTTCCTCAAAGCGGCAGCGATGCAATCACATCAGACCGGGGCTTGTACTTCATCAATGCAGATGGGTCTGACCCCAACAAGCCGCGTCAAATCTGGACGCAAGGGGAAACCGAAGCAAGTTCTTGCTGGTTTCCTACCATTGACGCCCCAAACCAGCGTACCACTCAGGAGATGTATATCACCGTTGAAGATAATTTTTCTACCCTCTCTAACGGTGTATTGGTGTATTCGCATCTCAATGAGGATGGAACACGAACAGATTATTGGAATATGGATAAATCGCATGCTCCTTACCTTTTTATGATGGCCATAGGAGAATATGCAATAGTGAAAGAAAAATGGGAAGACCTGGATGTGTCGTATTATGTGGAACCGGAATATGAACAACACGCCAAAGCGATTTTTGGGAATACTCCGGAAATGCTCAGCTTCTTTTCAGAGAGATTAAACTACAAGTATCCATGGAGCAAATACGCTCAGGTAATTGTGCGGGACTTCGTGTCTGGGGCCATGGAAAATACAACTGCTTCAACCTTTATGGAAGCTGTGCAGGTAACAGACCGGGAGCTTTTGGACGAAAATTGGGATAAAATTATTGCACATGAGCTTTTTCACCATTGGTTCGGAAACCTCGTCACCTGCGAATCATGGTCAAATTTACCGCTGAACGAAGCTTTTGCCAATTACAGTGAGTATTTGTGGGTTGAACATAAATTTGGTGTTGATGAAGCGGATTATTATGGATTGGAGGAACTCACACAATATTTAAATGAGGCGGAAGAGAAGCAAGTGGACCTGATCCGGTTTTATTATGATCATCGGGAGGATATGTTCGATAGTCATTCCTATGCAAAAGGCGGCAGAATTTTGCACATGCTTCGAAAATATGTCGGCGATGATGCTTTCTTTTCGGCTCTTTCTACCTATTTGAAACAAAATGAATATTCTGATGTAGAAGTTCATGATTTAAGGTTGGCTTTTGAAAAAGTAACCGGCGAAGATTTGAACTGGTTTTTCAACCAGTGGTTTCTTGCCTCAGGGCACCCGGTCCTGAATGTCGAAAAAGAATATAACAACGGCCTGCTGAAAATAGAAGTAACCCAGGCGCAGGATCTTGATTATACGCCGCTTTACCAATTGCCGCTCTATATCGATATTTATCAGGGTGGCGAGAAAGAAAGATATGCCATAATGATAGACGAGCGTACTGAAGTCTTTGAGTTTGAACTGCCGAATGCCCCGGATTGGGTTGATTTTGATTCCGAAAAGCAGCTCCTCGCTGAGATAAATTATCCAAAGGATATTGTAGAACTTGCATTTCAATATGAAAATGCTGAAAAATTCCTCGCTCGCTATGAAGCCATCTTGGGCCTTGCGGAACATATCCAAAATGATACTGCACGAAATGTTATAAAATTGGCCCTCAACGACAACTTTTGGGGACTCCGGCAAGAGGCGGTCAATGCTTTCGATAATTATACCGGGCCCGATTCGGAAATGATGATGGAAACACTGGCCCTCATTGGAGAGAAGGATGAAAAATCATTAGTAAGGGCGGACGCATTGGCTATCATCGCTTCTTATAATCCGGATAAGTATCTGTCAGCATTTGAAAGAGGAATGAAAGACCCTTCTTATGCAGTAATTGGTGCTGCTCTATACGGTTATGGAAAAACTTCTGCCACTGACAAAGAGGAGATATTTCAGTTGCACGAAGATATTGAAAATATAAACACATTAGTGCCACTGGCTGATTACTATGCGCTGACCGGACAGGACGGAAAGCTTCCCTGGTTTACAAGAACTATCAATAATACAGATGGAGCAGAACTTTATTACCTCTTACAGTATCTGGGACAATATCTGATGAAGATGCCGATGGAAACGAAAGCAGACGGTTTCGAAATACTGAAAAAATACGCCCTGGATCATGAAGCTTATTACATCAGACTGGCTGCATTCCAGGGGCTGTTGTTAATTGAAGATCTGGAAGGGGTGCGACCACTTATTGAACAGCTTAAGAAGGACGAAGAGGATGAGAGACTAAAAGCATTCTATAGCAACTATTAAATTTTGCGTTTAAACTCGCCAAGGTGGGTTATTTTAATTAAAAGAAAAAAAAAGATATCTTTTTTTGTTTAATGTTTGAATATAATAAAAAAGAATATAATTTTGCACT
>CAZHZR010000044.1:0-8502 GCA_964537095.1 uncultured Roseivirgaceae bacterium
TATGTCGTTTACAGACAGAAACAAAAAACAAATTTACTGCTGAGTCGACAAAACCAGGAAATTAATCTGAAACAACAGGAAATTATCGAGATCAACGAAAGTCTCCAAAATTCCCAAAATCAGCTATCCCTCGCCAACGAGGAATTACAAAGACTCAATAGCAATTTGGAATCAACGGTTCGGGAGAGAACTTCTGCACTGGAAAAAACCAATATAGAATTAGATACTTTTTTATACCAATCATCACATGCCCTGAGAAGACCCATTGTGTCGATCATGGGGCTGGTACAAGTTGTAAGACTGGAAACTCGTCAGGATCAGGTTGATTTAATCCGGGAGAAAATTGAGGATACTGCCATCAAGATGGATGAAATGTTAAGAAAACTGGTGATGGCCAGCGAAATCAATATTTCGCAATACGATCCCTCAACGCAAATCTGCTTTACGAACATCATAAACGAAACCTGGAAGATGCTGGGCCAGGGTTTACCAGTAAGTAACATCTCATTTCAGACATCAATTGAGCCTGTTGAAAACTTCATTTCAAAAGAGGTTCTGATTAACATATTGTTTCAGAATTTACTGGAAAATGCCATACTCTATTCCAAAGAGTACACTTATTACCAGAAAGAAATAAAAGTTTTAGTAAAAAGGGAAGCAGATTCAATTTTGATTGAAGTCTATGATAATGGCATTGGGATCATCCATGAGCTACAGCCGCGAATATTCGATATGTTCACTGTTGCCACCGAAAAGCCTAAGGGCTTTGGTTTGGGTCTATACATTGCTAAAAAGGCAGTGGAGAAACTGAGCGGTGAAATCACGGTAAGCAGCAAAGAAAATGAATTCACCCTCTTCAACATTATTCTCCCACACACGAAAAGGTAGACTATTCACCTATAAACCCGGAGAAAACACATTCCCCGCACATCTAACAAAACCTCAGGATTTGCAAAAAAATTACATATGTACGAAAACAATTTTTTAAGAAAAAAGTTGATCTAAAATTTTAATCTTTCGAATTAATTGTTAGATTTGATTAACCTAAAAAACAAATTACTACCTAAACCTTAATTAATCATGAAAAAATTACTACCAGCGATTTTCGCACTTTCGATGTTATTCCTCGTTTCTTGCGACGATTCTAGTGATGAAGTATTTGCAGATGTTCAGGAACAACAAGCAACCAGAGGTTCTGCGGGAGACTTTGACGCTTCAAGATCTGATCCAAAATAGGCACCTTAAACACCACGGTGAACAGCTTCTTTTCAGAAGCTGTTTTTTTTTGTCAAAAAATCTGTAAAACATAACTTTTGAAACTCACTCACGTTATGTTTTTACTTTTTTAACATATTTTCTAATAATCTCATGAAGAATTCAACTTTTTATTTTTCAAACGAAGCACTAAAAAAAATTAGCAGGAAACTACTGTTGACCGGTTTTGCTTTGTTCTTTTGTTCAGTCTCTTATGCGCAGTTCTTTAGTATTGGGCCCCGCGTTGGTGTAAGCTCCTCCAAACTGGAAATCAGGGATAATGTACAGGATGTAAAAGAGGGGGACGCATCGTTTGGCTTCCACGCAGGGCTGTTTGCCCGGTTCTCTCTGAGTTCCTTGTATATCCAGCCAGAGGTATTGTTTACAAGCAACGGAGGAGAAATCGAATTTGAGGATGGAAGCGGCGTAGGGAACCAAATCATCGAATATGACTATAATAAACTGGACGTCCCGGTCATGATCGGCTTTAAATTTGCCAAATTCTTCAGGTTACAAGCGGGTCCTGTAGCCAGCTTACTTTTGAAAGCTGATGCCAAGGAAGGCGGTGTTACCGAGGATGTTAAGAATAACTACAACAATGCTACCGTGGGATATCAGGCTGGCATAGGCCTGGATATCGGTAGCTTAATTCTTGACCTCAAATACGAAGGGAACCTCAGTAGCTTTGGGGATGACATAAGAGTTGGAGGCAATACCTTTAATACCGATTTAAGACATAACCAGTGGCTGCTTAGCCTGGGAATCAGACTTTAGATCTCGAAGTAACATCCTCCAAAATGCATTTACATTTCCGATTAAGATGCATTTTCCCTTACCAATAAAACAAAAAGGCATTACAATTGAGGAAGCTCCTTAATTGTAATGCCTTTTGATTTTGAACCTTATATTATATAAAAACCCAAATATCAATCTACATTGTCGTGTAGAAATTTGTTGTTTCCGAGCAACTGACTGTCATCATTCAGGTTGTATTTTGAAATGTTCTGCTCAGAAGAATGAGGAACATCCTGCAATCGAACATTTTTTCGTAGATAGGCAGGCACATCCAGCTTTTCCTTAAATGAATCGGAACTCATGCCGCTATTTTGGTGCAAACCTCTCAACTTATTGATTCTCTCCTGACTTTGTTCCTGTAATTTATCGCGCTTTTGCTCCAAGCCAAAATAGTCATCTTTGGATGATTGTTCTTCCACCTGATGAATTTTTTGTGCGGTGATGTTTTCTATTACATATTCTTCGCCCAAATCGAAATATGTTTTGCTAGCCTCTACTTCTTCTATCTTTTCGGGCTTTGACTGACTATAGGTATTAGAGTCATTGTAGCTTACTATTCTCCCGGATTTGCTTTCCTCACCCAATTTGGATGTTTCTGCCTCTGCATCAAATAGTTTTATTTGCTTGTTAGACTCAAGGTCATAAACTCTTTTGTCAGACCCTTTAGAAATATCGAACTTCTCATGTTCAAATCCAGTAGCAATTACCGTCACTCTTATACTTTCTCCCAATTCAGGATCTACACCATGACCAAAAATTACTTCAGCATTATCGCCTGATTTCTCCTGAATATATTCCGTAATTTCCGTTAACTCGTCCATTTGAAGCTCGGCTTCCTCACCTGAAATGATCGAAAGCAATATTTTATCGGCCCCTAATATGTCGCGGTTGTTCAACAACGGCGAAGAGATGGCAGCTTCTGCGGCTTTCCTTGCGCGGTTTTCACCCTGCGTCTGAGCGGAACCCATCACCGCCGCCCCGGAATTTTTCATTACCGTTTTAACATCTTCAAAATCGACGTTTACATAACCAGGCACCGTGATTATTTCAGCAATTCCTTTTGACGCGGTTGTTAAGACATTGTCTGCCTGCGCAAAGGCTTCGCTAATCGATAGATTTCCGAATATTTCACGCAGCTTATCATTTAGTATCACAAGCACGGTATCACAGTTTTCCTTCAATTCTTTGATGCCCTGTTCCGCCTGAGCCATTTTCTTTCTGCCTTCAAAACCAAAAGGAGCTGTAACTATCCCTACAGTTAGGATGTCGAGTTCTCTAGCTACCTTCGCAATGACAGGAGCGGCTCCTGTACCGGTTCCTCCTCCCATTCCTGCAGTAATGAATACCATTTTCGTATCGTTGCTCAACATTTCTCTGATTTCTTCCTTGCTTTCCAGGGCTGCATTCCTTCCTTTTTCAGGATTTGCTCCGGCACCAAGGCCTTCGGTAAGATTTACACCAATTTGTAATCTGTTCGGAACCGGGCTTCCTTTTAAAGCCTGTGAATCTGTATTGCACACAATGAATTCTACATCCTTGATGCCTTGGTTAAACATGTGGTTAACGGCATTGCTACCGCCTCCACCTACTCCAATTACTTTGATTATGGATTTGTGGTGCTTGGGTATTTCGAACTTATATGAATTTTCTGCCATGATAATTAAATTTTAAGGTACCGAAAAAAATAGGTTTAGTAGTTAGTTAGCCTGTTATATGAGTTTAGTTTTTGATCGTATTGGTTAGTAATCTTCTTTTTCATCAACATCATCAATTAAAAGCCCCTTCGTTTTATCTATTATTTTTTTGAAAAAGTCGCCACCAGAATTTTCTTTTTTTTGGACTTTATTGCTCCCGTGGTAGCTGTCTTTCACCTGCATATATCTATTTTCTCTTTCATCTAAAGCTCTGAAACCACTCAATACCAATCCGACTGTAGTCGCAAACATTGGGCTTTTCACCATTTCAATCTTGCTTTTTCCAAGGTGTTCGTTTGGATAGCCAATTCTGGCATCCATGCCCGTCATGTATTCGAATAACTGCTTCGCGTTGCTGAGTTGAGCACCACCTCCTGTAATGACAATGCCGCCTGCGAGCCTGTTTTCATACCCGGAAGTAATTATTTCCGTATGTACCAGCTCGATGATTTCCTCCATTCGCGCTTCGATAATATGGGCCAGATTCTTCAGCGAAATTTCTTTTGGAGCTCTGTTCCTGAGACCAGGAATGGATACGATCTCGTTCGGACTTGCCTCTTCCGAAATTGCCTTCCCAAATTTGGTTTTTAACAATTCAGCCTGGTGCTGCATAACCATGCAGCCCATTTTAATATCAGAAGTGATGATATTTCCACCAAAAGGAACAACAGCCGTGTGCCTGATAATATTGTCATGAAAAATCGCAATGTCTGTGGTGCCACCACCTATGTCAACTAAACATACGCCGGCTTCTTTTTCTTCGTCGCTCAAAACAGCCAGGCTTGACGCCAGTGGTTCCAGAATTAAGTTTTCAATCTCCAATCCCGCTCTTCTAATGCACTTATTTACGTTGCTGATAGCATTTGTCTGGGCAGTGATAATGTGAAAATCTGCCTCTAACCGGACGCCAGACATCCCTACGGGATCCTTGATCCCCTCTTCGTAGTCAACAATATAATCCTGTGGCATCACATGGATAATTTCACTCCCCGGCGGTATAACAATTCTGTACATATCGTTGGTAAGCCGGTTTACATCCTCAATAGTAATCTCATCTTCTGTTGAGTTTCTTGTTATGCTACCATGATGGATGGCACTTCTAATGTGCTGTCCGGCAATGCCTACGTTTACAACCCGAATATCTATCCCCGATTGCTCTTCCGCTTCTGCTACAGCCTTCTCTATGGCCATTACCGTTTTGTCAATATTGGTAACTATGCCCCTGATGACACCATCAGAAACAGCTTTACCCATACCCAAGACCTCGAGCTTTCCATATTCGTTTTTCCGGCCAACAATTGCACAAATTTTTGTAGTTCCTATATCTAATCCGACGACGATTTTATCCTTTTGCATTCTGTTTTAGCGTTATATTCCTGGCAATAATTTTTCTATATCTTGTTTTTAATTCTATCATTCACAAATAATCTGATCTTCAAATTTCAGATTCACTCTCTTATAGGCATTCCAGCCCTTTTGGGGCAGTATTTGATTGTAGAAGATACTTAGCTTATTGAATTTATCTTCTACTTCTTCAGGTTGCCCAAACTCTATCAACTGATTCCCTACCTGGGGGAAAAAGGTAATATCGCCATTTCTATCAATGTCAATCTGCGCTATCTGGGCACTCCAAAAGGAATCATTCTCTATATATTTTAAGAGTTTAAATATTTTGCTTGATGTTGTATCTTTCGTAAGATCATTCGTTACCAATTTTTTGGTATAGGCCCCGCCAACTATCATCACTCTGGCGGTATACTTATCGGACACGGGTAAGATCTTCCCCTGATCGCTGATATAGGCGTCCGGTCCGTCGGACTGCACCACCCTGGCCATCGCGACTGTCTGATAAGCATTTACCACAAGATTTCCTCCTAAATCCTTAAAAACCTCCGCATTTTGAACAAAACGATGTCTCTTCACTCTCTGCTCAATTTCCTTGAGACGAAGTTCGTTAAACGGGCGACCGGTAATACTTTCGGCACCATTTTCTGTAATGAGATTCATCAGCTCATTCTGGTCGACAAAATAATTGTTAAACCGATTGTCGATCCTTATATCGATATTCTTAATCAATTTATCACTTTGCCTTTTCCCTACAAAACCAATAGCCAAAAATGTAAAGGCTACAAATCCGAATACTTTCAGTCCTTTCTTTACCTTGTCACTGACCATCTCTCCTCCTCCTTATAATTTCTCCAATCGGATGTACCAACTTATCAATATCACCGGCGCCTATTGTGACCAATACCTCAGTTCGCGCCTGAATAAGATGCTTCAACAGTTCGTCCGATGTGTATACACCTTTCTTATCAGCAGTTATGTAGTTTAAAAGCGAACTGCTCGAAACACCCGGGATAGGTTCCTCTCGTGCAGGATATATCTCCAAGAGCAAAACTTCATCCGCCAGACTGAGGCTTTCACCAAACTCAGCCATAAAATCTCTCGTGCGGGAATACAAATGCGGTTGAAAAACAGCTGTCAAATTCCTCGAAGGATACAATGCCTTCACGGAAGAGAGAAAAGCATTAATTTCTACCGGATGATGCGCATAATCATCGATGTAAATGGTCTGTTCTGATCTCACAACATACTCAAAACGCCGTTTTACCCCCGAAAAAGCATTTAATGCTTCTCTTATCATTTCAGGAGCAAGGCCCAGCTTTAAAGTAGCAGCACATGCCGCAACGGCATTCTCCACATTATGAAATCCGGGAACCTTAAGGTTTATACTTCTTATTGTCTGCTCTTCAGACTCATAATCAAAAACAAAAACATCACCCTGAATGGTTACGTTTTTTGCTGAAACTCCCTGACCATCCAATGCATAAGTTGAAACAGCGATATCCCCTCTTGCGGTCGGCTTTAGATGCTCCAATCCTTCTTTAATAATCAATTGACTGCCCTCGGTACTTTGTGCGATAAAATCAGAAAATGACTCCAATACGGCATCTTTAGCTCCGTAGATATCTAAATGATCCGGATCGGCCGAAGTAATCACCGTGATATTTGGGTGTAGCGTCAAAAACGAACGATCGTATTCATCTGCCTCCACCACCATCACACTTTGCGCCACAGGCTTGTTACTTTGCAATAGGTTTGAGCCTATATTGTTACTGATACCACCTAAAAACGCGTCGCAATTCCCTCCCGTATAATTAATGATATGGGCAATCATGGTAGAGGTTGTCGTTTTTCCGTGCGTACCGGCCACGGCAATAGTGAAACGGTTTTCGGTGAGTTTTCCAAGCACCTGCGACCTTTTCATAAGGGTGTAACCATTCTTTAGCAGGTAATCAAACCCTTTGTGGTTCTTCGGAATGGCCGGCGTGTAAACCACAAGCGTCGATTCTTTCTTTTGAACCACCTGTGGAGGTATTTCTGAAATTTCATCTATGTAGTGTATCGATATACCTTCTTGCTGTAATTCTGATGTAAGGGAGCTGAGTGTACGGTCATAACCTGACACTCGAAGCCCTTGACGATGGAACCAACGGGCCAGGGCACTCATGCCAATGCCACCAATGCCTATAAAGTAAACAATATCGTATTGATCAAACCTCAATCTATTATTTTTATAATTTCGCTCACAATATTTTTCGTTGCGTCCGGCTTTGCCATTTTCGCTATATTTTCTGCCAGAACTTGCATCCTTGCTTCATCTTTAAACAGATTTAGTGCCTCATGCACCAATCTCTCCGGCGCCTCCACATCTTTGACCATCATGGCTGCATCATGCTTTTCCAAAGCACGGGCATTCATTGTCTGATGATCTTCCGCGACGTTAGGCGATGGAACAAAAATGACCGGCTTCCTCACAAGACACAGTTCAGAAATTGACAACGCTCCTGCCCTTGAAATGACCATGTCTGCGGCCGAATAAGCGAGGTTCATTTCTTTTAAAAATTCAAAATATTTAATGCTCGTGATATCGAATGCGGTTAGTTTCTGCGCGACTTCGTGATAATATAATTTGCCGGTTTGCCAGATCAACTGGATATCCGCATCAATTAGCGCTTGTAGATTCTTTAAAATGCTTTCGTTTATGGTCCTGGCACCGAGGCTCCCGCCCATTATGAAAAGCGTCTTTAAACCTGGCTGCAGACCAAAATATTTTAAGGCCTCCTCTTTGTTATTTTTAAAGTTTACTATATCACTTCTTACTGGATTGCCAGTGATAACAATTTTATCTCTATCAAAATAGCTTTCCATTCCCTCGTAAGCCACACAAATCCTACGCACTCTTTTGGCCAACAACTTATTGGTAAGGCCTGCATATGAATTTTGTTCCTGAATCAGACAGGGGATATTTCGCTTAGAGGCTCTTCTCAACAACGGCCCGCTCGCAAACCCACCTACGCCTACCGCAACATGCGGCCTGAATTCCCTTAAAATTTCATCCGCCCTCCTAAGGCTTGAGATCAATTTTAAAGGAAAAGCAAGATTATCAAAGGTCAGTCGTCTCTGAATACCACTGATCCATAGTCCCTCGATTTTATATCCCGCCTCGGGCACTTTGGTCATTTCCATTCTGCCTTTCGCGCCGACAAAAAGCACTTCCGCATCCGGGAACTGCCTTTTAAACTCGTCGGCAATGGCTATAGCAGGATAAATATGCCCACCGGTGCCCCCTCCGCTGATGATGATTCGATATGGTTCTTGTTTAGAAATAATTTTTATGTTTTAACTATGGATAATTTTTGTTTCTTTATTGTAGACAATGCTTGCCTTGACGCTACGTCCTATCATCTCCCCTTAT
>CAZHZR010000044.1:8602-12590 GCA_964537095.1 uncultured Roseivirgaceae bacterium
TTCTTTATTGTAGACAATGCTTGCCTTGACGCTACGTCCTATCATCTCCCCTTATTTCATTTATCCGTTTGCCCATTGCCTTTTGCCTATTGTCTATTGTCTTGTCTCTACGTTCTAATATCTACTGTCTATTATCTACTGTCTTACATCTATCTACGCTGCTTTAGCCAGGTTAGAAAACTCCTTTGTACTTCCCGGACCTCCTGGCATTTCGCTTCTGCTTACGCTTAAAATTATACCCAAAGAAAGTCCTGTAAACAGCAAAGACGTTCCTCCCATGCTTAGAAGTGGTAAGGGAAGGCCAGTAACAGGAACAATCCCCACCGCCACCGCCATGTTCACCATCGCCTGCAATACCAGCGCAAAACTCAAACCCGCAGAGAGCAAACCTCCGTATGCCTTTTCACTTCTTGCGACCGTTCGCATACCGCGGTATAGCAAAATAAGGTATAATACAATTACAATTGTTCCACCTATAAGCCCATACTCTTCTATAATAATGGCAAAAATAAAATCAGAGTAAGGATGCGGCAGAAAATTTCTTTGATCACTTTGCCCCGGACCTTTTCCCGAGATACCACCCGAAGCAATTGCTATATATGACTGCTTTGCCTGAAATGACATTTCAGTAGGATCAAGATAGTCCTTGATTCTACTTTCGACGGTGCCTCCCCGTTGTCCGAACTGCAATGCAATGCTTCCTGCCAATATTCCTACAACCACCAGCATGAATAAGTATTTTACGGGCACCCTGCCAATAAACATCAACACCAGGCAGGTGCCAAAAAGCAAAATTGCGGTGGACATATTTGTGAGCGCAATGAGGCCGCAAATGGTACCACACCACAGCAGAATCGGGACCAATGATTCCTTGATGTCCTGTATATTTTGCTGTCTTTTTGATAACATGCTCGCGAGATGCGCTATCAACGCCAATTTCGCTAAATCAGAAGGCTGGAATGCCTGATCAATTATTGGAATATGGATCCATCTGGATGCTTCATTGATATTCATACCAAATTTCCAGGTGATAAATAATAATGGCACGGATATCCACAAAGCCAGCCTGGACAGTCCAGAGAAATAGCGATAATCTATTTTATGTGCAATCCACATAGCAAATAGCCCCAGTAAAACCAACATTGAATGCTTTATCAGGTAATGTTCCGTATTCCCCTCCATGCGCTTATAGGCTAGTGTACCCGTAGCACTATAAACCACCAGAATGCTCAATACAGACAAAGCGAATACTACAAACCAGATAACCGGATCGCCCTTTAAATTTCTTTCTGCCCAAGCCTTTATCATTTGTTACTAATTTTCTCTTTGAAAATGATTTCCGAGAATTCTACTTTTTAATGCTTTCACTGCTACACGAAATTGCTGCCCCCGGTCTTCATAGTTTTGAAACAAATCAAAACTTGCGCAAGCCGGCGATAACAATATGATATCTCCCGCTTCTGCCAAGGCAAATGCTTTTTCTACGGCTCCCGACATGCTACTATTTTCCTCTTCAATCGGTATCAACTGGTAGAAAAATTTTTTCAGAACAGCATTATCTTTACCTAAACACACCAACGCCTTTACATTCTGCTTTACCAATTCACGAACCTGACCGTAGTCATTTCCCTTATCCACCCCTCCGGCTATCCAAATAAGTGGCTCCTTGAAGCCTTCTAAGGCGTAGTATGCCGCATCTACATTGGTAGCTTTAGAATCATTGATGAAAGTAACCTTCTCGATTTCATCAACAAACTCCAGGCGATGTGGGGCATTTCTAAAGCTCTTCAACCCGCTTTCTATTTGTTCCTGCTCCAGCCCCATTACTGACGCAGCCAAAACTGCTGCCATTGTATTGAGGGCGTTGTGCAATCCTGTCAAAGGACTTTCGCTCAAGTTGATCTTAAATTCGTTGTCTAAGCCCGGATCTAAATTGAAGACCAGATTATCCTCCATTTTATAAGCTCCCAGGCTTACTGGATTTTTTATCGAAACGGGAAGACCCCGTACATTTCGTAAAACAGGTTTTATATATTTTTGGATAATCAAATCGTCCTGAAAGTATATAAAGTAATCGTCAACATTTTGCCTTTGAGCTATTCGGAACTTCGAGATTGCATATTTCTCAATGCTGTACTCATACCTGTCAAGATGATCAGGAGTAATATTCAGCAGTATTGAAATATGAGGATGAAACTCATACATGTTGTCCAGCTGAAAGCTACTGATCTCCACTACATAATAATCGGCAGCGTCCTCTATTACCTGCTTTGCCATACTGGCACCTACATTGCCCGCCAGTCCTACTTTCAAGCCTGCCTCCTTTAGAATATGGTAAAGCAGCAAAGTGGTAGTTGTTTTGCCGTTGGTTCCAGTAATCCCAATGATTTTCGCATTGGTAAATCTGCTGGCAAACTCCAGTTCGGCAATTACCGGAACGTCCTTTTGCAGTAGCTTTTGAACCATCTCAACTTTATCCGGAATCCCGGGGCTTTTTACCACTAAATCTGCATTGAGGATAAGGTGCTCCGTATGCTTCCCTTCTTCAAATGCTATTTGATTCTCCGTTAAAATCTCTCTGTACTTACCTGCTATTTGCGACATGTCAGACAAGAATACGTCATAGCCCTTTGCCTGCCCCAGAAGGGCAGCCCCTACTCCGCTCTCACCGCCTCCAAGTATGACTAATCTTTCTTTCATTCTTATTGTATTCTAAATATGCGCCCAAAGGCAATCTTTGTCAAAAGCCTAAACATTTGTTCCCTGCGATCTACCTTAATTTCAGGGTAGCCAGGGATAATATCGCCAAGAGAATTCCAACTGTCCAGAATCTGGTCACAATCTTTGATTCATGGAGATTCTTTTTTTGATAATGGTGATGCAAAGGCGCCATTTTAAATATTCTCCTTCCCTCACCATATTTCTTCTTGGTATACTTGAAATAGGAAACCTGAATGATCACAGACAAATTTTCTATCAAGAACACGCCACATAATACCGGCAACAACAATTCTTTTCTTACAATCAGGGCCAATACCGCAATAGCCCCACCCAGAGAAAGACTGCCTGTGTCTCCCATGAAAACCTGCGCCGGGTAGGAATTATACCACAAAAAACCAATACAGGCACCAACAAAGGCGGTTGAGAAAATTACCAGCTCGCCGGTGTTCGGAATGAACATGATGTCCAGGTAATCCGAAAAAATGGCATTACCTGACAGGTAAGCAAAAATTGCAAGTGTCAATCCAATAATAGCTGAACTTCCGGCGGCCAGTCCGTCTATTCCATCCGTTATATTTGCTCCGTTAGAAACGGCCATAATTACCAGTATGACCACCAAAACATAAATCACCCATGTATAGTCTGTATTGATCCAGGAGACCAGCACCTGATAGTCAAACTCATTATTTTTTACAAAAGGGATGGTTGTTTTGGTTGACATCACATCCACATACTCGCGTGTAACTTCAACTACCTCCTCCTGAGCCTTAGGAGCTTCATTAAACTGACGCACTACCACGTCTGAATTAAATACCAATGTAACTCCAACCACCAATCCCAGAACTACCTGACCTACAATCTTAAACCTTCCTTGCAGCCCTTCTTTATTTTTTTTAAATACTTTTATATAATCGTCCAGAAAGCCAATTAACCCCATCCAAAGCAATGAGACCAGCATTAGGATGATATAAATATTATCAAGCTGCGCAAATAGAAGTGTTGGTATCACAATGGCCGCGATGATGATGATACCACCCATCGTAGGGGTCCCTTTTTTCTCCATTTGGCCTTCCAGACCCAAGTCCCTGATACTTTCCCCAACCTGCTTTCGTCTGAGAACCTCAATTAAGGTTTTTCCGAACGCAATGGTGATCAAAAGCGAAAATAAAGCTGCCATACCCGCTCTAAACGAGATAAATTGAAATACTCCGGCCCCGATCAGGTCGTATTCAGTATCTAAGTAGTCGAAGAGATAGTAGAGCATGTT
>CAZHZR010000044.1:12690-16190 GCA_964537095.1 uncultured Roseivirgaceae bacterium
TCGAAGTCATGTTTTACGCCATTGATCTCCTGATACGTTTCGTGCCCTTTGCCTGCTACTAAAATTATGTCATCTGGCTCTGCCATGCTACATGCAACCTTTATTGCTTCTTTTCGATCCGTTATAGCCAACGCTTTTCGATACTGGCTGGGTCCTACGCCTGCCTGCATGTCTTTGATGATTTCTTCCGGAACCTCGTTTCTTGGATTGTCTGAGGTAAGGATTACTTTATCACTATACCTGCATGCAATCTCCGCCATCAAAGGCCTCTTGGTTTTATCCCTATTGCCTCCACAGCCTATTACTGTAATTACCTTTTCATTGCCTGTTCTCAGGGCTTTAATGGTGGTCAACACATTCTCAAGTGCGTCAGGGGTATGTGCATAATCCACAATTGCTGTTATTTGAACATTGTTAAAAACTTGCTCAAACCTTCCCGGAGCCGGCTGTAAGACTGATAATGTCGTGAGTACATCATCACGCTTTTCTTCCAGGAGAACCGCAGCAGCATAAACTGCCAGCAAATTATAAGCATTAAAGTCGCCTATTAACTTAAACCACACACTCCTACTGTCAATTTCCAGCTCAAGTCCCTGGATGGTATTAGAAAGTACTTTTGCCTTAAAGTCGCACATGGTCTTTAGGGCATAAGAATTTTTAGAAGCCTTTGTATTCTGCAGCATCACCAGCCCCCGTTTATCGTCTACGTTTACCAATGCAAAAGCGGAAGATGGCAGATCGTCAAAAAGCCTCTTTTTAACTTTTATATATTCATCAAATGTCTTGTGATAATCCAGATGGTCGTGAGAAATATTAGTAAAAATAGCTCCTGCCAATACCACACCGGCCATTCTTTCCTGATCTATGGCATGAGAACTCGCTTCCATAAAACAATGTGTACAGCCCTCAGCCAACATTTTTTGAAACAGCTGGTTCATAGCAATCGCATCAGGTGTGGTATGCGTTGCCGGAAGAACGTTATTCTTGATTTTATTACTTACCGTAGACAATAATCCTGAATTGTAGCCCAACTCCATAAACAGCTTGTGCAGCAAAGACACAGTAGTGGTTTTCCCGTTTGTCCCTGTAACTGCTACCACCTGAAGTTTAGATGAAGGATTTCCATAGAAGTTGGAAGCAATAAGGCCTAGAGCCCGCGCACTATTTTCTACCAAAATATAAGTAACGCCAGCGCTTCTACTCTGAGGTTCTTTTTGAGAAACAACGGCTACAGCTCCAAGCGCGACGGCTTTTTCGATATAGTCGTGACCATCCGACTGGGTTCCTGCTATGGCTACAAATAAAGCACCTGGAGCTACCTTCCTGGAATCAAACTGAACCGAATCAATTTGAATCTCCGTAGTACCAGCTACTTCGATCAATGAAACCTTGTATAAAATATCCTTTAGCTCTGCCATCAGCTCAATTTTATGGTGATATGACTACCTTTTTCAGCTTTCTTACCCGGGCCGATGGACTGGTTTACCACCCGGCCCCTCCCTATAATTTCTACCCTCAGTCCTTTATTCTCAAGAAGAAAAAGTGCATCTTTTAAAGTCATTCCAAGAACATCAGGAACCGAACTGGCTTCTATGCGATTATCTTCCCAGATTACCGTATTGTCTACGCCTTTTGCTTTAACCCAGTCTTCCTTATGCGCTTCCAAATTAGGAATCCCCAAGGCGTTACATATCAGCTGGAGGTCGTCCGCATATCCGGCGTTAATTACAGGCAGCGATGGGTTGACCGCCATCAAGGGCTTTTGGCCGGAGTATGGCGGGTGCATTTCGAGATCTCTCGCATAAATTTTGTCTGCTATTTCTTTAAATACAGGTGCCGCGACATCGCTTCCGTATTGCTCATAACCTTTGGGATTATTGATTACTACAATGCAGCTATATTTAGGCCTGTCTGCCGGAAAATAGCCCGCAAATGACGTGTAATATTTTCTGGTATATCTACCATCTGTAATAATCTGGGCTGTTCCCGTTTTACCAGCTATCTTGTAATGGCTGTCACTAATGTTTCTGGCAGTTCCGTTTTCGACCACTCCTTCGAGCATAGCCTTTACTTTATCGAGTGTTTCGGCAGAACAAATATTATCCTTAATGATTTTTGGCTGATATTCCTCCACAACTTTGTCTGCCTTTTTAATTTTCTTCACAATGAATGGCTGTACTACTTTTCCGCTGTTCGCAATGCCATTGTAGAACGTAAGGGTTTGCAAGGGCGTCAGCTTTAGTTCATATCCTATCGACATCCAGGGCAGGGTTACGCCGCTCCATGATGGATCCTTTGCCTGTTTGACAAAAGGTACCCCTTCTCCAATCATTTGAAAGCCCAGGGGTTCAGCTAATCCAAAGCTTTTAATATAGTCAACATAGCGCTGTGGATTCAGGCCAAATTGGGTTTGTACCATTTTTGAAATGGCAATATTCGATGATTTTTCAAAAGCGTCGCGTACGGTAATAGAACCATAGCCACCGGGCTTATGATCAACCATTGTTCTATCAAAAAACTTAAAGGTACCCTCTCCCGTGTCGATACTATCGGAAAGTTTGAGGTTAGAATCTTCAAACAAGGCTATCATGGACGCCAGCTTGAAAGTAGAGCCTGGTTCCGTCAGACCTTGTACTGCGTAATTATATACTTCTCTGTATTTGCCATCGCCATAGCCTTTCAAATTTGATATGGCTTTTATTTCACCGGTCGCTACTTCCATTACCACCACACATCCAAAATCAGCTTCATGTCTTATCAGCGCCCGCAATAATGCTGACTCTGACACATCCTGAAGATTTATATCAATGGTAGTTTCTATGTCAAGACCTTCTTCCGGCCTGACTTCAGAATCATCATACACAGGTTTCCAGTTACCGCCGGCCATTTTTTGGAACAGGGCTTCGCCATCTTTTCCAGCCAAATATTTGTTAAAGCTGTATTCAAGGCCAACGCCGGAGTTCCTGTCATTGATGTAGCCGATTGTTCTACCCCCTAAATGGGAAAAAGGGAGGAAGCGTTTATCCACCTTTTCGAAGATCACACCCCCGCCTAACCTTCCGTCCCGGAATATTGGCCATTCAGACATTTTTTTCTTTTCCTGATAGTCAATGATTTTCCAGTTAAGAACCAGGTATTTCTTTTTAGATATCCTCGCGTTATTTATCCTCCTCTTGTATTCCTTAGCAGATTTGTCGCCAAAATGCCGCGACAATAACAGGGAAAGAGAGTCAATCCCTTTCGCAAATAGCGATTCATCTGCAATAGAAGGATCGAAGGCAACTTTATAAAATGGCAGCGAAGTGGCCATCAAACTTCCATTGTCTGAATAAATATTCCCTCGGGTAGCTTCTACTGTACGGTATTTTAAGCCACTATCTTCTGCAATTGCAATCCATTTCTTTCCATCAACAAACTGAATATCCACGAGCCTGACACCTATTGCAACGGCAAAAACAACCACCACAATAAATGCTACCCTTACTCTTAATAATATGGAT
>CAZHZR010000045.1:0-16017 GCA_964537095.1 uncultured Roseivirgaceae bacterium
TTTGTGGGTGACAAAAAGAAATTTAATCAGGCGGTGATCATTACCATGGACAATGATCCCGGCGTCCAAAAGCTCGGCTTTATTACGCAGGAGGATCTTAGCAACATCGGTCTTCCGGACAAGGTAGCTGTATATTGCCCCCATTCTTACAACTTTTCAGGAAACCTGTTTATAGTTTCCAGAACCAACGTGAAGCTTGTAGATCATATATCAAGTGCAGATTTCATGAAATTTGTTGTTTCTGGAGGTGTTTCGGGCTTGCCAACGAAAGAAGATATAGAGCTAATCATAGAGGCTAAACACCAGATTTAGCTTTTATAGTTTCCAGTCCGTTGTGTACTCCAATAACAATCGTATCGTTTTACCGTTCTGCTTAAAACATCAATTGTTCGACTTCTATTAACGATCAATCATATTGATGTTTAGTATGTTCCATTTTTAGGTGCATGTTATATTGGACCTCTATTAATCCTATAGAAGTATATGCCCAGAAAGTTTGTAATTACAGATATTCACGGTTGTGCTGCTACTTTTCAAAAATTGGTAGTGGAAGTTCTTGAAATAAGAACAGACGACGAGCTATACCTGTTGGGAGATTATATTGACAGGGGCATAAATAGTAAAGGAGTAATTGATTTTATTTTTGACTTGAAAGACTCAGGGCACCAGGTACACTGTCTTCGTGGAAACCACGAGGAGTTTCTATTAGTTGCCAAAGACGATCTTGACGAATTTCAACATTGGGTAACGCGTAATGGCGGGGATACCACATTAGCAAGTTTCGGTGTAGATAATGTGAAAGAAATTCCGGAGAAATACCTTCGCTTTTTTAGGGATCTTCCCTACTATTTTGAAGTAGACAACTTTTTGTTAGTACATGCCGGGTTTAACTTCAACAGCCACAGTCCGTTTGAGGACAAAGAGGCTATGCTCATGATCAGGAATTTTAAGATTGATTATGATATATTGGCCGGAAGAAAAATAATTCACGGCCATACACCTACCCGGCTGGCACAAATACGTGCCAATATAGATAATCCGGAAGCAGTGGAATTTCACCTGGACGCAGGTTGCGTATATGCTCACGTTCCGGATTTGGGCCACTTAGTAGCCTTGGAGCTGAACGAGTGGAGGCTGTTTGATGTGAATTGCATTGACCAGACAGAGTAGTTTATAATCCTGCTTATCCATGAGCTTGTCTCATCATTCCTTTCGATAAAACTTGCTTTCCCTAACTGGATCTAGGGAAAACCCAGTGCTTGGTAGTGGTAGTTACAACCATGGTAACGGTTCGAGGTCTTCAGCTTTTAACCTTTCTAAAAATGAGCATATGATTCGTTGCCCATTTCCTTCTAGCAAGTACCCACCAGAACTATTCAAAATTGAAGGGTTCACATGGTCGAAGCCAATCCGTTCAACCTGCCAGTGTTTTCGATGGACTTTAAATAAAATACCTGCGTTATCGGGGCTTAGTCTGTATAGTTTTGTAATTTGATGATGGTTTTTATATGATTTAATGCTTGTCAATGCAGGAGAGGAAGAATTTTAAGATATACAGGTCATCAGCGGGTTCAGGCAAAACCTATACGCTAACGAAGGAATACCTGAAGTTAGCACTAAAGTCACCAGGATATTATAAATCCATTCTAGCTGTAACTTTTACAAATCGGGCTACTCAGGAGATGAAATCCAGGATTTTGCAACAATTGCACGGGTTGTCTCAGGAGAAACCCACCGAAATGCTACCGGAACTATTGGAAGCAACCGGACTGGAGCCCCTGGAGTTAAAAGCAAGGTCGCAGGAGGTGCTTACCAGGATTCTGCACGGGTATTCACAATTTTCTGTGAGTACCATTGACAGTTTCTTTCAAAAAGTAATCAGGGCTTTCACGCGGGAGATTGGTCTGCAGGCTGGGTTCACGCTCGAGCTAGATCAGCAAAAAGTGCTGGATGAGGTGATTGACCTGGTGTTCGCGGACATAGGGAAAGATAAACAACTGACGGAATGGCTGGTAAGGTTTGCTGAAGAGAAGGTAGAGCAGGGAAAAAACTGGGATTTCAGGAAAGATATAAAGCAGCTGGCCCGGGAGATATTCCAGGAACATTACAAGTCATTTGAAAAAGATATTGCAGCTTCCGCTTCCCGGAAGGATTTTGTTCCTCAACTACTCAACAAGCTTAAAAGCATAGTTCGCTCACATGAAGAAGCGATGAAAGGCTGTGGGGAGAAGGCTTTAAAATTACTAGAAACATATGATCTTGAGGTAGCGGATTTTTCGAGTGGTTCCAGGGGCGTAATGGGCTATCTTGAGAAAATTACACTGAAAAATGATTACGATCCAAAAGTCCTGGCTCGAAAAGCATTGGGCAGCCCCGAAAACTGGCATACAAAAACTTCTAAAAAAAAGGAGCTAATTGTTTCTGCAGTAACCGCTGGATTAAACGATTGCCTGCAAGAGGCTATCCATAATTTTGACAGCGGACATCAACGTTATGAATCAGCAAAGCAGGTGATGCGCTTCATATACACGTTTGGCATTTTGGCCAATATCACTCAAAAGCTGCAGCAATACCGAGACGATAATGATCTTATGTTGATTTCTGACGCAGCGGTTTTTCTAAAGGAAATTGTTGCCGATAACGACGCCCTTTTTGTATATGAAAAAATCGGCAATACATTCAATCACTACTTGATAGATGAATTTCAAGACACTTCCGGTTTTCAATGGGAAAATTTCCGACCATTGGTAATCAATAGTCTTGCTGAAGGAAATGCGAACCTGGTGGTGGGAGATGTAAAACAGTCAATATACCGGTGGCGGGGTGGCGATTGGCAGCTTTTGCTGGAAAAAATAGTGCAGGATGTCGGAGCACATCAAACTTTGGAATTAAATCTTAACCAAAACTGGCGCAGTAGAAAAAATATTATTGATTTCAACAACGGCCTTTTTGCGGGCAGTCCTTCGATTTTAGAAACTTTAAGTCAATCGGATTTAAAAGATATCAGTGACGAGAAATTGCAGGACTTTCTGAAAAACGAAGCATCAAAAATTGCGACTGCCTACAAAGATGTCTACCAGGAATATCCTCATAAAGATAAAAAAATAGAGAATGAAGGATATATTAATATAAGCTTTTTGCCCGCCAAAGAGAGTGAAGAGGATGTGGAGCAGGATGATCAGGGGAATCCCTTAGAAGCGCTTGGTTGGAAGGATGCTGTTTTAAATAAAATTCCTGAACTGGTTATGTCTTTCCAGGACCAGGGTTATGCACTGAACGAAATCGCTTTTCTGGTCAGGAATAAAAATGACGGAAAATTAATAGCAGACAGGTTGCTGGCATACAAAAGCCTTCCTGAAGCTGATCCTAGCTATAGCTATGAAGTCATCTCGTCTGAATCATTAATGGTGGGCGCGGCCGTATCCGTTAATATGATCCTCAATACTTTGCGGTATTTCGATAACCCTGAAGATGTAATTGCAAAGGTTAACATGGTCTACGATTACCAGGTTTACGTGTTAAGAAGATCTGAGATTAACCTTCACGAGCTGTATACGGAAGCCTCTGGCAGGGATTTTTACAATTGGATGCCAGATGGTTTTGCTGTGGTAGAGCAACAGCTAACCAATTTCCCATTGTATGAAATTGTAGAAACGCTCATCAGAGTTTTCAATTTACAAACCTTGCAGGGAGAATACGCATATATCCAGGCTTTTCAAGATCTGGTGCTAAATTATGGGAAAAAAGAGCAGGTTGATATTGCTTCTTTCATGAAATGGTGGGAAGAGACAGGCGCTAACAATGCGGTGCAGGTATCTGATGCAACAGATGCTATGAAGATTTTAACCATTCACAAATCGAAAGGGTTGCAATTTAAAGTGGTAATTGTACCCTTCTGTGATTGGGATATTGACCACAATCCTATACTCCAGAATACGCTTTGGTGTTGTGCAGATGATCCGCCCTTTAATGAAATTCCCTACTTGCCCCTGAGTTACTCCGGTAAACTCAAAGGCACCATATATCATCAAAATTATTATGAAGAGATGGTTAAAGCATATATGGATGCTTTGAATCTGTTGTACGTAGCCTTCACCAGGGCTGAAGATTGCCTGGTTGGTTTTGGTCCTCTGCCAAATATTAAAAAGGATAGTACTTTCTCCATTAAAAAAATTTCGGATTTATTGTACAAATACTTTTGCGAGAACTTCTCCTTGGCTGAAGGAGAAAGCCGGGATCTTTTTGATAGGAAATATTGGGATGTGGACACGCATCAATTTGAAATGGGCAAACGGCATGTCTTAAAAGGAAGTGAGAGCAAAGCTGCTGCCAATATCACCAGCCTTCATCAGTACCTCTCGTCTTCCTGGCGAAACAGGCTGTCCATAAAGCCACGGGCAAAAAACTTTTACCTTGAAAAAGACACACCTACCGCTTCAAAAATAAATTACGGTTTGCTTTTGCATGAAATTCTGGCCCAGGTAGCATACACGGAGGATCTTCCTGCAGTAATGCAAAGATTTGTTTTTGAGGGGCTTATTTCAGAAAATGAACGCGTAATTCTTGAAAATAAGCTGCATCATGTCTTGCAGGATCAGAAGGTTGCAGAATGGTTCTCCGGGAAGTGGGAAGTAAAAACCGAGGTGCCTATATTGCCAGCCTCCGGTCGCATCAATCGCCTGGACCGGGTCATGATCAAAAACAATGAAGCTATTGTAGTCGATTTTAAATCAGGAAACGTCGAAAGCAAGCATAAAAATCAGGTTAAACATTATATCTCCCTGCTTAATCAGATGGGTTACGACCAGGTATCAGGATATATCTTGTATCTGGAACCGGTGAATATTGTAAAAGTGGTGCAGTAAATCTCGACTCTGGAGACATAAGTTAACAACGAAACAAATCAATTCCATGAAACCTTTCTTAGGCCAACTAGCAGAAAAGCTTTTTGATAAATACGGCTACAATTTTCAGGAGGTAACCATTGTCTTTCCAAACAGAAGAGCAGGGTTGTTTTTCAGAAATTACTTATCTGCTCATCTGACAAAACCGCTTTGGGCGCCTCAAATCTTAAATATTGACGAGTTTATTAAGGGAACATCAGAAATACAGGCAGCCGACAACCTCACGCTTTTGTTCCAACTTTTTCACGCTTATAAAGCCGTAAATCCTGTTGAAGAGAGTTTCGATCAGTTTTATCATTGGGGAGAAATGCTTTTAAAGGACTTTGATGAAATAGACAAATACCTGATTAATGCAGAAGATCTTTTTAAAAATCTTAAAAATCAAAGGGCTTTAGAAAGCCAGTTCGATTACCTGACGAAGGAACAACTTGAAGTAATTCAGCAATTTTGGGCGAGTTTTCAGGGGAAAAATTCCAGGCACCAGGAGGGATTTATACAAGTATGGGATATTCTGGCGAAGGTATATGCAACCTTTAAGGAAAACCTGCTCAGACAAAATATCGGCTATGACGGGATGATTTTCAGAATGGTGGCTGAAAACATTCAAACCGTTCCACCCGCCGAAAATCGAAAAATTGTTTTTGCCGGGTTTAATGCGCTTTCCAGGACGGAAGAAATCATCATTGCCGCTACGATGGAGCATGCGAATGCTGAAATGTATTGGGATTTAGATCAATATTATTACAATAGTGTGGATCAGGAAGCAGGGCATTTTTTAAGAAGATACAGCAAACACAAGATATTTGGTAAAAGTTTTCCTAAGGAAATTCCCGATGATTTCCAGTCCTTGCCAAAAACGGTTGAAATAATTGGTGTTCCATTAGCAGTTGGCCAGGCAAAGCTTTTGGGCCAGATGCTCACCAACCACATGAAAATAAACGCTGGCGAACCTCCTGAAAAAACTGCTATTGTCTTGCCTGACGAGCAAATGCTGTTTCCTGTGCTACATTCACTTCCAGCTGATTTTCAGGACATAAATATTACGATGGGATATCCCCTTAGAGATACGCCACTATTTGGGTTTATAGAGCATCTTTTGAATTTACAGCAAAACATAATTGAGAACAAAGCTGGAAAGATTACTTTTTATCACAAGTTCGTGGTAAGCCTGTTGAAACACCCTTTTGTTTTCAGATATGATCCCAAAAAGGCTTCTTACATTTTGGATACGATTAATAAGAACAATAAAATTCATGTCGACATAGATGAATTAAATACCAATCTTTTCTATGCCACAATATTTCAAAAATTAGAATCAGCGGAAGAGGTTTTTGATTACCTGTTGGAAATATTATCAAAGATCAACCACTTCCTGACAGAAGAAAATCAGGAAGGTGGCGAAGTAGTGATGGAAAGGGAATTTGTTTTTCATTTCTATACGCAGTTAAAGCGTCTTAAAGAAGTTATTCTGCAACAGCAGGTGGCGTTTACAATTCCAACATTTTTAAAGCTTTTCAGGCAGATTATCTATTCATTGAAACTGCCATTTTCGGGCGAGCCATTGAACGGTTTGCAGGTAATGGGTGTGCTGGAAACCAGAAATCTGGATTTTGATGATGTGTACATGCTTTCAATGAACGAGGGGCAGTTTCCTCCTTCTTCCAGTCAAAGTAGTTTTATTCCCTACAATCTGCGGAAGGGCTATGGCCTCCCCACTTTCGAACAACAGGAATCTATATATGCATATAATTTTTATAGGCTGATCCAGCGGGCCAGGCGGGTACATCTTTTTTATAATACAGAAAGTAGCATTCAAACCGGCGGAGAGATGAGTAGGTTTCTAAATCAGTTGCGGTTTGAAGCTCCGTTTTCAATAGATGAGCACATTCTTTCCAATCCGATAAAGGTTCCCTTTCCTATCTCTATTGTTATCAGTAAAGATGATAAGGTGCTCGATGCATTGTCTGTATATCTGGAGGATATAAATGGGCAGGCTGCCAAGGCCTTGACCCCCTCGGCTTTTAACACCTACCTGGATTGCACGCTGAAGTTCTATTTCAGATATGTAGTACGCATGTACGAATCTGAAACCGTAGGCGAAGAGATAGATGCAGCAACATTTGGCAATCTTCTGCATCATACGATGGAAGCGTTTTATAAACTAATTATCCATAACAACGGGCACAGCCGGGTGAAGCCGGAAGATTTTGACAACCAGGTACTCATTGAAGAAGCTGTACTTCGGGCTTTCTCGAAGCACTTTAACTGGGAAAAAAAAGAGGATATCCAGTTTGATGGCCGTAACATAATTGTCAAGGAAGTCATTCTTAAAATGGTGAGGGAGATAGTCAGGAATGACAAGGAATATGCTCCCTTTGAAATAATAGCACTGGAAGATGAAAAGGCAGGATACAAGGTGGCGGTTCCTATCAACACATCCAAGGGTGTGCGGAAGGTAGCAATCAGAGGCATCATAGACCGGGTGGATTTGAAAAACAATGTTGTCAGAGTGATTGACTATAAAACCGGAAAAGATAACAAGGGTTTCGAGTCGGTAGCGGGGTTGTTCGATCGGGAAAATCCAAAAAGGAACAAGGCGGCTATGCAGACATTAATTTACAGCCTGCTTTTTGCTGAAAGTGCGGAGCATTCCGGCAGCATCATTACCCCGGGGTTATACAATGCCCGGGAGCTATTTGGAAAGGATTTCGACATCAGATTAAGAATCAAAGAGGAGGGATCAAAGGGCTTAATGCCTGTAGACGATGCGCAGCCATTTTTTGCTCCCCTTAAGGAGCAGATGGGATCACTCCTTGAAGAAATCTACGACCCGAGGCTGCCATTTGCACAGACGCAAAACCTGAGAATCTGCAGCTATTGTCCTTATGTGGGGATATGTCATCGATAAAAAAAGCATCTTGCGATTTCTACCCTTATACGGATAAGAATCGCAAGATGCTTTAAATGTGAAAATTATTAAACTTTAAGAAATTTGTGCATCAAGCTTTTGAGCCAGAACATTTTTCTGAACTGCACCAACCTGTTTGTCTACAATTTCTCCGTTTTTGAATACTAAAAGCGTTGGAATGCTTCTGATTCCATACTTTGCAGAAATATTAGGATTAGAATCAACATCTATTTTTCCAACAACTGCTCTACCATTGTAATCTCCCGCCAGTTCTTCTACTACAGGACCGATCATTTTACAAGGGCCGCACCATTCTGCCCAAAAGTCGATCAATACAGGTTTATCAGTTGCGATAATTTCATCAAAATTATCATCGGTGATTTCAATTGCTTTGCTCATTATTTTTTGTTTTTTATAGTAATAAAGTAAACTTCAATACGAATATATGATATAAAAAGTTCATGTCCGAAAGTTTTAAGGGCATTGATTATTAATTCAAAGCTAAGTTTTTGGTTTCCAACAGTCTTCATCAATACCAAAAATTCCCGTTAGCTAAGAACCTTTACTGATAAGCAATTCAAGGCTTCCATTTTATCAATAAATTCATTGTCGGGGCTGATTTTATACCTTCGCGACATTAGCTCCACACTTAATCCTTCCTGTTGATCATAAACGTTCAGTTTTAAATCACAAGAACCAGGGAATTCAGTAGATATTTTTTCTATATTGGATATCAGGTCTGAGTTTATATCCCTTACGTCTATATCCAGGAGAATGCTCTTGCTAAACTTATCCCTTATTTCTGACAAATGTTGAATGCTCGTAATTTTAAATTCCAACTCATCATTTCGCCATTTTTGCTTCACAACATTGCCTTGTACATAGAGAAACCAGCCGATTCCAAAGTACTCTTTCAATCGGGAATAATCTTCAGAGAAGAGGAAAAACGTGTGTGAATCGTTGTAATCTTCAAGCGTCAATGTCCCGAAAGGCTTCCCGTTTTTGGTGATCCTGTGGGCAACAGACGATACAATACCTGCAAAACTAATGGTTCGCTTGTTCTGTAATTTATCAAGGTCGCTGAAGTCAGATAGCGTTGCCGTGCAGAAATTTTTAATTTCCAGTTTAAACTGGTCCATCGGATGTCCGGAAATATAAAATCCAACGACCTCTTTTTCAATATTTAGTTTTTCTATGTCTCCAAAAGGTTCGCACGGATCTACCCTGGGCAGGGGTATGGATACACCACTTGTACCCCCAAAAAGCGATTGCTGCGCATTGCTTTTTTCTGATTGGTGCATATTTCCATACTTAATCGCCTTTTCAATCAGGTTGCTTTCATTGTCGGGAGCGAACAGATATTGTCTTCGGTGCAGATCAGGAAAGCAGTCAAATCCCCCTGCCATGGCAAGGCTTTCAAATGTTCTTTTATTCACCGTCCGCAGATCGATCCTCTCCGCAAATTCGAAAATGTTCTTAAAAGGCCCATTTTTATCTCTTTCGGAAATAATGGCTTCTACTGCAGCTTCGCCGGTTCCTTTAATGGCGCCCATTCCAAATCTGATCTGGCTTTCTTTGTTAACGTCGAAAAAGAGGTTGCTTTCGTTTACATCCGGCCCCAATACTTTAATGCCCGAACGCTTGCATTCATCCATGAAGAAAGTCACTTTCTCGATGTTATTTTTGTTGTGCGTGAGAACAGAAGCCATGTATTCAGCAGGATAATGGGCTTTCAAATACGCAGTTTGGTAAGCCACAACAGAGTAGGCAGCAGAGTGGGACCTGTTAAATCCGTATGCGGCAAACTTCTCCATAATGGCAAATACTTCTTCTGCCTTCTTTTTCTCAATGTTATGCTTTTCCTTGGCACCTTTCACAAAGATTTCTCTTTGCTTGTTCATTTCCTCCAGCTTCTTTTTACCCATGGCCCGTCGCAGAATATCTGCTTGTCCTAGTGAATATCCTGCCATGATCTGCGCTGCCTGCATGATCTGTTCCTGGTAGATCATGATACCATAGGTATTAGAGAGTATTGGGATAAGCAACTCGTGCGGATAATTTACATCCTCTTCACCATGTTTTCTTTTGATAAAGTTTGGGATAAACTCCATAGGCCCCGGCCGGTACAGGGCATTCATGGCGATCAGGTCTTCAATATCAGTCGGTTTGAGCTGCTGTAAATATTTCCGCATTCCAGGTGATTCAAACTGGAACGTGCCTACAGTTTCACCTTTTTTATATAACTCAAAGGTTTTCTCGTCCTCCAAGGGAATATTGTCAATATCGATCTTATTTCCATGATTTTTCTCAATTAGCTTAATAGCATCCTTGATGATGGTGAGCGTTTTTAAGCCCAGAAAATCCATCTTGAGCATTCCTGCATCTTCTACAACCTTCCCGTCAAACTGGGTAATCAGCAGGTTTGAATCTTTAGAAGTAGAAACAGGAATATAATCGGTAAGATCATCCGGTGCTATAATTACCCCGGCGGCATGAATTCCAGAACCTCTTACTGAGCCTTCTAGTTTTTCGGCGAGCCGCAATACTTCGGCCCGTAAATCTTTGCCTTTCCGGATGTCGTCCAACTCCTTTACTTCTGCAAAGGCTTTTTTAAGCGTAGTTCCAGGTCTTTCCGGAACAAGCTTGGCAATGGCATTGGCTTCCGACAGCGGCAGTTGCATCACCCGCGCTACGTCTTTAATGGCCATTTTAGCCGCCATGGTGCCGTAGGTGATAATTTGCGCTACCTTGTTATAGCCATACTTTTCTACTACATAGTCAATTACTTTCTGACGGCCTTCATCATCAAAGTCCGTATCAATATCAGGCATGGAGATCCTTTCAGGGTTCAGGAACCTCTCAAACAGTAGATTGTATTTGATGGGATCTATATTGGTAATTCCGGTACAATAGGCCACCACGGATCCGGCTGCTGATCCCCGTCCCGGACCTATCATCACGCCAAGGCCTTTTCCTGCATTTATAAGGTCAGAAGTAATAAGGAAATATCCTGCAAAGCCCATGGTTTTGATAATATTCAACTCATGGTTCAAGCGTTCTTCTATCTCCGGAGTTAGCTCTTTATATCTTTTCCTTGCGCCGTCAAAAGTGAGATGACGCAGATAGTCATCTGCATTTGCAAATTCGGGAGGGAGCGGAAAGTTTGGTAGTAGTATATCTCTCTTAAGCTGTGGTGTGTTGATCTTATCAACGATTTCATTGGTGTTGTCCAGGGCCTGAGGCAGGTCATGAAACAACTTGGCCATTTCCTTTTGGGTCTTAAAATAAAACTGGTCATTAGGAAACCCAAAACGATAGTCTTTGCCGCCAAATCCTTCTCCTTTCCACACCGGTTTGCTTTGAAACTCCCCGGTATTTACACATAGCAGGATGTCATGGGCGTTGTAATCCTCCTGATCTACATAGTGCGAATCGTTCGAAGCGATGATCTTAACATTGTATTTTTTGGCGAACTTAAGCAGTACAGCATTTACCTTTTCCTGCTCCTTCATGTTGTGTCTTTGGAGCTCTATGTAATAGTCTTCTCCAAAAATATTCAGCCACCATTTGAATAGTTCTTCCGCTTTTTCTTCCCCATCGTTGAGTATCGCCTGTGGAACCTCAGCACCTATGCAGCAGGTAGTCGCAATCAGCCCTTCATGGTATTTTTCAACCAATTCCTTGTCAATTCTGGGCCACTTGCTATACATCCCTTCCATATAACCCAGAGAGCATAGCTTTGAAAGGTTTTTATAACCTTGTTCATCTTTGGCCAGGAATAACTGGTGAAAACGATTGTCTTTATCTTCTTTGCTAAACTGCTTTTTATGGCGATCATGTACCATGTAAAATTCACAGCCTACTATGGGCTTTACATTGAACTTGCTGGCCTCTGCTACAAACTTAAAGGCTCCAAACATATTACCATGATCGGTAAGCGCAACGGCGGGCATCCCGTCCTCCTGCGCTTTCTTCATCATTTCAGAAATATTGGCGGCTCCGTCTAAGAGAGAATATTGTGTATGGCAGTGTAAATGACTAAATGTTGGCATTGAAATTAATCCGTCTTGGTAAAAAGGAGGTTAAGAAAGCTAATGTAGCTTTCCTGCAAAAGTAGCCTTATTAGGACTTTTAAAGAAACTAATAACGGTTATTAAAAACAAGTTAAGGAGTAGCACGAACGCTATATATCTTTTATATCAGCCAGCAATAATTCGAAGCCTGGTAAAACATCTTTGCCGGAGAGCGTATTGTTAAAGCCTCTTATTTCCTGAACAGGTGCATTGGGTTTGTAAACATAGGCTTCTTCAGCATCAGGATCGATCAGCCAGGCTAAGCGGCAGCCATTCTGAATCCACTCTTCCATTTTGGCTTTGAGCTGACCTATTCTATCTGATGGCGATTTAAGCTCTATGACAAAGTCAGGACAATAGTATAGAAATTTTGATTGTTCTTCTCCCGAAAATTTGTTCAATTTTTCCTTCGGAATCCATGCTACATCTGGAGCCCTCATAGCACCGTTTGGAAGAAAGTAGCCTCCACTTGAATCGGTAAGTACTCCTAATTTATATTGTTCATTCCATCTACCTAATAATAAATATAATTTAAGATTCAAAGCGCTGGTTCTATATCCTGAAGGTGACATAATTACGATTTCTTTTTCGGCGGTTCTTTCGATATTCAGATCCCGGTTCTGTGCACAGAAAGCAAAGAACTCATCATCGTTCATTTTAAAAGCGTCTGTTTTTAAAATAATAGTATCCATCTCTCGAGTCTTTTTGAAAAATTAAATTTAAAGCAGAATGACAAGTCTTTTAAATTTCCTTGATCTCAGAAAGTCTCAATTGAAATCCTGGTAAAACTTCCTGTCCATCAAGAATATTTTCAAATCCTGTTATTTCTTTGGCGGGTTGATTTGGCGTATACACATAAGCTTTTTCAGCCTCAGGGTCTATTAACCAGCCTAAGCGGCAGCCATTCTGAATCCACTCTTCCATTTTGGCTTTGAGCTGACTGATTCTATCGGATGGGGATTTAAGCTCTATGACAAAGTCAGGACAATAGTAAAGGAATTTGGATTGTTCATGTTTCGAGAATTGACTGAATTTTTCGTAAGGAATCCAGGCGACATCCGGAGTGCGCATGGCACCATTTGGAAGGTAAAAACCACCATTAGAATCTGAAACAACTCCCAGCTTGTTTTTCTTATTCCAAGCTTTTACTAAGTAATTCAGCTCTGAATTTAAAGCGCTGGTTCTATATCCTGAAGGTGACATAATTACGATTTCTTTTTCGGCGGTTCTTTCGATATTCAGATCCCGGTTCTGTGCACAGAAAGCAAAGAACTCATCATCGTTCATTTTAAAAGCGTCTGTTTTTAAAATAATAGTATCCATCTCTCGAGTCTTTTTTTAAATATAAGGAAATATTATAAGATTATGTTCATTTTTGATAGTCGCGTCTTGTGAACCTTGGCGCCAGATTATGGTCGTAACAGGCTACTGATGATGTGAATATCAAAATGAAATTTTCCGCCATGCAACCTTTTTATATAAATGAGAATCTCCATTACAGTGTATCAACTATAAAAATGCTTAATAATATCCCTAAAATTTTATCATAATGGCCTCCACACCTATTCCTAGTGCCACAGAATCAAATAGAGCAAATATTTTGAAAATATTAGGCATTATAGCTGTATTTAAATTTTTGCTCCACCTGCTTGTAAATGCTACTACAGCCTACGGCTATTTTCGTGACGAATTTTACTACCTCGCCTGCAGTGAGCATTTGGCTTGGGGCTATGTAGATCAGCCTCCTTTTTCAATTTTGATGTTAAAGTTGAGTAGCTTTTTGTTTGGTGAATCACTATGGGCAATCCGTATCTTCCCGGCGTTGGCTGGTGCCGGTGTCATATTTATTACCGGTTTAATTGTGATAAAACTAGGCGGTAGAATGTTCGAAGTGATATTGGCTAGTGTAGCAGTATTAGTCGCTCCCGTTCTTTTAGCAATGAATGGATTCTATTCTATGAATTCATTTGACCATCTTTTTTGGGTGGGGGCGGTGTATATCATGATGTTAGTCACCGATAAACCTCGCCTGGACTTATGGATTATCCTGGGCTTGGTGCTGGGCCTTGGCTTGATGAATAAAATTAGCGTGCTATGGTTAGGCGCAGGTATTTTTATGGGATTTGTTCTCACCCCTCATCGAAAACTTTTGCTTACAAAGGGACCCTATTTGAGTGCAGGGATCGCCTTTTTAATTTTCCTTCCTTATATTTTATGGCAGCAGTATTATGACTGGCCTCTTTTAGAATTTATAAAAAATGCTTCTTCTCAAAAATATGTAGAGAATTCTTTGTCATCTTTTGTACATGATGTTACTATGACAATGCATCCGCTGAATGCGTTTCTGTGGATCCCCGGATTGGTCTTTTTCTTCTTCCACAAGTCTGGAAAGAAATACAGATTTATCGGAATAATATTCATGACCACCTTTGTGATTTTAGCGGCTAACCGAACCAGCAAACCTGAGTATTTAGTTCCTGCCTTTCCTATGTTGCTGGCAGGAGGTGCAGTTTTGATTGGATCGAGGGTACATCAAACGTTCAAATTAGCAAGGGTCGCGCTTGTCGCCTTATTTGTCGCTGCTGGTGTTGTCACGGCTCCTCTGGTGTTGCCTGTGCTACCTGTTAAAGACTACATTGCTTATGCCAAAGCGCTCGGTCAGGAACCCACTACTACTGAAAAAAAGGACTTGGGTCCTTTGCCTCAGTTTTACGCGGACATGCATGGCTGGGAAAACATGGCGCTGGAGGTGTCAAAGGTTTATGAATCATTGCCTGATCATGAAAAGGAGAAAGCCAAATTTTTTGGGCAAAACTATGGAGAAGCAGGGGCAATAAGCTTCTACAGAAGGAAATATCCGCTTCCTCCTGCCATAAGCAGTCACAATAATTACTGGCTATGGGGGCCGGGTGAAACCTCAGAAGATTTTGTGCTGATCATTATGGGCAGCAACATGGAGGATAATTCCAGGTTTTTTGAACATGTGGAACAAAAAGGCTTAGTTGTATCTCCATATGCGATGCCCTATGAGAACAATCTGCCGGTTTTTGTTGGGAGAAATCCAAAAGGATCTTTTGAAGCGGCGTGGGATGACCTAAAACATTATGATTAACATTCCTAAGCTGGCGTGCTTTGATTTACATTGGCATATACACAACCTTCTTAGTTTCAAAAAAATCCTCCTTAAAGAAATCAGAAAGGTTGAAAATCGTGTACTTAGCTTTTACTTCTGAAAGTTCTTCACCTAAGTCGCCGCCTTTTAAATAAAGGATGCCGTTTTTGTTTATTTTAGATGTGGAGTTTTCCATAATTGGGGAATCTTGGTTGACTTTTCTTTTTACCCAACCGTGGAACTCAGCCATACGCGTTACAGCTCTGCTTACTACAAAATCGTATTTTTCAGGTAATTCTTCCGCCCTGGCTTTTTCAGCTTGTACATTCGAAAGTTGCAGACTGTTAGCTACCTCCCGCACTACAGTTATTTTTTTTCCTATGGAATCTACGAGGTGAAATTTCACATTTGGAAATAGGATAGCAAGCGGAATTCCAGGAAATCCTCCTCCAGTTCCCACGTCAAGAACGGTAGCATTGTCTGGAAAGTCAACAACCTTTGCGATCCCCAAGGAGTGGAGGACGTGTCTTAGGTAGAGCTCTTCTATGTCTTTTCTGGAGATCACATTAATTTTCGCATTCCAGTCGCTGTAAAGCCCCTCCAGCATTTGAAACTGGCTTATTTGCGTGGAAGAAAGATGCGGGAAATATTTTCTAACTATGTCTGAATTCAAGGATTGCTTAACTAAAAATTTTAATGGACTAGCACTAATATCTACCGTCTAATATCTCACATCTAACATCTAAATATGATCTTCTTTGCCTTTTACAAGGTCGTACATCAATTCCCGGGCTCTATGAAGCTGGGCTTTTACGGTTCCTAAAGGCGCATCCAGTTCCTTGGCTATCTCGTCGTAAGAAAGCTCCTTAAAGTACCTTAATTTGACCAATCGTTGGTATTTAGGAGGAAGCTTGGTGACAAAAATTCTTATTAGCTCAATTTTTTGACTTTTTATGGCCTCTTCCTGAGGGTCCAGATTGTGATCTTCTACGTCGATATTTACAGAATCCCCATTGTCAT
>CAZHZR010000046.1:0-12345 GCA_964537095.1 uncultured Roseivirgaceae bacterium
ATGGATGAGCAAAATCGGGATAATCAACAGAATCTTCAGAAAAAGGACCGAAATCCTTCACCTCAAAACCCTCTTCTTCAAGTTTCTTGACTATTTTTTCCTTATAGGAAAAGCCAGCGTGATCTCCGCCTATAGCTATTACTTTATTCATTTTGTTTTATTAAAGCTTTTCTTTTATTTCTTAACACCATGCCAGAGATATATATACTAATCTCATAAAGAAATAGCATTGGCAACGACATCAGGATTTGACTGATTACCTCAGGGGGTGTTAAAATAGCAGATATTATTAATATTAATACAATGGCATGCCTTCGGTATTGCTTCATAATAGCAGGTGTAACAAAACCAGCCTCAGAAAGGAAATATATTACGATAGGTAATTGGAACATGATCCCGCAGGCCAAAACCAACATAGAAACCGTGGAGACGTATGACTTGATGTCAAACTCGTTTAATATAGTGGGACTCACCTGATAATTTGCAAGAAAATTAATGGATAAGGGTGAAACTATGAAGTATCCAAAAAGAACGCCCGAAATGAATAGGAGGCTGACAAAAAATACAGCCCCTCTGGTCATGTTTTTTTCTTTTGGATATAACCCAGGCCCAATAAATCTCCAAAATTCCCAAAAGGCGTAAGGGAAAGCGCAGATCAGTCCTATGATAAATGAGGATGTAATGTGCATGGTAAACTGCCCCGTCATTTCCCTACTCTGAATGACAAACGGCAGGGCTTCAATACACAAAAGGTCGGAGTTGATGGCAGCACCAAGTTCACAAAGCGCCCTGTAGGACCAGAAATCAGGCCGGGAAGGGCCTAATATCAGATGGTGCCAGACAAAGTCTTTGGAAACAAAAGCAATGATGGCAAAAACAAAAATTGATGCAACCGCTCTGATTAGATGCCATCTCAGCTCTTCCAGGTGATCCAGGAAGGACATTTCTTTTTCTCCGAAATCACTCATTTATTTATATAACGGGAAGTTCTTCATCCACTTGTTCACTTCCTCTTTTACCGACAGGATTTTTTGATCGTTATCCACATTTTGAAGCACCTCGTTGATAAAGTTTACAATGGTGGCCATGTCGTTTTCTTTCATTCCTCTTGTGGTAATAGCTGCCGTGCCCAGCCGCATTCCGGAGGTAACGAATGGCGATTTATCATCGAAAGGCACCATGTTTTTATTAATTGTAATATCTGCTTTAATAAGCGTATTTTCAGCTTGTTTTCCTGTAAGGCCTTTTGAACGAAGGTCAATAAGCATCATGTGGTTATCGGTTCCATCAGAGATAATCTTGTATCCCAAATCTAAAAAGCCTTTGGCCATTACTTTGGCATTTTTTTGAACCTGTACCACATAGTCCATATATTCATCGGAGAGCGCTTCTTCAAAAGCCACCGCTTTGGCAGCAATCACATGTTCCAGTGGTCCACCCTGAGTACCGGGGAAAACAGCAAAATCAAGGCAGGCAGAAAGCATTTTTAAATCTCCTTTTGGAGTTTTATCCCCCATCGGGTTCTCAAAATCTTCTCCAATCATAATCATTCCACCGCGCGGGCCTCTTAAGGTCTTGTGCGTAGTGGTGGTTACAATATGACAATGCTCCAAAGGATCATTCAACAGCCCTCGGGCGATCAAGCCGGCGGGATGGGAAATATCAGCCATTAACAAAGCCCCCACTTCATCTGCAATTGCCCTGAAGCGGCTATAATCCCAATCTCTGGAATAGGCAGAAGCTCCCGCTATGATCAATCTGGGCTTTTCTTTTCTGGCTGTTTCTTCCAGTGCGTCCCAGTCGATAATGCCTGTTTCTTTTCTGACGCCGTAAAAAAATGGTTGATATAATTTTCCTGAGAAATTTACCGAAGAGCCATGGGTCAGGTGCCCTCCGTGGGAAAGATCGAATCCAAGAATCTTGTCGCCAGGTTTTAGTACCGCCAGCATTACCGCAGCATTTGCCTGAGCGCCGGAATGTGGCTGTACATTTGCCCACGATGCACCAAAAAGTTTTTTTGCGCGGTCAATGGCTAACTGCTCAATTTCATCAACTACTTCACAACCTCCGTAGTAGCGTTTTCCTGGAAGTCCTTCTGCATATTTGTTGGTGAGTACGCTTCCCTGCGCTTCCATTACCTGTAAGGAGGTAAAGTTTTCAGATGCGATAAGTTCTACGCCGTTTTCCTGACGTTTCTTTTCTTCGCCAATAAGATCAAATATTGTTTTGTCTCTTTGCATTATAATACGGTTGAGGTGCTGTGTCAATAAAGAGGCAAAATTAAGATTTGTAAAACATATAACAAATAATATTTTGCGACTGGGCGAATATTAGTGACTAAAATTCAATGACCTTTCAAAGGTACATATTGTGCCTATATAAAAGGGCTGTTAAAGCCATTATATCCAAAAGATAAGCGCTAAAATAATGAAGGGAACGCCGTGCTGTGTGCCATGTCTACTTTATTACGCAGCCTTAAACGATGATTAGGCGTTTTCGCGGAAGGACGTTTTTCAAGCGAACGCCATTTTATTGCTGAATCATAAACTCCAGCCTCAGCAATAAAATGACGGCCGCGATCGGCACCTTATTGATTAATAGGTACCTGCCGGAGAAGATTTCTTACAATATCTTTGGCCCCCACGCCGTCAGCTTCGGCCTCGTAGTTGAGAATTATCCTATGGTTCAACACGTCTTCAGCAATTTCTTTGATATCTTCAGGCAGCACATAATCTCTTTCGTCAAAAAAGGCAATGGCTTTTGCAGCAAGATTCAGATTGATACTCGCTCTTGGCGAAGCACCGAACTGAATGTAATTGGCTTCGTTATGCAAACCATAGTCTTTCGGAAAACGGGTTGCAAAGACAATCTCAATAATATATTTTTCAAGGCTTTCCGATATGCTCACCTTGTTAATTTCCTCCCGGATCTTAAATATATTCTCTTTCGTAAGTACAGGCTCAACTTTATCATTAAAGCTCATATTCGCCATTCTCCTCATCACTTCCAACTCATCCTGCTTCGAGGGGTAGTTCACATGTACTTTCATCATAAACCTGTCCACCTGCGCTTCAGGTAATGGGTATGTTCCTTCCTGATCAACAGGGTTTTGTGTAGCCAATACCAGGAAAGGCTTATCCAGTTTATAGGTGGTTTCGCCAATAGTAACCTGCTTTTCCTGCATGGCCTCCAGTAAGGCTGCCTGCACTTTGGCGGGAGAGCGGTTTACCTCATCCGCCAGTATAAGATTTGCGAAGATAGGCCCTTTTTTTACTTCAAATTTTGAATTCTGCTGGTTGTAGATCATTGTTCCCACCAGATCTGACGGTAGCAAATCAGGGGTAAATTGCATCCGTTGAAAATCAAGGTGCAAAACTTTGGCCAGTGTATTAACAGTAAGAGTTTTTGCAAGCCCTGGAACTCCTTCCAGCAAAATATGACCTTGGGTGAACAAGCCGATCAGAAGTCTGTTGAGCATATACTCCTGGCCTACCACCACTTTCCCTACCTCTCTAAAGACCTGCTTTATTTTTAATTGATGTTCCCGTTTAAGATCAGGTGATACTATATCTTCCATTTTAATAATCTGTTATAACTTTCCTGCCATCAGAAATTTTCCAATGATTGTGTCTACAAACTTAAGAAAATCACACCTATCTGTAAAGGATCTGCTTCGGTAATATAAGCAGATGATTCAGATGACGGTGAATAACGTAAAATAGCTGACACTATTACCATTTTTTAAAAATAAAAAACACAGCCAGTACAATAAAAACGAAACCAACCGCGTGGTTCCATGCGAATTTGTCTGTCTTAAAGATATAAATTGTAATAAAAGTAAAAACCACCAGTGAGATCACTTCCTGAATCGTTTTTAACTGAATTAATGAAAAAGGACCTCCATTTTCGTTGAAGCCAATCTTGTTGGCAGGCACCTGAAAAACGTATTCAAAAAGGGCCAGGCCCCAACTTATGAGTATCACTCCCAGTAAGCCCAAATGCTGTAGCAATGAAATTTTTTTAAAATGCAAATGGCCGTACCAGGCGAAAGTCATAAAAATATTGGATAAAACGAGCAACGAGATGGTGTAAAATATTTTCATATGATTAATCCCAGATTCCTGTAGGTATTATTTCTAAAACATGTTTGTCGGGGTCGAGAAAATAGAAAGATTTTAAGTTATTTTTCCATTTCTGTTCCTGAATAATTTCAATTTCCAGTGCTTCAATTCTTTTTTTCCATTGCAGATATTGTTCAGGATGTACTTCAAAGGCAATATGCTGGTGGCCATATGCAAAATGCGGAGGAGGACTTTCTTTGGCCTTGGAGATTTCAGGAAGAAAACAAAGTAACACGGACTTGCCGGCTCTGAAAAAGATATGGCTATTTTCTACCTCAACGATTACCTCAAACGCCAGCTTTCCCTGATAAAATTCCTTAGAAGCCGCGAGGTCACGAACATACAGGCAGATCTCTTTTATTTGAGTTATTTCCATGGTAGTTCTGATAAAGCTTTCATTTGTATCTCGTTGCTACCGCAAGGGAGCAGACCTGACTTTACAATCACATTTTCAAACAAATTTATAGAAAGTTTCTCCTTTATTTGAGTCTGATCACCATCGATTATCAAGCAAAAAGTTTTAGCAGTATAATTAGACCATCCCTATATCGATAATGGCCTTTTGGAGAGGGTTCGTAAGACCTTGCAACTAAAATAAGCTTATTCTGTAAATTGTTCCAAAGACAATATTAGTAGGGTAACAATATCAATGCATTCATAAGGATACCGTCAGCTAGAATGTATTTCTTTCAAATTACCTCTCTGAAATGGTGACCTTTTACATAAAAGAAGGATACATGTATAATTATTTATTCAAATATTTTAAAATTTCATTTATAAAGCTTTAATTTATAAGTTAGATTAAATATATATAACGCTAGCTGATATTTAGGAAATAAAATACAAGTACAGCATTCCTTATCCTTTTTTCCTAAAAAGTTATATTCTAAATTCTCATCTTAATAACAGTATGTAATGGAAGATATTATTAAACTGATTGATATCACCAAAAAGAAAGGTCAACGTAGTATCCAGCTTATCAATCAAAACTTTAGGAAAAAGGAAATTTCCAAAGACAATCTTTTATACGAAGGAATTATAGATGGGAAATTTGATAATGACGAAATAGCAGCCAAGAAAATGTTCCGGACAGATCCGGGAAATAGGAATTATAGAAATGCGAAGAGAAAATTAAGACAGAAACTTCTTAACCATCTTTATTTTTTAGACTATGACAAAGAAATATATTCCGGGTATGAGAGGTGCATCTATGAGTGCATGCACCAGTTGCATCAGTGCAAGATTCTGGTCTCGGAAGGCGCCCATGAAGTAGCCCTAAAGTTGCTCCCAGGCTTAATTAAGGCCGCTGTTGACAACGAGTGTGCAGATATATCAGTAGAAGCACTCACTATGTTGCGCAACGAATATGCGAGATTGGGAAAGACAACCCTTTACGAAGAAACAGCCAAAGAACTTTCCAAGCAACAGAAATTTTTGGACGCCATCCGTGAATGCGAGGAAATGTATTACAACACACTGGTCCAGATTAACAAGTCTGTTAGCGCCCAGTTAAGGATACTTTCTAAAATTCCAAAGATAATAGAGAGCATCAATACCAAGGCGACTAAATTTAAAAGTCAGCGCCTGGACGTAGTTTCTTATAAGCTTCAGCTCCAGTACAACCAACTGAAGGGAGATTATGCCGCAAACGTAAAGCTTTGCAGCAGCATCGAAAAGAAATACCTTCAAAGTAAGCATATAGACGTAACTGTTGACCTGGACAAAAAAGAGATCGCTTATAATAAGCTCTATGCTTATTTTTGTTTAAAGGACGTAAAAAACGGGAATGAATATGCTGAAAAGTCAGTGAAACTATTCAAATCGGGATCATTGGGCTGGTTCAACTTTGTGGAGTATAATTTCCTGCTATTATTAAAAGAAGAAGACTATAAGAAGGCAGCGGAAATCTACCGACGTGTTAGGACGAATAAAAATTATAATCTATTAGAAGAGGAAGACAAAGACAGGTGGCAGATATACAGAGCGTTCCTGGTCTTCTTTAAAGATTCGAAGTTGTTGAAGTGGGGTTTCGACTTAGAACAGTTTCTGTCGTACACACCTGCATTTGAAAAAGATCAGCAGGGATTCAATACTGCTACCCTCATTATCCAGTTCCTGTATTTACTGCGAGACGGGAAGACAGATGATATTTTGAAGATTGTTGATGAACTTCAACAATATAACTCAGTACATCTTGATAAGCGTCACAATTACAGAACCAGCATATTTATCAGGCTTCTTACTATTGTCACCGAAAAAGAATTTAGTTATGATCTGGTTAATGAAAAAGGCCAAACTTATCTTAAAAAACTAAAATCCACACAGATTCCAAGCGATCTGTTTATGGATATGGAGGTTGTTCCCTATGAAAGGTTGTGGAAAAGGATTTTGGAGGAACTGAAAAATAATAAGATGTACGTTCATTTCCGCTTTTACAACCCACTCCAAGTCTAACTGGGCCTGCTGAGAAACGCTTTAGAAAAAGTTTTAGCCTGAAATAATCCTATTAAACATTTTTTCCTGTTTTACTTTTCAGCAAGTGCAAGGGTTTTGCATAAATAAAGCCATTTTCCGTGTACTGCACATCCTGCACAATAGCGATTGGAGATAGCGTCAGGCGCGCCATCTCCTTAGTATTGGTCGGCCTCCCATAGGGACGCCTTTGGCACAGCTCGAAGTATAAAGATACATCTTCACTTTGCCGCCTGGTATCTGACGCACCTGAGACTTTTTTTCAGCAAACCCTAACTATTTATCGGAAAAATTAATTTCCGCATTATCGCCTATATTTAAGCTATGGCTCAATCCCATTAAACTGGTGTCATTACCGATAATGGAATCGTTCAGTATAATGCTGTTTAGACCACTGTAAGATCCAATAATCGTGTTTTTTATAATTGAGTAGGAAATTACGCTATTGTCGCCGATAGCCACGTTGGGACCTATGATTGAATTTGTAATTGTACAGTTTTTTCCAATGCTTACAGGCGGAATAATAATTGTCTTCTGATGCCTTTTGTTTACCGTTTGCTGCTGGTCGCTCCGTCCAAGCATAATTGCATTTGCAGCGAGCAACGATTCCTTTTTGCCGCAATCATACCAATTATCTACACTAAAGGTCTTAAATTGCTCACCTTTTTCTATCATATATGCCAGTATATCGGTGAGCTGATACTCGCCATAAGTTTTAATTTCATTGCTGGTGATATAATTCAGGCTTTCAACGAGCAGGGCAGGATTCATAATTTTATAGATGCCCACCATTGCCAGGTTAGACTTTGGAATTTTTGGCTTTTCCACCAGTTTTCTTACAAAACCTTGATCGTCAACCTCCACTACGCCAAAGTTTCCAGGTATACTCACTTTATTTGTGCCCAGGTTTGAATATCCATCATTAAGAAATGAGGTCAGATCCAGGTTCAGGATGGTATCACCCAACATGATAATGATCGGTCCTTCGCCAATCAGGTGCTCTTTTGCGCACCATAACGCATGGCCAATTCCTTCACGAGGTTCCTGTCTCACAAATTGATACCGGATATTTTTGTTTGCATAATTTTCTTTGATGAAAGATTCGATCTTATCTCCCAAATAACCTGTTATAAAGACAAAGTCTGAAATCCCGCCCAGCATTAAGTTGTCTACAATATGCGCTATTATTGGTTTTCCTGCCACAGGAATCAGCCCTTTGGGTTGTGTATGTGTGTGCGGTCTTAATTTATTGTCTATTCCTGCTACAGGGATTATTGCTTTCATACGACTGTTTGTTTTATCTTATCGGCTGATCCAACCTTCAAATTAAGGAACTGACGCTAAAATATCCTTAAAAGTTTTAATTTAATGCATTTATCGAAGTTTTTGAAATTTTAGCACCTCAACGTGCAATTTCGTCAACCGGCAGTGTGTTGCCAAACATCATTTAGATCGGGGAGTTTATGGAAAACCATTATGCTTAATTGACCCAGCTTGTATATATTCGCGAAAATTAAATCCGATGTCACTTCATCACGACTGTTTTGGCATCCATTTTTGGTTGAGGAGTATTTGGTAGCGCTACAAATGAGATCAAACCCGGTTCTGGTAAAATTTTTGATATGGCGGATAAAGCATCTTAGTACGAAAAACTTTATCCTGTTATTAAGTGGTCTGATAGGTATTGTTTCTGGTTTTGCGGCAGTCATTCTCAAAGTGACAGTGCTGACGATTCAGACTTTCCTTACAGGAGATTTTGCCATAGAATATGCCCATTTCCTTTACCTGAGCTATCCCCTAATAGGAATTGTACTTGCTGTAGGTATTAGTAGATTCGTTTTTAAAGAAAAGTTAAACCATGGAATAACCAATATTCTATACACAATTTCAAGACGTTCCAGCATTGTCAAAAAAGCCAGGATGTATTCAACTTTAATCACGAGCGCTATAACAGTGGGCTTTGGTGGTTCGGTTGGGCTGGAGTCACCCATTGTCGTTACAGGATCTGCCATTGGTTCAAACATGGCGCAGTTGATGCACCTGAATTATAAGAAAAGGACGCTTTTGATAGGTTGCGGCGCAGCGGGAGCAATATCTGCAATTTTTAATTCGCCCGTGGCGGGGGTAATTTTTAGTATTGAAGTTATATTGGCTGAAGTATCGATCGCCGCATTTATTCCTCTCTTGATAGCTTCTGTGTTCGGGTCGCTCGTTTCGCTGATTTTAGTAGGAGACGATATTTTATTTTCGTTCCAGCTAACAGATCCCTTTACTGCGTATGACGTACCTTATTATATAGTACTGGGAATAATCTGCGGCTTGATTTCCGTATATTTTGTGCGGGTAACCTATTATATCGAACGCAAGATGGTGCGTCTGAGAAATGATTTTGGACGGGCCATGGTGGGAGGTGTTTGCCTCGGTCTGATAATTTTTATTTTTCCCCCCATATATGGTGAAGGCTATGAAGCGATAAAGCTGCTCGTTTCCGGTCATGGCTTTGAAATTCTACACAACAGCTTGTTTTTTAACAGGATAGATAATTATTTGATGCTGGGCCTTTTTATTTTCGGCGTAATCCTAATTAAACCCGTGGCCTCCGCATTGACGATAGGCGCGGGTGGTTCAGGAGGTATTTTTGGGCCATCACTATTTATAGGTGGTATGACTGGTTTTCTGGTATCAAAACTCATGAATTTATTGCCTTTTCAATACGATCTGAGCAGCAGTAATTTTACGCTGGTCGGTATGTGTGGCCTGATGAGCGGAATTCAAGGCGCCCCTCTTACCGCCATATTTCTTATTGCAGAAATTACCAGTGGTTATACACTTTTTGTTCCGTTAATGCTCGTAAGTGCCATCTCCTATGTGACATACTCCTATTTTGAAAAATACTCTTTTTATACCAAACACCTTATTCAGAAAGGTGATTTGATACCACATGATAAAGACAAACAGGTATTGAACCTCATACACCTGAAGAAAATAGTTGAAACTGATCTTTTAACGATTCACCCTGAGGCCAGCTTAGACGACCTTGTCGATTTGGTAAGGGTTTCCCGACGAAACATTTTTCCGGTAGTTGATGAACACCAGGCGTTATTGGGAGTGATCACGCTGGATGATATCCGCGAAAAGATGTTCGATGAAGAATCAAGGAAAAATATTATTATCAAATCATTAATGCAGGCCGCCCCCGAACGTGTTTCTTCTAATGAAAATATGCAATCTGTGATGAATAAATTTGAAAAGACAGGCGCCTGGAATCTACCAGTGATAGATGATAACAAATATGTAGGATTTGTTTCGAAATCCAGAATCTTTAATGCTTACAGAAAGAGGCTGATTAGGCAGCATAAGGAATGATAGCTGGGTGTTACTAAAATTTTTAGAAGAAGTTGGATCAAGCCGGCTTTGAGACGCTGCTTTAAAAAAATTTGAGTTAAAATTCAGCGATTTTTTTAAAATATATTTTTATTTGTACTTATCCACAGAAAATATTTTCTGAATTTTTATTATAAAGTGCTGATAAATAGGTTGTTATGTTATATTTAAAAAAGTGTGTGGATAACTTTTCTGAAATGTGGAAAAGTTTTGTTTGACATTTTGAATTCTTTATTTTGTATAAACGACTGTGTCGGTATCTCTTTAAATTAATTGATGGCACTAATATTTAAAAAAATTGTCATTATATAATAGGCTTCAAAATCATTTTTTTATTTAAAAGTTATTGAACAATTTTCGCCTAACTTATTAGATTCAAGTGGTTTGCAAGTGTAAGATTTGATAGAAAGCGTGTTGAAATTGCGCTTGATTTTTTAATAATTAATTAATATTTAAATAACCAACCATTTCGATCAAATACTACAATATTGGAAAAATGCAATTTAAAATATTTCGCCTTCTTTTGCTCTTGCTAATATCTTCTTAGTACTGGAAGGGTGGCAAAACCTGTCGAAACCGCGCCTGAATTCTTCGGAGATACTTTCGTTTGAAAGTAAAATGTGCGATTAAATTTAAACCAGGGATATGTGGCCATTTAAGCAAAGCGAATGCTTTTTCAATGTGGGTTGAGTTCTGATGCAGTATACGCCACGAATGCCTCCTTAGGTGGGAATAAGAAGGCGAGATTATCTTTCCAACATTTTTAGGATGTCATCCAGGTAGTCTCTGTTATTTGCGAGCCTTGGTACTTTGTTCTGCCCTCCTAACTTCCCTCTCTTTTTCATCCAGGCGTAAAATGTGCCCACAGGCACATCATGGATCATAGGTGCTTTCAATGCCAGATCATTATTCCGTTTGGCATCATAATCTGAGTTCACATTTCTTAGCGTATCGTCCAGGACTTTTTTGAAAGTATCTAAGTTTTCCGGCTTTTCAGCAAATTCTATCACCCATTCGTGGCAAGCCTTTTGAGTCTCCCCAAAATACTGTGGACCGGCCGTGAAATTTGAAATCGTTGCCCTCGTTGCCTCACAGGCCTTTGCGATTGCCTGTTCCGCGTTTTCTATCACTATTTCCTCCCCAAAAGCGTTGATAAAATGTTTTGTTCTGCCTGATATTTTAATTCTGTAAGGAGCTAGTGTTGTAAATTTAACTGTATCACCAATAACATATCGCCATAAGCCCGCATTGGTTGAAATGACCAAGGCGTAATTTTTTCCAATTTCCACCTCTTCCAGTCCTATGACCTTGGGCTCATCATCATTAAAAGTTTCCATGGGAATAAACTCATAGAATACTCCATAGTCAAGCATTAATAGCATATCATCGGAACCCGGCCGGTCTTGAATTCCAAAAAATCCTTCTGTGGCATTATAGGTCTCCAGATACCTCATTCCAGCGCTTGGAATTAATTTTTTGAATAATTCTCTATAGGGTGTAAAGGCGACTGCGCCGTGTACAAAAAGCTCAAGGTTTGGCCAAACCTCCAAGATATTAGAGGCGCCGGTGTCTTTCAATATTTGCTCTATCAGTACAATGGTATAAGTTGGAATGCCGGTAATATTGGTGACGTTTTCTGTCGCTGTTTCTTTGGCCATTTTTGTCACCTTTTCATCCCAATTCTCCATAAGAGCCGTTTCCAAACTGGGAGTACGCGTCATCTGGGCCCAAAACGGAAGGTTTTTCATAATGACGGCAGAAACATCGCCATATTGAGAATTTGAATTTTTATCCAGCGTATTGATCTGATGACTTCCACCAATCGCCAGCGTCTTCCCGGCAAAAACCTTGGTTTCCGGATGATTGTTGACATAGATGGATATCATATCTTTTCCACCTTTGTAATGGCAGTCGTCCAAAGCCTCTTGACTTACAGGAATAAACTTGCTTCTCGCGGCTGTGGTTCCTGAAGATTTGGCAAACCACTTTATATCTGAAGGCCACAACACTTTTTGCTCCCCCTTCATGAGTCGCTCAATGTAAGGGAACAAAGTTTCATAATTCGCCAGGGGCACCCGTTCCCGAAAATCTTTTAGCGTCTTGATAGACTCAAAATCATATTTTTTCCCAAACTCCGTATGTTTTGCGGTAGAAATCAACTTCGACAGAACTTCCTTCTGGACTTCATGCGGATACTTCATAAAAAGCTCTACCTCATGAATGCGTTTCTTCATCACCCAGGTCAAAATTGAATTAATTATCTCCATATAATTCTTCAGGTAGTATATAATAAAAGTAACGCAATATTATCATTTCCTGCGGTGTAAAAGGCAAGCATGCTTATTAAAAACTTCTATTTGGGAAATGG
>CAZHZR010000046.1:12445-15971 GCA_964537095.1 uncultured Roseivirgaceae bacterium
ACCGTTCTTTTCTTGTATTTCTTAACTAAATTTTCTGCTCGTAAAATCATCTATTTGTCTTTCTACTGTTTTCGATGCTGGCATGCTTTCCGTTCGCATCACATCACTTTCATCCCCAATGGAAACGCTATTCGAACTTAATATCTTTAAGTACAAGCTGCAGGGTTCGGTTTCCTCTGTAATTGTTTTCCTCTATACAATAAGCAATTTTAAAACGCATTCCGCTACTTATCATGGGAAAATACTCCGCCATCTTAAACCCTATGGCATCCATTTTATGGTTAGTGCCTTCCTGCTTTATAGAAATTTTAAGGTGTTCCTCCTTTAAAATCTGCGGCCTTGAGGCAGCATAGACATTTTCTGTAATAAATACAGGATGCATATTTCCCGGTCCAAACGGCGCCATTTGTTTCAATATTTCATAAAACTTAAAGTTGATACAGTGTAAGTCGATGCATTGATCCACCTCAATCTGAGGAATCAAATGCTCTTCTTTAATTTTTCTGCAAACTACCTCTTCAAACCGTTCTTTAAAAGCCGGTACTTTGTCGAGTTCCATCGTTAACCCTGCTGCGTACATATGGCCTCCAAACTGCTCCAGTAAATCCGAGCATTCGGAAATGGCATCATACACATCAAATCCTAACACAGACCGTGCCGAACCGGTGGCTTTGTTGTTGGATTCAGTAAGAATAATGGTGGGCCGGTAATATTTCTCTATGCAACGGGAGGCGACAATACCGATCACCCCTTTATGCCAGTCGTTTTTAAAAAGAACGGTGCTTTTGGCTTCTTTCGTCAAAAGATCCTCCTCTATCATGGCCAGTGCTTCCAGGGTAATATTGCTGTCTACATCTTTGCGATGGATATTGTTTTTGTTGATGGGGATTGCCAGCGCTTCAGCTTCTTTGGGATCTTCCGCTAAAAGTAGCTTCACCGCATATTTTGCGTGGTCAATCCTTCCTGCTGCATTGATTCGTGGGCCTATACCAAAAACAATGGACGTAATGTCCATATTTTCTTTTAGACCACCGAGCTCCATCAATGCCTTTAGACCTGGTAAAGGATTGCTGTTCAATTTTTTAAGCCCAAAATATGCCATTGCCCGGTTTTCTCCGGTTATCGGCACAATATCAGAAGCGATACTCACCGCCACAAGGTCAATGTAATTCAAAAGATCACTTTTGTCCAATTGCTGATGGATGCAAAAAGCTTCGAGAAGTTTATAGCCTACGCCACATCCTGAAAGTTCTTTGTATGGATACTCGCAATCTTTCCTTTTTGGATCGAGCACTGCTACTGCCGGAGGTAAGATTTCTCCTGGTCTGTGGTGGTCGCACACGATAAAATCAATGCCTTTTTCCTGGGCTAATCCAATTTTGTCTACTGCCTTAATGCCACAATCCAGGCTGATGATCAATTTCACCTGTGCTTTCGCTGCATATTCTATTCCCTGTAGCGACACACCATATCCTTCGGTGTAGCGATCAGGAATATAATATTCAATGTTTGTATAGATTTTACTGAGGAATCCAAAGACCAAAGCAACAGAAGTGGTGCCATCTACATCATAGTCGCCGTAAATCATGATTTTTTGATCCTCATCTATGGCTACTTTTAATCTCGCGACGGCTTTGTCCATGTCCTTCATCAGGAAGGGGTCGTGGAGGTGCGCCAACGAAGGCCGGAAAAAAATCTTTGCTTCATCGAAAGTTTTAATACCTCTCTGGACTAAAATAGATGCTAAGCAGGGATTTACGTTGATCTCTTTGGATAAGCTGGTAATATCCTCATCAAGTGGCAGCGGCTTTGGAGCCCATTTTCTTGTCATAGATGTAAATTAAGCAAAGAATGCTTAAAAAGCCAAGGGGATAATTTGCTGATGTCTGATGTATTGATTTGTGAATTTGTGAATTGTGATTAATCAGAATTTTATGCGTTGGGAAACCGTTTGTAATCCTCAGCAAAATATGCATCATTCCTGACGAAGCGAAGATCCGGAATACCTGTCTGCGAAGGTCGGGAATAGCACATTTGTAGCTCAGTATATTAAAAATCAATACCTTTGCACCATCAGAAAAGTAGATGCCTTTTCTTAAACTAAAGATAGAATCCCTCAAAAACGCTGCGATGTAGATTTAATCCAAAGTACAAATCAATTAACACTTACCTTCTTTGCGCAAAAGCTTCCCGATCTTTGCGTGAAAAAATGCATTATACAACGTGAAAAAGCTGAAAGAAAACTTTAACAAATGGCAAAAATATATTCAGGTAGATGCCTTGATGTACCTTGTCATGATTTTGCTTATCATTCTATTGTTTATCTTCTATGTCTGAAGCAGGATTGTTTAAATCAGACGCTTCCATTTCTTCTTCTAATGAAAGGCCGTTTAATTTAAGCGATTTCTTTGCATTAACGCCCATTATCTTGAGTTTTTCGGCCCTGGTGATCAAATTCCCCTTTCCTAATGTGAGCTTTTTCATAGCCTCATCATAGGCACTCTGACTGGTCTGTATGCCTTTGCCTACTTTCTCCATGTCGCCTACAAAAGCATGAAACTTATCATACAGCCTGCCACTCTCTTCTGCTATTTTTAAGGCATTTCTATTTTGCTTTTCATTCTTCCAGATAGAAGCGACCGTTTTCAGTGTAGCCAGTAAGGTTGTCGGGCTTACGATTACGATTTTCCGTTCCCAGGCATAATTAAAAATATCGCCATTATCCGATCTTAAAGCTGCTGAAAAGGAGGCTTCAATGGGAAGGAACATGATCACAAAATCAGGTGTATTCAATCCCGCCGCTTGTTGGTAGTATTTTTCGCTCAGGAGCCGCACATGGTTTTTAATAGAAAAGATGTGCTGTTGCAGGCAACGCTGTTGTTCCTCAAGGTCTTCGCAATGAGCATAAGCTTCATAAGCTTTTAGAGAAGCCTTCGCATCAATAACAATATGCTTTTCCTCGGGCAGCAACACAATTACATCCGGTTTCAGGTGTTTTCCTTCCTGATCTTTTAGTTGCATGGCCGACCCTTGGATGATATATTCCACGTCTTTTTTAAGACCCGAACCTTCCAGTACCCGCTCCAGTACAATTTCGCCCCAGTTGCCCTGCACTTTGTTATCGCCTTTGAGTGCCATGGTAAGGTTTTTGGCATCCTCGCTCATTTGTAAATTCAGGGAGGCCAGTTGCTTTATTTCATGCTTTAGCAAGCCACTTTGTAAAGTCTGCTGCTGATAAGTATCCTCTACTTTCTTTTCAAAGGCAGCAATTTTTTCTTTCAGAGGATTCAGGATTAAGCCTATTCGCTCCTGCTGCAGGGTTGAAAAACTCTTCGCATTCTGATCCATAATCTGCCGCGCCATATTTTCAAACTGAGCGGTCATTTGTTGGTGGAGCTTCGAAATATCGCTTTTCTGATTCTCCAGCTTTTCCTGCAGGTTTCTTGATTCAGCCTGTGCTTCGATAAGACTATCCCGCAAATCGGTTTCAGAAAAGGTTTTATGTTTCAGGTCCTCTTCCAGCTTT
>CAZHZR010000047.1:0-15804 GCA_964537095.1 uncultured Roseivirgaceae bacterium
ATGTGGAAAGAAGCAATTTTATTCCTGTTTTTCAACAATGCTGGACTTTTTTTCATTGATTATTACTAATTTTAGAATTAGATTCTAGTCAAAATATAGTTATATATTTACTTATAAAAGTTAATATTAGGACACCTGTGGCAATGTAATGGTTGGAATAGGAAAGGATAATTATATTTTCCCGGCAGAGACGTCTCTAAATAAAACCTAACCTTCTCATTGTTTGGTTATTACATTTATCATTCTGAAAAATAAACGAATTTGAAATTAGCAGCAGTAGATATCGGTTCAAACGCAATTCGCTTACAGATCACCAATGTTCTTACCTATCAGGAAAAAGTTACTTTTAAAAAAATCGAATACGTTCGTTTCCCTTTAAGACTGGGACATGATGTTTTTAGATCGAAAACAATCAGCCCGGTAAACGAAGAGAAATTTGTGCGACTCATGCAGTCTTTTAAGATCTTAATAGATCTTTTCGAGGTCGACAGTGCGATGGTGTGTGCTACATCGGCAATGAGGGAAGCAAAAAACGGACAGGTTATTGCGAGCAGGGTTTTAAATGAAATAGGCTTGGACATCAAAATAATAGATGGTAATAAAGAAGCAGAACTCATCAACAAAGCCATATCATCCTATATTGACGACAAGACATACCTGCATATTGACGTGGGGGGAGGTTCTACTGAACTGAATCTGTATCATAAAAGGGAAAAAATCAATGCCCGTTCCTTCAAAATTGGGTCTGTACGGCGGTTAGAACATTTTGATAGCCCTGTCATCTGGAAGAATATGGAAGCCTGGGTGAAAGAAAACGTGAAGAAAGAATTCGGCGTTATCACCTCAATTGGAACAGGAGGAAACATCAATAAGATATTTGACCTGGCAAAAACGAAAATTAACAAACCGTTACCGCTCAAAAAAATAGAAGAAATAAGACATTTTTTGTCAGGATATACATTTGAAGAACGGGTAAACGTATTGCAGCTCAACCACGATAGAGCGGACGTAATAATGCCTGCGTCGGAAATTTACCTGGCGGTGATGAAAGCGGCGAAATCCAGAAATATAATAGTGCCGGATGTAGGGCTAAAAGATGGGATGATGCATGACTTATATGAAAAAACCCTCAAAAAACAGAAGAAAGAAGCAATAAAAAAACCAGTCGGTTAATTCAATTCCTATGAAGTTCACCGACTTTCAGATCAATTTTGGTGAGGTATAGAGAAATTTCCTTTTCTAAAAAAGTTTTGCGTCCTTAATGTCTTCCAATTTTATTCTAAAGAATTCCTTATGGATATTAAAAGGTTGCTCGTCTCCGATCTCCTTTTTAACATAATTCCCGTTCTCCAACATCGAATAAGCATTCACATTGTCTCTGAGGTTATACACCAGGATGTTAATGGCCTGTTGTTTTATCGTTTCATCAACTATCAAAAACAAGGATTCCAACCTTCGTTCGAAGCTCCTTACCATGATGTCTGCACTGCCACCATACACTTTGGGGTCATTATTATTATGAAAATAAAACATTCTCGAATGCTCCAGAAACTCTCCCACGATAGAACTTACAGTTATGTTCTCGCTCAGCCCTTTTCTGCCAGGTCTTAAACAGCAAATACCCCTTACAATTAATTTAACCGGCACACCAACCTGCGATGCTTTATATAGTTCATCGATCACCTCCCGGTCTTCCAGTGAATTAATTTTAATCACTATCCCTGAGGGAAGACCATTTTTAGCGTTCTCAGCTTCTATATTGATCAGATCAATCAGTTGCTGTCGCATATCGCCAGGAGCCGTGATCAGATACTTATAAATGTGCGGATTTGAATGTCCCGTAATTACATTGAAAAATTCCGAAACATCCTGCGCATAGATACTATTGGTGCTCATCAGTCCCAAATCGGTATACAATCTTGCCGTTTGCTCATTATAGTTGCCGCTGGACATGTGTACAAAGCTCGTCACCTTATTGCCTTCCTTCCTCACTATAAGGAGCAATTTGGTGTGGGTTTTTACACTACTGATTCCGTAAATAACAAAGCATCCGGCTTGCTGCAGCCGTTTTGCTTCTCTGATATTGTTTTCTTCATCAAACCTGGCCTTCACTTCAAATAACACGGAAACGTGTTTACCATCCTCAGCCGCTTTTACCAGTGCGTTGGTAACCCTGCTGTCCTTTGCCAATCGGTAAATGGTCATTTTGATGGCCAGGACGCCCGGATCCTCAGCAGCCTTTTCGATCAGCTCGAGCAAAGATTCCATACTATTGTAGGGCTGATGAAGCAAAATATCCCTGGTTTTCAGCACCTCAAAAATATCCTCCCGGTTATCTGCCGGATATGTTAGTGGCGCGACCGGTTCCGGAGTTCCGGGAACAGTGTTTTTAAATTCGTGGTGATTAATTATCTGCCAAAGGCCTGTATAGTCCATCAGGCTTTCGGCATCTACTTTAAAAATATTGTCCTCATCAAGCTCCCACCTTCCCTTCAACAGCTTCATCATCCACCTGTTGTAATCATGCTCTACCTCGATCCTAACGACCCTTCCAGTTTTTCTGGTTTTCAGCTTTCGTTTAATTTCCTCCAGAAAATTAGCTTCTATATCGTCACTTTCTTCCAGGGTAAAGTCTCCATTCCTGGTGATGCGGAAAAGGTCAATAGCAAGGATATCAATATTTCGAAAAAGCCTATGGATGTTGTGCCTGATTACCTCTTCAATGGGCACAAAAATAATTTTATCCTCTCTTTCAATTTCATAGAAACGGGGCAAATTCTGGGGAATCTGGATAAAAGAGAGCTTCTTTAAGTCCTTTTTTTCTTCTACGTTTTTCGTAACTACCGCAAAGATCAGAAACTTATTCATCAACACAGGAAAAGTATGGTAGCTATCAAAAACCATTGGAGTAAGCATGGGGTAAATGGTCCGCTTAAAATAGTCTTTGACCCTTTTTTGCTCAACTTTCGTCAATTCCTCCATCTTCGAAATTACGAAGCCATTTTCTTCAAATTGTGGTCGTAACTCGGTTTTAAAATGATTATTCTGGTCATTGATAAAATTATGAACTTCAGAAAGAAGTTTTTTCCGAAAGGGCATTTCTCTCAGACCTGAATAGTCAACCCTTTCCTTACCATAATCAATATAATTGTAAAGACTACCTACGCGGATAATGAAAAATTCATCAAGATTTGAGGCTGTAATGGCCAGAAACTTCAACCGTTCGAAGAGGTTCCGATCAGCATGTTTCGCCTGGTCCAGCACTCTATCATTAAACTTAAGCCAGCTCAGGTCACGGCTGATGTAATTACTTTGTTCAATTAATGACGAAATTCTTTCCTTTGCTAACATACAACAACAATTTAAAAATCGGGTAATCTATTAAAACGGTTAAAAATTCAGGAAGACCCTAAACCTGCAAGTGCATTTTTAGCGATGACTCCCGCCAAAACCAGGTGCTTCCTATTTCTCAGCTACTGATAAGATCAAGCTTTTTTGGGAAATTCCTATTCCAAACAATGTAATCTAAACCATGAACACATACGTTGGCTACAAAAAATGACTTTTAATTTAACCGCAATTATGTAAAAAAGCAAAACCGTACGACAAAGGCATTAAAAAAGGGTTCTAAAACAAAGAACCCTTTTCTAATTTATATTAAAGTGCTCTTCTAAACATCAATTTTGGCGTATTTGGCATTCTTTTCAATAAACGCTCTTCTTGGCGCCACCTCATCTCCCATCAACATAGAAAACAAATGATCAGCCTCAGCTGCAGATTCAACGGTAACAAGTTTAAGATTCCTGCTTTCCGGATCCATGGTAGTGGACCATAACTGCTCGGGATTCATCTCTCCCAAACCTTTATAACGCTGCACACTTACAGAATCTTCTTTGCCTTCAGGAGCTATCTCTCTTATGGCTGCAACCCTTTGCTCCTCTGTCCAGCAATATCTTTCTTCCTTGCCTCTTTTTACGAGATAAAAGGGAGGCAGGGCGATATAAAGGTAACCTTTGTCAATAAGATCTCGCATATACCTAAAGAAAAAGGTCAGGATGAGGGTTCGTATATGGCTACCGTCCACGTCCGCATCTGTCATGATGATCACTTTGTGATAACGCAACTTAATCATGTTCAAGGCCTTTTCATCCTCAGGGGTACCGAAGCTTACTCCAAGCGCCGTGATAATGTTCTTTATCTCCTCGTTTTCATATATTCTATGCTCCTGCGCTTTTTCCACATTTAGAATTTTACCTCTAAGCGGTAGTATCGCCTGAAATTTCCTGTCTCTTCCTTGTTTTGCAGATCCACCGGCAGAATCACCCTCTACGAGGTATAGTTCACATACGGCGGGATCATTGTCAGAACAGTCAGCAAGCTTACCGGGAAGTCCGGTTCCCCCCATCACATTCTTACGCTGCACCATTTCCCGCGCCTTTTTTGCGGCATGCCGGGCTTGTGCTGCCAAAACTACTTTAGCAACTATTTGCTTGGCCTCGCGTGGGTTTTCTTCAAGATAATATTGTAGCACTTCACTTACCGCCCCGTCTACGGCACCCATCACATCAGAGTTGCCCAGTTTGGTCTTGGTCTGCCCTTCGAACTGCGGCTCTGCAACTTTCACAGATATCACAGCTGTCAAGCCTTCCCGGAAATCATCGCCGCTTATTTCCAATTTCACCTTGTCCAGCAACCCTGACTTATCGGCATATGACTTTAATGTTCTGGTGAGGGCACGTCTGAATCCTGAAACGTGCGTACCACCTTCTATGGTGTTGATGTTGTTTACATAAGAAACTACATTTTCCGAGTAGGATGTATTGTAGTTAAGGGCTACCTGTACTGGAACTCCTCCTTTTTCACCTTCAATGTAAATGGGTTCGGGAATTAATTTCTCCCTTGTGCTATCCAAATAGATAACAAACTCTTTAAGCCCGCCTTCAGAAAGAAATTCTTCAGTAATAAAATTACCCTCATCGTCTTTGTCTCTGTAATCTGTAAGTACAATTTTGATCCCTGCATTGAGGAATGACAATTCCCGCATCCTGGATGCTATTGTCTCGTAATTAAATTCGCTAACGGTGAATATACTATTGTCTGGCATGAACCGAACGATAGTACCTGTTGTATCAGTTTCTCCTACAGGTTTTACATCATACAGTGGAACCCCCTTTTGATACTCCTGCTGGTAAATTTTACCATCTCTGCTATGAACCGTTACCTTCATATCTGAGCTTAGTGCGTTCACACACGATACACCTACCCCATGCAATCCTCCTGAAACCTTATAGGTATCTTTATCAAATTTACCGCCCGCATGCAGTACGGTCATTACAACTTCAAGCGCAGAACGGTTTTCCTTCACGTGTATATCGACGGGGATACCCCTTCCATTGTCACTTACTGTGATAGAATTGTCCTCGTTAATCTCAACTTTTATCTCATCACAATAGCCTGCCATGGCCTCGTCAATAGAGTTATCGACGACTTCCCAGATCATATGGTGAAATCCTTTGTTCCCAATGTCACCGATGTACATAGCAGGTCTTTTCCTAACTGCTTCTAAACCTTCTAACACCTGAATATTCACGGCAGAATATTCATTCAAATTTTGCACTTTCCTTTCAGTCATATTATTTAAATTACACTTTTTCCGGTTAACGAATTGCCTGAATTTCAAAAGCAATCAGCAATTGTTGGAAGACAGTTTGATTATATTCAGAAATCAACCCAAAGAAACAAAAATACAACAATTTAATGGTTTTTACACCATTTTTAAGGGCATAAATTTCAATTTTAAGGGGCTTAATATTACATACACGGAGGAGTTGTAAGATCAGGAATTGGGTGGAAATTCCTGATGTAAAAAAATTGCATTATTTAAATTCCTAAAACAAAAATCCTTAACAAATCCTATCCGGAAAGTTTCCCTGGAACTGAACCCAGGAAATAGCACTTTCACGCTTCGGATTGACTTAGTCTTTAAAAGTAAATTTGAAGACTAATAGCGTAATTGATAAGACCAAGGTAACCAAATTGGCTAAAATAATAGGGAGGTCACCGACTAAAAACCCATATACCAACCATAGGGAAACCCCGGTACAAAATATGGAAAACATGCCCAATGACAGCCCTTTGGCTGACCTGCTTCTCCATGTTTTAATTACCTGGGGTAAGAATGCTATGGTAGTAAGCGCGCCAGCAGCAACGCCAATCATTTGTACATAATCCATTGATACAGTTTTTTAATAGTATAGCCTTAAAGAATTGATGGCTATGATCAATATTGCCGGGTGCCAAGCATTACCAAAGTACAACCTTCTACTGTTTCAACCCCCTGCTCTTTTGCTCTTTTTTCGAATTCGTAATTTTCAGTGCCAGGGTTAAAAATTATCCGCTTGGGCTTCAGGTTGAGAATAAAATCATACCAGGACTCCTGATTTTTAGAACCAACATACATGGTAACAGTGTCAACATCCTCAATAACAGGACTATCATTCAAATGAAGAATTTCCTTGCCTGCAACCTCTCCTTTTTTTATACCTACAGGTACTATCTCATGACCATACTCCTTTAACATGTGAGCTGCCCTGTATGCAAATCTTCCAGGATTATCAGATGCACCTACTACTACCGTCTTTTTCATATCCGTGATGTTTAAATTTAAAATACCAACCCCAAAAAAAAGGAGTTGAACCAAAAACCTTAACAGTACAACAAATTTAATCTGAAATTGTCACCCCCGCATGCAAAATTCCTAACTTTTCTGCACAGCGTTCGCCGTCCATGGCCGCAGAGACAATCCCACCTGCGTATCCGGCGCCTTCGCCACATGGAAAAAGTCTTTTTATTTGCACATGCTCATAAGTTTCCTTGTTGCGGGGAACTTTCACAGGGGAAGAGGTTCTGCTCTCAACCCCAACTATTTGCGCTTCATTGGTGAGGAACCCATGCATCTTTCTCCCGAATGCTTTAAAACCTTCTCTAAGCCTGTGGCTGATAAAAGGCGGTAGCACCCCATAAAGGTCTACACTGTGCAGTCCGGGTTGGTAGGACGTCTCGTTCAATGAGGAGGATAGCTTCCGCTCTACAAAATCAACCATTTTTTGCGCGGGAGCAGCCTGGGTGCCACCGGCAAGCTCGCAGGCTTTCTGCTCAATCGCCTTCTGAAACTCTAACGCAGCCAAAGGACCAAATTGGCGGTAATCCGGAAGGTCTTCATTGTCTACAGCCACCACAATTCCGGAGTTCGCATAGCGCGAATCTCTCCTGGAAGGACTCATTCCATTGACCACCACTTCTCCAGGACTGGTGGCAGACGGCACTATGAATCCACCGGGACACATGCAAAACGAGAAAACACCTTTCGCCACACCTTCATACGGAATTTGGCTCACCAGTGCATACGAAGATGCCGGCAGGAATTCTCCCCGGTTGGTCAAATTATATTGGATCTTATCGATAAGGGATTGCGGATGTTCAATCCGAACGCCCAAAGCAAAGGGTTTTGATTCAATAAATACTCCTTTCTCGTGAAGTATTGTAAAAATATCTCTCGCAGAATGACCAGTCGCTAAAATCACTCCAATCCCCTCAATTTTGTTAGCATTTGCATCTATCACTCCCGTCATTTCATTATTTTGAATAATGAAGTCAGTAACCTTAGTATCGAAGATGACCTCTCCCCCAGCCTGCAATATGCTTTCTCTGATAGCCGTGAGTATTTTGGGTAATTTATTTGTACCGATATGGGGATGCGCATCCACCAGAATATCTTCAGTGGCGCCATGGGCTACCAAAATCTCAAGAATACGCTTTACATCACCCCGTTTCTTGGAACGTGTGTACAACTTTCCATCAGAAAATGTACCGGCACCGCCTTCACCAAAACAGTAATTGGATTCAGGATTTACGATATGCTCCCTGTTGATAGCCGCCAAATCCCTTCTACGGTTTCGCACATCCTTTCCTCTTTCCAGAACAATAGGTTTTAACCCCAACTCTATACAGCGCAAACCAGCGAATAGTCCCGCCGGGCCAGCGCCTACAATAACCACCCGGGGACGGTCATGGACAGCCGGAAAATCCTTTGCATAACTGATGATTGGGGGAGGCGGCTCTTTGTAGTATGCGGCAGCCTTGATGTTTACTTTAACATTCCTTGATCGCGCATCAATAGATCTTTTCAATGGCCTTACTACGGCATCGTCTTTATTCCAGCCCAGTTTTTGCAGCACAATTTGCTCAAACAAGGTTTCCGTGAATGCCTCTTCCGGTGATAGCACCAGATCAATAATCTTTTCCATACTTTTTGTAAGGTATTTATCCTTAAAAACTACTCTGTCTTCAACAAAAAAGGAGCCATAAAAGCTCCATATTTTATAAATAATGAGGAAGAACGGTTTGCGATGCTCGTTTCTTATGGCAGCAGCAATAGTACTTCTTTTTGGGAATACTAGGCGTAATTGTTCAACATTACAGGCATTACCAGCAACAGGATATCCTCGTTATCGTCCTTCTCAACCGGCACAATAAGACCCGCCCTATTGGGTGCGGAAAGCTGAATTTCCACTTCCTTCGCATCTAAATTGTTAAGCATTTCTATAAGGAACTTGGCGTTGAACCCAATTTCTATATCTTCACCATCATGCTCACACGACAGTCGTTCGTTGGCTTCATTAGAAAAGTCAAGGTCCTCAGCAGAAATTTGCAGTTCACTTCCTGCAATTTTCAATCTCACCTGGTGGGTGGTTTTGTTTGCATAGATAGCTATTCGTTTTAAAGAACTTAAGAACTCCGTCCTGCTGATGGTCATGTGATTGTCATTATTACCAGGAATTACGTTTTCATAATCCGGAAAACGTTCATCTATAAGTCGGCAAATCATCTGCACATTCCCAAACTTAAAGAACGCGTTTGAGGTATTGAACTCTATACTTACATTGGTTACAGAGGCAGGAAGCGTTGCTTTTAGCAAGTTAAGGGCTTTGCGAGGAATAATAATCGCGCTGTCCGTTTCTGAAGCTACGTCTACACGCCGGTAACGAATGAGTCGGTGCCCATCGGTAGCAACAAATGTAATATTCGTTCCGGTCAGGTTCATATAAACACCAGTCATCGCCGGACGTAACTCATCACTGCTTGTAGCAAATATAGTGTTGTTAATAGCACTTGCTAGTATGTCAGACGACATGTTGACGGCATCCGCATCAGACACCACCGGAACCTTCGGGAAATCCGTAGCGTTTTCTCCGGACAGTTTATAACGGCCATTGTCTGAACTGATTTCAATGCTATAAGTCTCTTCATCAATTGAAAAAGTAACGGGTTGCTCAGGCAGGTTTTTCAATGTTTCCAGCAGTATTCTTGCCGGTACAGCTATGCTTCCACTATCTCTTGCTTCTACATCCAACTCAGTAATCATGGAGGTTTGCAAATCAGAAGCTGTGATAGTCAATTTACCATCAAGGATTTCAAACAAAAAGTTTTCAAGAATAGGCACTACAGGATTTGTAGTGATTACACCATTGATACCGGAAAGCTGCTTCAGCAAGGCTGACGAAGAAACAATAAATTTCATCTGTATATATTTGTTTTTAATTGCCAGATAGAATAATCTAATACTCTTAGAACCAAAAACTGTCGCATCTACACCCAATATTCATCTCGGTGGATATGCTTCGGCTTATGACTATTTTATCTGTTATTTTTATTTTATTATGCCAGATATAATCTGTGAACGAACGAAACAATTTATACCTCTTAAAAGAATCTGCGCAATAATAGCAAATGATGACTAAGCTAAATTGCCATTGATGTATAAAAGTAACAATTAAAGTTAACTCCTCTATTTTTATTTGCTAATCCTTCTTAATATCATTCATATTTAAAACAAAAATGATACTAGAGCTCAAAATGAAATATGGATTTTTAAGCCTGGTAAAGTTAAAAATAAAAATCAAAATTAGGGCAGAACGAAAAAACATTTCACACTTTTCTATTTTTTAGAACCTGTGTAAGAAAAGTGCGATTTTTGCCGGGCAATCTGCTGAAAGCTTTCCCTGGAAATTACTCCTACTTCTCTCTCCTTTCCCACCACCATTACCTGATTCTGCTGTAATAATGCATCGCCGGAATAAAAATGCAACAAATTAGAATGAACGGCATCCAGATCATCGATATTTATCAAAAGGTCCGGCGCTGCATTTTCAAGACTGTCCAGCAATTTTGGCTGACCAGGCAAAAACCTGATGATCCTGACATTGCTAAACGTTTCGAGGTAATCCAAAACCACCAAGGTATCAAAAGCCTCCAATCCGGGAATAAAAAAGAAATCCGCACCGAACTCCAGACTAAAGTCTCCGGAAGGAGCTTTTGGAAATTGAACATCGAGCTTTCTCAAGCTTCTCCAGGTGCTCTCAAAGAGGGAATTCTTTCGCCAGTCGTTCTCTTCATAGAAAAATATACCAGCCAGGTAGGTAGAATGACCAGGAATTGAGATAAGATAAATGTCATTTTTCCCCGGCTCCATCATATAGGTAGCCTTCTTTTCTTTGTCTCCCCAAATTTTGAAGTTTTTCAAAAGCACACCCGATTCGAAAACATGCACATTTACTCCTGCGGTATCCATAGCAGCAAGGATATCTGAATATTGCTTTTTTGAAACCGGTCTCTTGGCCTCCAATTGTTTCAAAATTATCCAGAACGCTTCTTCAAGCGCCGGCTTTACTTCGTAGCTACCGTTGAAATAAAGCCGCTGGTTTCTGGACACCAGGATGTTTGTAGACTGCTGACTTTCTAAAACGATAGAATCTGGATTTGCAGTAGCTGGAATTTTAAAACTGATACTGCGCTGACTATTCGAGGCGGGCTCACCTTGGTTTAATAACCAATAAGTGACAGCGACCAGGCCGATCAATACCACAACTAAAATATAGAATTTAAGCTTCTTCACTTTGCTTGCCGGTTGCGTATTTCGCTTTGCGATAGTAATACCTCGCTACGCCATATAAAATTATCACAATGACTGGAAGAATTAGATTAATCAATTGCCATTTGAATTTTTCTCCCTCAATACGCAGCCTGTCGAGAGGCCGTATTTTAATTTCTTTCGCCCTGGCGGTAATTATCCCCTCTCCTTCCAGCAAATAAGCCATTGCATTTAAAAGAAAGTCTTCGTTAGCAAAAGTCACATTCATATAAGGATCAAAGCCTAGATGGTAAGGGCTTCCATTTTGGTAGTCTATTTCATTTCGCACAAAATCGCCATCTGCAACCACCAAAATGTTGGAGGGAGATCCTTGTTCAATAAATTCATTCTTGTCAAATCGCGCGGGAATTAGCCTGTTTCTATACAAAGAGGTAAAAGAGCCTGATAATAGATAAGCGACAGGAAGAGGCCCCTTCGTGAAGTTTTCCGGAACCACATCTGTTCGCATGCTATTAAGGCTCACCAGCACGGGTGCTGCGAGTATCCGCGAATATTGAGAGGTGTAGAAAAGAGGAGTTTTTTGTATACCATCTGCCCTCACCGTATCAATAGTACTTACAAAGCGACTGTAAACAGCATCCATATTTTTGACGATTGGATGATCGCCAAATTGATTTATAATGGGATAGTAAGGCCATGGCAACACCCTAATTTGAGGCTGATCTCCCATAAAACCCGTAACAACTGGATGCGCACCGGAATTTAAATCCTGGATCAGGTTGGCATTAATCCTAACGCCATACTTGAAGAGCATATCTTCCAGATTTAGCTGATAAGGAAAGGCCAGCGTTCCCTCATTTCCGGCACTGTCCATATTTACTCGCATCGATTCTATAAAAAACATCGCTTTCCCACCAGTCATTATAAACTGATCGATCTTATATTTATCTTCTTCGGAAAACAGCGTGTCGGGTTTGGCGATAATAATGGCATCATAGTCTTTCAAATCAGATTTTTCAGGCAGATTAACGTGAAAGACCTCATAAAACTCCAGTAAACTGTTTGTCATGCCCGCAACTTCGAGCGAATCGAGTTCTCCCTGTCCTTTTACGAGTGCGATTTTCTTTCTTGCGGTTTTAGCCAGCTTGTTTATGGCCGAGATCAGCTCATACTCAACACCTTCTATCGATTGGTTGAGCCTTTCCTCGGGAGTAGCCGCCTGATTACCTTTTAAGAGCATCACGGCAGCCTCTTCGCCACCATAAGAAATAATGGCACCCGGAAAAATCAGCTTTTCGATCTTCTTTCCATCCTCCGTTGCGAAAAGATTAGTCGGCTGTATTCCCTTTTCCGCAAGATTCATGTAAAATTCATTCTGAGCTTCCTTGCCTGAAGCTAAAGACGGGTCGATAAATTCATATTGGATGTTTCCGCCCCCATACATTCTGAACTCCTCCAGCATTTCCCTGACAGCATTTTGCAGGCGCTTGAAGCCCGACGGAAAACTTCCTTCAAGATACACCTCTACATAAACCACATCGTCGAGGTTTTTTAGCGTTTCTTTGGTGGCATCAGTAATGGTATATCTTTTCTCTTCTGTAAGATCTATTCTAAAAAAATATCTGTTGGCGAGTATATTCAGGAGAACAAGGATGACCACAGCTATCCCAAACTTCAACAAACTCTCCCATCTCTTATTGCGAGCTTTTACCATTTTCTGCTTCCTAAATTCAGATGAGTAATTAGTAACATGATCATGATTACACTAAAAAAATAAACCAAATCGCGCGAATCGATCAATCCTTTGCTCATGGAAGAATAGTGGTATAAAATTCCCAACTGCTCTATGAACAAGGATGATGTAGCCCAGACGTTAATCGAGGCAAACGAACTGAAGCCTGAATAGATCAAAAAGCATAGGAAAACTGCAATAACAAAGGCAATGATCTGATTTTCAGTAACAGAGGACGCAAATATACCTATAGCGGTAAAAACGGCCCCGAGGAGTGCCAAACCGATGTAGGAGCCCCCTATACCTGCGATATCAAGGTTACCTTGAGGATTTCCCAGCAAATACAGCGATATGAAATAAACCAACGTAGGAAAAATGGCAAATAATACAATAGTCAGCGACGATAGATACTTCCCCAGAATGATATCCCAATCGGTCAGAGGTCTTGTCATCAGCAACTCTATGGTTCCCGATTTTTTTTCCTCTGCAAAGGTACGCATCGTTATGGCGGGAATCAGAAACATAAATACATACGGCCCCAATGCGAACAGCGTGGTCATATCTGCAAATCCATATTGAAGCACACTCGTTTCAGGGAAAACCCACATCAGAAGCCCAATAGCGGTGAGAAAAACGCCGATCACCATATAGGCAATTAAGGAATCTAAAAAGCTGTTAATTTCTTTGATATATATGCTGAACATCTACTCTGGCTTGGTTAAAAGTAATCGGCGGACGGTTTTCATATAATCTCTATTTGGTAAGTTTCTGAAAAATATCCTCCAAATTGCTCTCTTCTTGGGACAACCCCAACAGGGTGATTTGCTTCCGGGATGCAAAATTAAATATTTCTCCTCTTATATCCTTTTCTCCGGCCACCAATATTGAATATTTACATTGTCCCAATGGTTTTACCGATGCAACGCCTTCAATATTTTCCAGCTCATGCACGTCAATGTCCTGAGCGAATTCCACGACAATGTATTTTTCCCTGACGTGGTCGCTTCTGAGAGCTGCTACCGCTTTGTCGGCCACGATTTTGCCCTTGTTGATAATTACAACCCTGTCGCATAAGGCCTGAACCTCCTGCATAATATGGGTAGAAAAAATGACAGTCTTATTTTTACTGACTTCCTTAATCAATTCACGTATTTCCAAGATCTGATTAGGATCTAATCCGGTAGTAGGTTCGTCCAGAATAATGACCTGCGGCTCATGAATCAATGCCTGCGCCAGTCCAACCCGCTGTCGGTATCCTTTAGACAATGTGCCAATTTTCTTAAACTGCTCTCTTTCCAGTCCACACAATTTTATAATTTCACGGGTTCTTTCTTTTAACCGTCTTCCGGTCATTGCATGCAGGGAGCCAATAAATTGCAGGTACTCATGCACAAACATTTCTGTGTACAAGGGATTATTTTCAGGAAGATATCCCACTATTTTTTTCACCGCAAGCGGCTTTTCTACCACATCAAAATCGCCAACTCTTACTGAACCACTGCTTGGTGGAAGAAATCCTGTGGCAATTTTCATTGTGGTTGATTTACCTGCACCGTTTGGTCCGAGAAACCCCAATATTTCTCCTTCTTTTACAGAAAAAGAGATTTCATCCAGCGCTTTCTGAGCTCCATAAATTTTACTGAGGGAATTAACTATGATAGACATTAATTCAGATCTTATTAAACTGTTAATAAAGATTATTGCCAAAGTAACGAAAGACAATGCTTAAATCAATATAATTAATTACTATTGAACGACTAAAAATAGAAATTATGGTAAAAAGCTTAGTGCATCCTTAATTTTTAGCATTTATTGGCTATGAAGAGATTTTTTCAGATTGATAAAAGAATCTCAAAAGGATACATTTACATTCTGTTTAAGATAAAAATGATCGTTTTTTGAGAGACTACAGGCCATAGACCAATTTAAGATTTCTCTGGTCTGAATATTGATCATCCCTTCATCTTTGATTTTTTCAACATTTTATGTTGGGTCTATAAACTTTGTACTGATTCATTGGATATAGGTTCTCATTTTTTAAACTATTAGCGTTATGAAAAAGAAACTCACACACGGTTTTTGGTACCACGCTACCGCCCTTAGTTCGCCTGCTTTTTATATTTTGTTAGTTGTTTCCTTCATCCTTGTATCGGTAGCTTTCGCTCAGGATTTTGAAGAAATCATTGCACTTTTTTCTGCAGTCTGGTCCTGGTAGTGCTTTTAAGAATTATCTTTTAAAAAGCACGCTTATTTCGCTGACAGGAAACCCCATTATTCCCTATGCTTTATGGGGCTGGAAACAAAAATGCAAAAATCGTTGTCTCTACAATGGAATCATCTACAATAAAAGAATAAATAGGACCGCTTCCGATATTGACAAACTTAAAATCCCTGGACACTATATATGATTGTTAACAATACCATCAACGGTTGGGAGGTTATTTATCAAAAAGCCCACGGCTTATTAGCAGCTGCTTTGGCCCAGCATTGGTGTAGTGAAGAACGGCCGGAAAGATGGATAGACACACTTATAGCAATAAGCGACCACGATGACAATCAACAATATTGGCATGGTAGGCACCACTTAACGAAACAAGGGGTTCCGAAGGATTTTACACTTCAGCAGCCTGATTTGAAACAAGCGCGAGAAGTGATAAAAGCCTCTAAATTTAAGTCGGGTTGGATAACCATGTTAATAGCGCGCCACTTCACAAATCTCTATCAATCAGCTTCTGAAGATAAACAAATACGGCAATTTCTGGATGAACAGCAAAAACATATAAAACAGCTTTTGAAAGCGCTGAAAGTGAGTGAAAAAAGTTTAAAGGAAGCTTACAAATTAATGTACTGGTGCGACAGGGTCTCTCTGATTTTGTGCAAAAACCAAATTCCGCCGGATGAAAAAATGCTGGAAATAGGCGAAGGCCCCAATAACACAAGCTACCATATAAAACAGACACCTGACGGCAAAATACGTATACGCCCCTGGCCTTTTGATGTAGATGCATTTCATGTGTGGGTCGAATCGAGAATAGTCAACACCATGGTTTTTGACGACGATGCTCAACTTTTTAAAGCACTTCAAAAAGCTCCCATCATAGAAAAACAATGGTGCATTGAAAGAGAATAAGGTGGAAATTCA
>CAZHZR010000048.1:0-5123 GCA_964537095.1 uncultured Roseivirgaceae bacterium
ATAATTACATAAATGCTGCTTGTCCAGGTAAGTTTCTTGTCGGTGAGGGTCCTGATTCTATACACATATCCAGCGTCTCTGGCAAAAATTACCAATATAGCAACGATGATAGAGATCGCGCTTGCATCAAAAATAAGCCTTAATTTGTCAGCAGTTAAATCAGGATCGCTGTAAAAAAGATAGACAACAATAGAAAGTCCTATGATGACGGGAATCCAAATCTTGTTGGGATTTAGGGTTTTAAGTACTTTCTTTGAATCCAGATCCATCAGTTGACAATCACCTCTGCTAATTTCTCAATCCAAAAATTATTAAAATTATCACCGCCGACCAAAGTCACCAGGTTGTTTTGTAGCAACTCCAATATGGCGAGGAAATTGTAGATAACAGCAATCTTTTGAGGGTTGTAACTTATTATTTTTTCAAAAGAAAGTTTGCCATGGGCTTCCAGCCTGGCCAAAATAAAATCCTTTTGCTTTTCAATGGTATAGGGATACTGAACAACATTGTGGGTAGGTTTGTTTTGAGCTTCCTCAAAACGTTTCATCGCCTTTTCAAATATTTTACATAGCTTGTAGAGGTCAAGGTCCTGAATTTCAGCTTCTACGTTATTGATGGCAGACAGTGCCTTGATTTCTTTTACCAGATTTCCGCGCGCCTCCTTTTCAAGCCTTGAATTTTCAAACGCTGCTAGCTCTGCAATTACAGATTTGTATTTTTTATACTCCAGTAGGTGTTGTACCAACTCCTCCCGGGGGTCAATTTCGTTTCCTTCATCATCTAAAACAGGTCGGGGCAACAACATCTTGGCCTTTATTCGCATTAGGGTGGATGCAACCAATATGAATTCACTAGCCACCTCAATGTTTAAATTTTCCATGATATGGATATAGTCAAGGAAATCTTTGGTGATTTTTGCTATTGGAATGTCATAAATATCCAACTCATCCCTCTCGATAAAAAACAGGAGCAAGTCAAAAGGACCCTCGAACAGCGGAAGTTTTATTTCGAAACTCAAATTCGATCAAATAAAGTTGTGTGCGTTAAATATGACCTATTCAAAGGTATTACATAATAGCTAAATTAATGCACCATTTATAATATTTTCTGTACTTTTGTTTACTGTGGCAATTTTTACTTATGGCATTTCTTACGCTTTAATTTCGATTGTGCGAAGTGTTAAATTCGTAGATTATGAATGCGCCGTCTCGGGAAATTGCCTCAAAATCAGGTCGTAACAATTCCCGTTTTGTGGAAGTTACTGTCATGTATTAAAGTCTCAAACTATGCTTATTAAGCCCGGAGATCTCTTATCTCAGATCGACACTCCCGATGATCTAAAAAAGCTGGATCAGAAACAATTGGTTCAGCTTTCTCAGGAATTACGCCAATTTATAATCGATACAGTTTCGGTTTATGGCGGGCACTTTGGTGCAAGTTTAGGAGTTGTGGAATTAACGGTAGCATTACATTATGTTTTCAATACTCCTACCGACCAGGTGGTGTGGGATGTGGGCCATCAGGCCTATGGGCATAAAATTTTGACCGGCAGAAAAAATATTTTTCATACCAACCGGATGTATAAGGGAATTTCCGGCTTCCCGAAAAGGTCCGAAAGCCCTTTTGATACCTTTGGGGTAGGACATTCGTCCACCTCTATTTCTGCTGCATTGGGGATGGCTGTTGCTTCCAAATATGCCGAGGATAAAAATAAGCAGCATATTGCGGTTATAGGAGATGGTGCGATGACTGGAGGGATGGCATTTGAAGCGATGAACCATGCCGGCGTTTCCAATACAAACCTGCTGATTATCCTCAACGATAATTGCATGTCAATCGACCCAAATGTAGGGGCGCTGAAAGATTATTTAACTGACATTACTACTTCTCAGACATATAATAAACTAAAGGATGAAGTTTGGAAAGCACTAGGTAAAATAAGCAAATTTGGAAGCAGTGCTCAGGAAATTATCTCTAAAGTTGATACCAGCCTCAAATCTTTTTTCCTGAAGCAAAGCAATTTGTTTGAATCATTGAACCTCCGGTACTTTGGTCCCATAGACGGTCACGATGTGAATCATCTGGTGAGCGTTTTGGAGGATTTAAAAAATATTCCTGGGCCAAAAATATTGCATTGTATTACCGTAAAAGGTAAAGGATTCGCCCTCGCTGAGAAGGATCAAACAAAATGGCACGCTCCTGGCAAATTTGATAAGTTGACCGGTGAGATCAGGAAGAAAGTCTATGATACTCCTCAGGCGCCAAAGTATCAGGACGTTTTTGGCCATACTATTGTAGAGCTGGCCAAAAACAATCCAAAGATAATGGGCGTTACACCTGCCATGCCTTCGGGTTCGTCCCTGAACATTATGATGAACGAAATGCCGGAAAGAGCATTCGACGTGGGCATTGCAGAGCAACATGCAGTAACTTTCTCTGCCGGGCTTGCTACCCAAGGCCTCATACCTTTTTGTAATATCTATTCTACTTTTATGCAGCGGGCTTATGATCAGGTGATTCACGATGTTTGCATCCAAAAGTTACCAGTTGTTTTTTGCCTTGACCGGGCAGGATTTGCCGGCGCAGACGGTCCCACACATCATGGGGCTTACGACATTGCTTATATGAGGTGTGTTCCAAACCTGGTTGTCTCAGCTCCAATGAACGAATCTGAGCTTAGAAACTTGATGTTTACAGCGCAATTGCCAGACAAAGGTGCCTTTTGTATTCGGTACCCACGAGGACAGGGTGTTTTGCCGGCATGGAGAACCCCTATGGAGGAAATTCCTGTAGGGAAGGGGAGAATAATTAAAGAAGGTGAAGATGTGGCGATCCTCTCGTTAGGCCATATCGGAAATTATGTGGTAGAGGCATTCTCCATGCTGGAAAAGGAGAATATATATCCCGCCCATTACGACATGCGATTTGTAAAGCCCCTGGACGAAGAATTGTTACATGAGGTGTTTTCTAAATTCACCAAAATAATCACTATCGAAGATGGCTGTTTGATGGGTGGCTTTGGAAGTGCTGTACTGGAGTTTATGGCAGATAATAGCTATACTGCAACAGTGGTGCGGCTGGGTATACCTGATGACATTTTTGAGCATGGTGAACAAATTGAACTTCATAAAGAAGCAGGAATGGATCCCGAATCGATTAGAAAAGCGATAACCAAGATGTTGGAGCAGGTTCCTGCAGTCTCGTAACTGACTTTCCCTTATCGGGTCTCACCCTTCAGTTCCGGAAACTCGTTAGAAAAATCATGGCCAACGTGCTTTCCAATAAATTTGATAATATCATACTCTAAAAACCGGTCTCCTAAAAGTACATAAAGGTGGTCTTTGTGTAAGTTTATTATTTCGGACAGGGCGGATATATCTATTCCCTTGCGAACTAAAACTTGCTCTACCTTTAACCCTCGGTGTTCCATACTCTGTACATTAAATTATGCATAATGAGGACTGGGTTGATATCAGAGGTTTCTTTTTCTTAGAATCTTCCCCGGCACTCTTTAATATATTATTTAATCTCCTTTTGGCGTCGCAGGTAACCAGTAATTGAATTATTCCTGCACTCGATATTATATTTTGGGGCTTTTAAAAAAAATATCAAAAACTTACTACCAGACGTTTTACATTCTGATCATTATTCCCCATATTTGTGTTTCCATAGCTGGTTGAAAATGAAGCCGCCCCACCTCCTCCTCGGAGCTAAGGCGGCTTCTTTCTTTTTAACATTCTTATTTTTTGTGCTCGAAGGATCAATCTCCACGTAGTATTTGGCTTTAACTTGCTACAGCTTCTCCGCCGTTTACATGTATTACTTGTCCCGATATGTAAGATGCGTCCTTTGATGCCAAAAAGACATACGCCGGAGCTACTTCCGAGGGCTGGCCCGGTCTTCCCATATTTGTGGATTTTCCGAACGATGCGACATGCTCCTCGTCAAAAGTGGAGGGAATTAGTGGCGTCCAGATAGGGCCTGGAGCTACTGCGTTCACCCTGATATTCTTCTTTGCGAAGGCAACGTTTAACGACCTGGTGAAAGAAACAATTGCTCCCTTAGTTGCCCCGTAGTCGATTAGCTGGTCTCTACCCTGATAAGCCACAACACTTGTAGTATTTATAATGCTATCACCCGAACTCATGTTTTTGACAGCAGCTTTTGTGAGATAAAACATAGAGAAGATGTTGGTTTCGAAGGTTTTTCGCATTAACTCCAGGTCAAGCTCATCAAATGAATCGTGGGGATGTTGTTCTGCAGCATTGTTGACCAGAATATTTAAAAAGCCAAAATGCTCTATGACCCTGGAAATGCATTCGTCGCAAAAAGCTTTGTCTCGAATGTCACCAGGCAGCAATAAACATGAACTGCCCTCTTCTTCTATCATTCTTTTTGTTTCTCGCGCATCATCATTTTCCTCCAGGTATATAATGGCCACTTTTGCGCCTTCGCGCGCAAAATGCACGCCTACCGATCGCCCGATACCTGAATCGCCGCCTGTGATTAAGGCTACTTTACCTTCCAGCTTTCCACTCCCTCTATAATCCTCCCTTATTACTTCCGGAGTCGGGTTCATTTCTGATTCTCGTCCCGGCGTTTCCTGTTGTTGTTTAGGCAAATCTTTTTCGATATACTCTTGCTTGTTCATATTTTTAAAATTTTAAAACTGAAAAATACTGCTTACAGTACCATAACTTTCTTCTCTTTATTAGGTTAAAATAATATTGCTGCAACAGTGTATTTTTTAAACTATAACCTACTATTCCCATGAGATATGAGGAATTTGTCAAAATGAACATGGAGAAAAGGGCCGAAATAGTGTGGACCCAGGGGAAGTTTCTAACAGAAAAGAAGTACCCAAACCAGCATGTAGAACTTTATGCCATCAATAATTTTTTTGTGGAAATATGGTTTAGCATTCCCAATAACATTAGAGATTTCAATTTTTTACTGTTCATTCGCTCGTTCAAAAAAATTTCCGCGGTTGAATCTTATCTTATCGATGACGACTGTTTTCAGTTGATAAAGGCATATTAGGAGACGGAGAAGCTTTGTTACCTTTCAGCGAATTTTGAAGAGCAATAGACGCTTTAACTTGGTCTTCCTTTTCTTTTTACTTA
>CAZHZR010000048.1:5223-15596 GCA_964537095.1 uncultured Roseivirgaceae bacterium
CGAATTTTGAAGAGCAATAGACGCTTTAACTTGGTCTTCCTTTTCTTTTTACTTAAGGCTTGCATGTTCAATTCCTGTTGCTGGCTGCGATTGAAATTTTCCAGACGGTTTGGGAGGTTGCGCGTATTCGATGACAACGGAAATCCTCGTATGCGTCACTTAAAAATTCGGGAAACCAATTTGATTACAATTGAGAAAGATAGATTAGCAAAAATGGTATAAGAAAGAATGTGAGGATGATATATATAAAGCCAATCACCTTATATTTCATAGTGATCTTCCCTAACAGTGATGATAAATATACAGGGATGTTACGCATCCAGGGAAATGGTAAGAATATAATAACACCAATTGCATTGAAAAGAAGATGGGCCAATGCAAGCGAGATAGCTGCTTCAGATTTTAACGTAGCAGCAATTAAGGCAGTGATAGTGGTGCCTAAATTCGAACCCAGAATAAAAGGAAGTACTTTTTTTACCGATATGTTGCCCGTGGCCACTAAAGGTACAGTAAGAGACGTGGTGACAGAGCTGGATTGAATCGCAGCCGTAATTAAGACACCCCATCCAAATGATTTATAAGGCTTGTCAAATATATAGGCATTGAATTTATTCTTCGAATCCCCTATTAAAAGTTTATAGATGACCTTTGAAAGCAGGTTTATAGACAAATATAAAAGTATAAACGAAGCTAAGATCAAAATCCAGGCATCCTGAACAGAGCTGACTATAAAATCACTCATAGGCTGTAGCGTGAATATTTGGAAAGGCCACTCTGGGAAAAAATTTACCACTGGGGAGGTGACGAGTATACTTGTGAACCTGGACGACAAGAGCGTTAAAAAGCCGTAAAAGTACTCAAGGGGAAATAAGATGCAGGTGGATAAAATATTAAAAAAATCATGAAGAGAACCGGCTGCGATGGCCCTGTTGAATGCTTTGTTTTGATTCAGATATCCTAACGAGACCAGCGTACTGGTGAGGGTGGTACCAATGTTTGCACCCATCACCATCGGAATCGCATTGGAAAGACTTAATGATCCTGTTGCCACAACTGCTACAATCATGGAGGTGGTAGTGGAACTACTCTGAATAATAGCGGTAATTAACAGTCCTATAAAAAGACCGATAAAAGGATTATTAGTAGCCTTCAACAAAGTATCAGCCGTGTATTGGCCCACGCTGTTAAAGGCCGTACCCAAAAGGTTGATAGAAAATAGAAATAAAAATATTCCTCCTATTACAAGAAGTGTCTTCTCAACTGAAGTTTTTATTTCAGCTTGCCTGCGTTTTTTATCATGAATTTTATTTTTTAACATACAATGCCTATTCTTCCACACTACATATGTTCATGTATCAAAAGTATTATCTTAAATGCTGCGCAATGATCAGATTTTTATGATGCTTAGCCGCTGGAACCGAAACGCTGTCGCCATCATTTACTTCTTCAAAACGTAAAGTAACATAAATCTAAATTATTTTCGTACATCTATCAGAAACTATGGTTTCACTCCTAACCTCCAGGCGCTGCTATTTCCAGGTGATTAATCGAGCGTAACTATGATAGAAATAAAATATTACCCGGGAAAAGTAGGGGGATAAGCGATACTTTATTTATATATGTAAAACATTTTTTTAGTTTTGTATTCAAATTGAGGAGATCCTGATTATTTTGAACCTTATTTTCAAGCGACATACCGAATATGGCAAAAAAAATTACTGATAAAATAACTCAGGATAAGCTTTCGGGGAAGACCTATCAAATATTTGATATCACCAAAAGGGAAAGCTCTTTTATTGCCCTTTTGGCTATACTTACGTTCATTGCAGGGGTTGTTACTCCTTACCCACAGGTTGCAATGTGGTTTGGCTTTATGTTGGCGGCTTATTCTGCTATTGCCAATGATAGTATCCAAACCATCGGGACCTTTATCGCATCGAACCAGAAGCGGAAATGGTGGGTTTTATGGCTTTTTATAGGTCTTATTTTTGTTGCGACCGTCACGTATAGCTTCATTGTATTTGATGGTGATGTCAGTTATCAAAGATTAGCTTCTAAAGGCTTTAGCGAAGCACCTACCAGCTTTACTTTTCTACAACTCTCGGCTCCTTTAATATTACTCATCCTCACCAGGATGCGAATGCCTGTATCTACAACCTTCTTGTTGTTGAATGCCTTTGCTACAGACTCAGGTGCAATATGGGACGTAATGCAAAAAAGCTTTGCGGGTTATATCATAGCCTTCATTGTTGCCATCATCACCTGGTACATGGTGGGGGCGTTTGTAAAGCATCTTTTTAAAGGAAAGCCAGCCCGCTATTGGAACGTACTACAATGGGTAACCAGTGGAATATTATGGTCGGTTTGGATCCAGCAGGATGCTGCAAACATTGCTATATTTCTTCCAAGAAGCTTAGACGTGCCACAGTTTCTTGCCTTCACCTTATTTGTTTTTGCCGGCATCGGACTACTTTTTTACCTCAAAGGAGATAGAATTCAAAAGATTGTGAATGAAAAGGCGGGGGTTACAGATGTGCGAGCGGCCACAATTCTCGACTTTATTTATGCGATACTCCTTTTTTATTTTAAAACGATTAGTACTATACCGATGAGTACAACCTGGGTTTTTATCGGTTTACTCGGTGGACGGGAGATAGCCATTAGTCTTACTAAAAGACGCAAAAAGAAAAGGGTAAAGTCGTTTAAGAACAGCTTAAGAATGGCAGGAAAAGATATGGCTTATGCTACCATTGGTCTGGTAGTATCCCTCATATTAGCGGTCGCCATCAACCCAAATATCCGGAGAGAAGTGCTGGACTACTTCTTCAATTAAGAACCAATTGAGCAATTCCCCCATACGTTGGGCAAAGCATAGTTTGCAGATTGGCCAGGAGTTCGTTTGAGGGACTAGACGATTTATAGGTTTTAAAAGAATCTATTAGAAAATGAATTCTTAGTTCGGCTAAAAAAGGTCGCCAACCTCAAGGTAAATTATTGCTGACGGAGCTCGTTAAGGGTTAACCATGCCATAAGTCCGGAGCCAATCTCGAGGGCTTTTTCGTCAATATCAAATGTGGGAGTATGCACGGACGACACAATTCCACGCTCTTCATTTCTCGTGCCCAGTCTGTAAAAACATGCAGGAATCTGTTGAGAATAATAAGAGAAATCCTCGGCTGCCATCCACAAATCCAGATCCACAACATTTTCCTCACCCAGATAGTCGATGGCATGTTGTTTTGCCCTTTCCGTCAACTGCGGATCATTCTTCAGAAAAGGGTAACCATTCAAAACTGTAAACTCGCAAACACCGCCCATGGCCTCGGCAATGCCTTCAGCTATCTTTACCATCTTTTTGTGGGCTTCTGCCCGCCAATTTTCGTCCATGGTCCTGAAGGTGCCTTCTACCTTTACCTCGTCAGGAATTATATTCGTGGCTCCATTGGCAATTACTTTACCAAAGGACAAGACGCAGGGTACCTTCGGGTCGCAATTGCGGCTCACAACCTGTTGCAGGGCAACAATTATATGACATGTGATCAAAACGGGATCTATATTTATTTCTGGCATAGCACCATGGCCTCCTTTTCCCTTTACAGTGAAATACAGCTCATCTGTACTAGCCATGTACATGCCGCTCCTAAAACCAACTTTGCCTGCCGGAATGAGCGGCATCACATGCTGCCCGAGTATATTTTCAGGTGCAGGGTTTTTCAGGGCCCCTTCTTTGATCATTAAAGAAGCACCTCCCGGCATCTTTTCTTCTCCCGGCTGGAAAAGCAATTTGACAGTACCCTCAAAATTTTCCTTTACAGCCTGAAGAATTTTGGCAGTTCCTAATAAGGAAGACGTGTGTACATCATGGCCGCAGGCATGCATCACACCTTCTACGGTGGATTTATAAGGGACGTCATTTGCTTCCACAATAGGTAGGGCATCAATATCTGCTCTTAAGGCAACCGTCTTTTTGTCTGGGTTTTTTCCTTTGATGAGAGCCACCAATCCTGTGCCCGCAATCTTTGAAAAGGGTATGTCATAACTTTCTAACTTCTCCTCTATAAATCTCGCAGTATTGAATTCCTGAAATGACAATTCGGGATGCGCATGCAGATGCCTTCGTATATCGACGATCTCCTGAGCCAATTCCCTGGCTAATCCTTTTATAGTTTCCTTTGAAGCTTCGCTCATTGTTAGTTATTGTACAGTGAATCTTTCAGGAATTATCATGGCAGATGGGAACTCTGTTCTCAAGGTAGTATAGGTTTTATGCGCCTCAAGCCTGTCAATAAACCTTCCCACTTTTACCTTATAATTGGGCTGCACATATTGGATCTGGGGCCTTGCATCCGGGATCAAACGGTAAACCTTATCTTTAGAATGAGTGGCGGCTTCCCGACTACTGCCGGTATATACCTGAACAGTGAAACCAGAAATCTGCTTTCCCTTATTTGATTCTGCTATTTTTTCCAGTCTTTCATCCACTTCTGCCGTTACTTCAGTTGCGTTGCTGATGGTTCCCTCAATAGAAACTTCAGTAACATTTTCCTTTGCAGGTGCTTCCTCAATCGATTCAAAGTCTATCCTATGCACACTTAGGTCTTCCACATATGCATTTTTATTGGAACTGCTCGACATAGACGAGCTGGTACTGCAACTAAAAAAACCTGCAATAACAGAATATAAAAAGAAATAACTCACGATTCGCATTTGTATGGTATTAATAGTATAAACAGATCGTCCTTTTATTTATTTCACTTGGCGGACAAAATAAAAAATAAGTGACATATTTATCCTGGAAGACATCTAATTGTCAACAAGCACGCATTTATTGTTTACCAAATCCTCTTCAACAGTTTTATATTTCACATCCTTCTTAACAGTTCCATCAGGATATTGTACAGTTACCCGATCATTCCTTCCAGCTACCTTTGCTGATTTTACAGGCGCCACTTTTTCTACCGGAGGCCTGTTTCGGGTGTCTGAACTCTTTCCTGTAAGTAAAGAGTGGCTCTCCTCTTTTGTTTCATTAAGCTTCTGGGTACTTCGTTGCGGGGCCTTTGCTTCTCTGACATCTTCAGGTTGCTGCACTGGCAAATCAGCTTTCATTAAGAACGAAATGGTTTCTTCATTTACTTTGGCCAAAAATGCTTTGAACAATTGAAAAGCCTCGAATTTGTAGATGAGCAACGGATCTTTCTGTTCATAAACCGCATTCTGAACAGATTGCTTCAGGTCGTCCATTTCTCGCAAATGCTCCTTCCAGGCTTGGTCTATAAAAGCAAGGGTAGCGAATTTTTCCATGGATCGGATCAATTCTTTACAATGCGTATCCACATTTTTCTCAAGATTTGATGAGATCCCAATCTGTTTCTTTCGATCAGTAAATGGTACCAGGATATCGACTATTGTTGCGCCCTTCTTATCATGTATATCCTTGATTATTGGAAAAGCCTTCTCAGCAATCGTGTTGTTCTTTTTCAGGTAATGTGCATACGCTGTATCGTAAAGCTGTCTTGAAAGATCTTCTGCAGAAATCCTGGTGAACTCCTCCTGTACGATTGGATAATCTATTCCAAGCACGCTAAGCGTGTTTAACTTAAAACTATCGTAGTTTTCACCGGTTTTGCTATTCAATACCAAATCTTCACAAGTATCATAAAGCATATTCATGATATCAAGCTGTAATCTTTCTCCGAACAAAGCATTTCTTCGCCGGGTGTAAATTACCTCTCTTTGTGAGTTCATTACATCATCATATTCCAAAAGACGCTTCCTGATTCCGAAATTGTTTTCCTCTACTTTCTTTTGCGCTCTTTCTATGGACTTGGAAATCATGGAGTGCTGAATAACTTCCCCTTCTTCCAATCCCATCCTGTCCATCAATCGGGCTATTCTGTCCGATCCAAACAAACGCATCAGGTTATCTTCCAGGGAAACAAAGAACTGGCTTGAGCCCACATCCCCTTGCCTGCCTGAACGTCCTCTAAGCTGTCTGTCGACTCTTCGCGATTCGTGCCTTTCAGTACCAACAATAGCCAAACCACCCGCAGCTTTTGCTTCGGGTGTAAGTTTAATATCTGTACCCCTACCCGCCATGTTGGTGGCAATGGTTACTGTTCCTGACTTTCCTGCTTCAGCTACCACCTCAGCTTCACGCTGATGCTGCTTCGCATTTAGTACCTGATGCGTAATATTTCTAAGCTTAAGCATCCTGCTCAGTAATTCTGAAATTTCCACGGAAGTAGTACCTACCAGCACGGGCCGTCCCGCTTTGGTCAACTCACTGATCTCGTCTGCAACAGCATTAAACTTCTCCCTTACCGTTTTGTAGACTTTATCTTCCCTGTCATCTCTAACAATTGACCTGTTGGTAGGGATCACCACCACATCCAGTTTGTAGATCTCCCAGAATTCACCGGCTTCCGTTTCGGCCGTACCTGTCATGCCTGCAAGCTTGTGGTACATCCTGAAATAATTCTGTAATGTCACTGTGGCATAGGTTTGGGTTGCATCTTCCACCTTTACATTTTCCTTGGCCTCAATTGCCTGGTGCAAACCATCAGAATACCTTCTGCCTTCCATCACCCGACCTGTCTGTTCATCCACAATTTTTACTTTTCCATCCACCAGAATGTACTCGGTGTCTTTTTCGAAGAGGGTGTATGCTTTAAGTAGTTGGTTGATTGTATGAATTCTCTGAGCTTTGACAGAGTAGTCTTTGATAAACTCTTCTTTCTTTTTTAGCTTTTCTTCATCAGTTAATGCGGTATCGTTCTCCAGATTGGCGATTTCCACGCCGATATCAGGAAGAATAAAAAACGAAGAATCTTCCCCATCGCCGGTGATCAGATCAATACCTTTCTCGGTAAGATCTATGCTGTTATGCTTCTCATCAATTGTAAAATACAGAGGCTGATCTGCCTCAGGCATCATTTTAGAATTATCCTGAAGATAGAAATTCTCAGTTTTTTGAAGGATCTGACGAATTCCGGTTTCGCTTAAGAATTTAATCAATGGCTTGTATTTGGGCAGTCCTCTGTAGGCCCTGAATAAAGGCAGTCCACCCTCTTTTTCATCACCCTCTTTTAATTTTTTCTTCGCTTCATGCAAATATTCACCTGCAAGCTTTTTCTGTGCATCTACAAGTTTTGCAATGCGGGGCTTTAAGTCATAAAACTCATGTTCATCACCCTTTGGCACAGGTCCGGAAATAATAAGCGGAGTTCTGGCATCATCAATTAATACGGAATCCACCTCATCTACCATCGCAAAATGATGCTTCCTTTGAACCAGATCTTTTGGGTCACGGGACATATTGTCCCTCAGGTAGTCAAATCCAAATTCGTTGTTGGTTCCGTAAGTAATATCTGCCCTGTAAGCCTGTCTTCTTTCCTCACTGTTGGGTGGATAATTATCTATACAATTGATGGAAAGGCCGTGAAATTGAAATAAGGGGGCCATCCATTCGGAATCCCTCTTTGCAAGGTAGCTGTTTACTGTTACAACATGAACACCGCGGTTGGCCAGCGCATTGAGGAAAGCAGGCAGCGTCGCAACCAGGGTCTTTCCCTCACCAGTAGCCATTTCGGCAATTTTGCCCTGGTGCAGCACCACACCACCGATAAGTTGTACATCGTAATGGAGCATATCCCAGGTAACTTCAGTACCTCCGGCTAGCCATTTATTCGACCAAACAGCCTTATCCCCCTCAATAGTGACATTCGCATGCGTGCTTGCATACTCCCTATCCTCCGTTGTCGCTGTAACCTCCAGCTTTTTATTCTCCTTGAATCTTCTGGCTGTTTCCTTTACAATGGCAAAGGCATCAGGCAATACTTTTAACAAAACATCTTCCAGCTCTTTGTTTCTATCTTCTTCGAGTTTGTCTATTTCATTGAAGATGGCTTCTTTATTATCTATATCTAATTCCGGATTGTCCTCGACTTTTTGATGCAGGGCTGCAATTTTGTCATCTATGTCTTTTAGATCTGTCTTGATCTTTGCTTTGACTTCTGCCGTTTTGGCTCGAAGTTCATCATCACTCAATGGAGCGAGCAGTTTGAAAGCATCATTAATCTGATTTACATAAGGTAAAATCTGCTTAACATCTTTATCCGATTTACTGCCAAACATTTTGGTCAGCCCTTTTGTAAGAAAATCTAACATAAGTTGAATATTTGTTAAAACCCCGAAGGGTGTAATTTTTTATAGTTTAATTTACCAAGCTGCCATTTCGGAAATTTAACAGCTATTATTCGTTTCTCTACGCGTTGAAGTTCAGTTTAATGATTGAGTCATGTGCGATTTGAATAGTAATATGGCTCCTTTATTCTAGCAAACTTTCTGCCAGTATTGTGGCAGTGAAATTTGGCGTCAAATGACTATTGATCCCGAAAAAACCTCTTCCGCTGGTCCTGAAAGATAAATGTTCTTAAAGGAACGATCTTCCTGGAGGAAAGCTACTTCTAATGAGCCTCCCAAGGTTTCTACCTTCACCGGACTGGCGTAGCCGGAATAACTAGCTGCCAATGCACAGGCCGTAACACCCGTTCCACAAGACAAGGTTTCATCCTCTACCCCGCGCTCATACGTTCTTACAAAAATCTGGTTATGACCATTCAAGGATACAAAATTAACATTTGTTCCCTTTTCTTTATACATATCCGAATTTCTTATGGCTTTTCCTGCTTCATAAACAGGGAACTTATCCACTTGATCCACGAATTTCACATAATGTGGCGATCCTGTATTGATGAAGAAATCGTCTTCTACTTTGTCTACATGATCTACATCGCCCATCTTTAATCTAATCTGTCCCTCGCGAACGGTTGCTTCGTGCAAGCCGTCGATGGCCATGAATATACATTGGTCCTGAATAATGTTTAGTTTTTGTGCGAACTTGACAGCACACCTACTGCCATTGCCACACATACTCTGTGAAGCATCTGCATTAAAATAGACCATCTCAAAGTCACAGTCAGGATGATCCTGAATTAGAATGAGGCCATCAGCACCTATTCCAAATTTTCTGTTACATAGGCTGGTGATAAGGTGATGATCTCCACCATCAAATACCTTGGAACGATTGTCGATCATTATAAAATCGTTGCCGGTTCCCTGATACTTATAAAATTGAAGGTTTTTCATGTAATCAACGCTTGACTAAGGCTGGCAGCCCCTGTTGCTATATTCTAAACGTAAATATACTGGAATATAAGACTGCTGCAATAATTTTTGACAGATGCTTCCAAAGAAAATGAATAAGGATCTCTCTATAAAGTTCAGGAATGGATGTGCCAAAGGACTTTCGCTCAGTCTGCAAGAGGAGTAGTCTCCGCTATTTCACGCCTTTACGATCATCTTCCCAACGTTTTCTCCGCTAAAGAGGCCCAAGAATGAATCCGGCAGATTTTCAAACCCTTCAATAATAGTTTCCTTATATTTTAGTTTTCCCTCCTTTAGCCATAGTGACATCTTTTCGGTAGCCTCGTCAAAACGCTTGTGATAGTTACTAACGATAAAACCCTGCATCAATACGCTGCGTGTCAGCAACATCGGCTGTGGCCGGGGGCCGACAGGAACTTCAGGGGAATTGTACAAGGCTATCTGGCCACATAAGGCAATTCGCGCATGAAAGTTGATATTTTTGATGACGGCGTCAGAAATTTCCCCGCCTACATTGTCAAAATAAATGTCTACCTTATCGGGGCATGCAGCCGCAATTTCGTCGGCAATGTTTGCGGATGTTTTGTAATTGATGACAGCGTCGAAACCGAGATCATCTTTCAGCATCCTGAGCTTTTGATCATCGCCGGCAATTCCTACTACGCGGCATCCCTGGATCTTTGCAATTTGCCCTGCTACAATGCCAACTGCACCTGCTGCACCCGAAATTACAACGGTTTCTCCTGACTTGGGCTTACCAATATCCATAATGCCAAAATAAGCCGTCAGACCTGGCATTCCCAGTATACCCAGGTAATGGCTTGCGGGAGCCAGCTGTTCGTCGATCAGTTTTATAACCTTAGCAGGTACGACAGATTCGGTTGCCCATTTTAAGTTACCAATTATTTTGTCTCCTGCCTTAAACGCTTCGCTTTTACTGGAGACCACTTCTGCAATTACACCCCCATCAATAGCAGCTCCAACCTGGTAAGGTGGTACATAAGACTTGGCGTCATTCATCCGTCCACGCATATAAGGATCTACCGAGTAGTAAAGTCCTCTCACATGGACATCTCCGTCCTTGACCGCGGGTAGTTCGGCCGATTCTATTTTAAAGTTATCTTTATCGGGCATGCCTTTGGGGCGGCTGGCCAATATTATTTGCTTTATCATCGAATTAAAATTTGAGTGCAACAATTATTAAGAAG
>CAZHZR010000049.1:0-13093 GCA_964537095.1 uncultured Roseivirgaceae bacterium
AAATTTAATTTTTCGTATTTAATACAGATTACCATGAATTATTTTATTAACTATTGCTTCATCGCCTTCTTAAGTATATTGGTTTTCCCGGTATGTGCACAATTTTCAGAAACTGCCCATCGCCAACTTGAGGCAGAAGAAATCCCTGTCAGCGAACCTGGTTATTACGGCGAATCAGGAAAGACTTATGTGCTGGTGAATGATATCTCGAGTACAGGCACACCGGTTTTCTTAGGCAACAATGTTACACTCGATCTTAATGGATACGAAATTACTTATGCTGATGCAGGGTATGAACATATCCCGAATTATAGCTTTGAAGACGGATTGGTAGGCTGGGATTTTTCCAAGGCGCCGAATGCGAAAATTGAAAATACAAAAGTGCAGGTGTTCGTAGGCGATAAAGTCCTTAGGATGCAGTCGGGAGAGGAGATAACGTCTCAATACATCACTTTACCGGTTGCTGACAGGTCCTATTTTGCTATGTGCGGCGTTACCAAAATAGGAATGGCCGTTAGTATTTATGTGGAAGATGAAAATGGTAATATTGTTGAATCTACAAACCCCTATGGTACCTCTCAGAAAGTAGGGAGTCCGGCAATGAACAAAACAGTACAATTAGGAGGAGGGTTTGCTTATGCTCATTTCAGGGGAAAACCTGCAGGAAAATACCGAATACGAATAAAAGCAAACAACAATGTCATGATCGATCACATTGATCTTCGCCCGGCATTGGATGCAGGTGTGGGAATTGTTGAAAGGACATGGACCAATGCACATACAGATAATTTGCTTGCAGGAGGCTATAGCCCTGCTTTTTATGATTATACAGCTGATTTTCCAACTGGTAAACCATTGGAAGGAATTCCAGTAGTTCCCAAGTATGCCCAAGGTACTGTCACTATCAAAAACGGCACCATTAGAAGTGGTGTCAGAGGAATTTTGTCCTGGGGCATTCAATCAACGGCTGGTAATGTTATGTTAGCACTTGATAATGTAAAAATTATTTCTTCTGGTATTAACACAAATGCTGTAGAAGCACCACAAGCTACTATCACCAACTGTCATTTTGATATTGACAGTCCCTTTATTATTAACCGACATGGATCCTCATTTTATGCCGTAGATCTGCGTGGAAGTGGTGAATCTAATGTTTCTAAATCGGCGTTTTATGGTGGACAGGGATGTATGGTTATTAAGGGACCTAAGACAAAGGTATATGATAATTATTTTGAAAACCGTCAGACTGTCACCAATCATTATAGCATCATGGCTGGTGCACCTTATGCGGAGATCTATAATAATGTTTTCAAGCCGGAAGTTGGTTCGGGAGTGGAAATCTACGGAGGAAATAACGTCCATATATATGATAATGAGTTTCATATAATAGCAGGTGGGCCAACAGCGGAATACGGTCACGAAGATTACAGTACCAATGCCATTCGCCTGGCAGATTATAATGCTGCATGGGGTTCTCTTAATGGAGCTTACGAAAATAGAATATATGGCAACACCTTTCATATCACTGGAAGAGATTTCCCTGAATATTCTAGTTTCATACCCGTTGCTACCGCAGTTTTCTACAGCGCCAGCGCCGGAGACAATTATGTATATGACAACGAAGTGATAGTGAATGCCCTGGACCCCGGTTCGAAGGCCCTTACCAGTGCTTTTTATGTCGGAGGGGGAACTATAGGTGGCGTTTTTGAAAATAATACAGTAACATCAAATGTTCCGGCCTTTTGGCTGGCGTCGCCATATGGCAACGCGACAAAATCAAAGATATTAAGGAATACGATCATAAAAGCTGAAAATGCCAATAGCGACTATATGCCGATCAGGCTTGGGTCTGGCAACTATTTGGCCACAGACATTGAGTTCGTGTCGAACAAAATTGTGGGAGGAAATGAGAAATTTGAATTTGACGGTACCTCTCGTGAGCATACATACTCATATGGCTGGGAGCTAAAGGTGAAGGTCGTGGACGAAAATGGCGGTCCCCTGGCAAACGAGGACGTAGTGATCTACAATAAGGACAATGAGGTGGTGTTGGAAGAGGCTACATCTGAAACAGGCCACTTAACGACAATACTTAATGAATACGTTTATTATGGCAGAATGGAACGTGCCAAAAATCCTTACAAGGTCACAGTTGGGGACAAAGAGGTTGAAGTGACGGTAGAAAAAGACACTGAGATTGAAATAAAGCTCGGTACCATTACCGGTATAAAACATGGAAATGCGACTGGTCTAATTTACGGTCCCAACCCAATGGATTCTAATTTAGAACTCATATTTCACAACAGTACGGAGAGGACTGTTTCGATATTGGACATGAGCACGAAATTATACTTTGAGTCTACTGTTCACAGCAAACAAGCCATGATAGACACGTCGTTCCTTGCGACAGGTGTCTATCTTTTGCAGATCACTGAAAACAAGAATGTAGTTACAAAGAAGCTGGTAAAACTTTAAACATTATGGCGCCGGGGCAGGGAAATCGCTTTTATGGAAAATACCCCGATAGAGGTATAATTTCTATAGCTCCGGGTGTAACCCGGGATTACAAATGAGGAGCAGTTTAAGTTTTTCGTGCATTTTGTTGCAAAGCGAACAAAAATCATGACAAAACGATGGAGGAAAGTGTAAAGGCGATTTCCTTGGATCCCGGGAATTGTTGCAGCCAAAGAAATATTCTTGTTACCTAAAACATCAAGAAAGGAGGATATCAGGAAACATTTTACTTCAAATATTAACTGCCCACTTATTTAATGGGCACAAACATACCCAATTTATATTTTATTAAAGGAATTACTTAAATGCTATAACATGAGAAATCTATTTAAAATATTTACTGTAGTTGGTACACTGCTCATAGCTTTTACAAGCTGTAAGGACAATGATCACGATCAAGAAACACTGGGCCCGGAAAAGGAGAAACCTACCTTGTCCGTAACGGCCTCCGGACTCACCCTGGCCGATGATGTCCTTAATGTTTCGGTTACGAAGGATTCTTCCATAGTGATCGATTATATTATTACCGCCCCCGCCAGGATCCAGCATTTTACGCAAACGGTTGATGAAAATGAAGAAACTGTTTCGGAAGCAAAAGGCCTGGAAGAATATAGCGGTCAATTGACTGTCAATATTCCGTTTGAGGAGAAGACTATTGCCGTAAAGCTTGAGGTTACGGATGAAGATAGCCAGGTGGGTACAAAATCATTTTCGATTGTTGTTCAAGAAGCGGCGATGATTATAGATGAGACCGCTGTTTCAGGTGGTACTGCTGAGCTTTCCTGGAGTGCGCCAACGGGATTGGCTGACCAGAAATTGATAATACTAACAAGTGACACGCATGAGTTAACGCCACCAGACAAATCAGTGTGGTTGGGTTTTGGAGAAGGTTGGTTGTACGAGCAAAATGATGGTACTGTTTTTCCTGAAATTATTGCGTCGGGTGGTGAGCAATGGGTGGTAGAACACAACCGACGATTTGTTCACATTGACGAGCAGGGTTACAGGTGGGCACGAACGCTGGCAAAGCCAGGGGGAGCATCAGAACCCACAGGGGGTGGTAGCATAAACTGGGATTCAGGCTCGGAGATAGGACCTGGAGAGTTCACCTTTATGTACTCGGTATCCCGCTGCCTGGCAGGAATAAATCCTGGTGCAACCTTCCAGTGGAAGCAGGATCGGGTGCGATCCGAGAAAAATCTTGACGGAAATGATTGGAACTCGGCGTACATAACAGAATCAAAGCCTCTGGGGACGGGCCCACGAATGCAAGCATATAAAGGGAATGATGCAAAAAGTTGTAGCACCCCTACACCACAGCATCAGGGTCTTGTCCACCGCTTCGGCTGGCTGTGGAAACAGAATACGCCTGATCTCGCGGACGGACTGGCGAGAACATTCCTGTTGGATGACGACCACCCTACCATGGTTGTGCATACCCCCAAGAACTCCAGCGGTGGGGTCCAGGATGACGTGGTGCAGTCCGCATTCCCTGAGCGCAACCGATGGGCATTGTGGCAAGACTATATAGGTAATAATAACGAAGGAGCAGGCGACATCGAGATTTTGCGGACTGACATGTATGTACAGCGTGGTGGTGTGCTGATGTTTCTTTCAGACGGAACAACGCCGGAGACTACCTCTATAGCAGTACCCTTGAGATATGTCAGTAGTGACGAGGCAAGCAATACCATTACATTAAAAATGTGGAGCCAGGGGGAGATATCTTATGAGGCTGCCAGCATTTTGCTTTTTGATTCTGATCTCAACTTTTTGAAGGGAGTGAGTCTCAATCCCTAATGAGTACAGATGAAGCTAAATTTGCTGTTGCTATTAACTAAAATTTTATAAAGCTTATGAGATTATTGACACTTTTATCGATAATGACATTTCTACTTGTGGTGATTTCAGGTTGTAAGAAAGACGACGCTAACACTGAGCCCAAAATAGAGATGCCTTCCATATCCGTCACCGTCCCGGGACTGGTTATAACCGATGATGTTATTCACGTTTCGATTGCAAAAGATTCGGCTGTGGTTATAGACTATTCGGTAACGGCAACTGCTGGCGGAATTAACGAGTTGATCCTGACTTTAGATGGGAATGAAGAAATGATTTCGGAGGCCAGTGGTAAGCAAGAGTTTTCAGGAAAACTAACGGTAGATGTTCTCTATGAAGAAAAGGTAATCGCAGTAAAGTTTAATGTGAAGGATGAACATGGTCAGGTAGCATCCCAAAACTTGTCAATAGCCGTAGCAGTGGTAGAATTAGCGTATGGTGGTGAAAGCGGCGGTATAAGATGGGAGGCTGATCAGCTTTCCGATGGCAGCATTTTAAAATTATTTGATACTGAATCGCGATTCGGAACGAAAGCCAATCCCTTGCCCATGTATTTCTTTGATTTTTCATCCGGATCCGCTGTGCCACATCCTACATACAGCCGGAAAGATGGAACCAATATTGTCGAGACCACGGGTGCGCCGTCAACAGAACAGATCCCCCCTCAAAAAACGCAGTCGTGGAAGGCGCCGCTTACGGAGGTAAGGTACGCTTCAAGTGTCGTAAAAATAAAAGATTCGGATTTCGCTGAAGGCATCAGCATATTTGTTCGTAGGTTCTGGACGCATGACGGAAATACGGAGGGCCATGATAGGTTCGGAAGGTTTAATCACAAGTTATGTCGCCTGTGGTCCGGAGGAGGTATTAATCCCTATTATCAATACGACCGCCTCCTTATGGAACAATCGCCGGTGAACTTCGCTAAATATTGGGATGGTGCCACCCATCATACGCCTTTTGTAAAGACTTGGGTCCTGGATGAGGTAAGGTATATCCCCTCAAGTGAATTAGACGTTGCTGACGCTAGTGTACAATTGTACAGGAATGGTGGATTGGTAGATAAACTCCTTAATACTGTATCACGAACAACGGAAAAACCACAGGAATGGGACGAGTTGGCAATTGACCAGGTCGTTAATTTATCAGAGGTTCCGGATGGTTTTGCTGTTTATTACGACGTGCTGGCAGTGGATGATTCTGAGCAACGCGTGATGCTGACCAACAATGCGGACCTGTCGCTTGCCACAGAAAAGGAATACCTGCCCGCAACTGTATGGGTGGATGATGAGATACAGGTATATCTGAGACAAGGAACCTTCGAATCAATCCAAGGAAAATACGTGTGTATTCAAGATGAAGAAGGAAATCAGATTGGTGTGGGGATACAGCTTCAATAGGAAAATCAGATGCTTAATGACTTCTTGGCAAAACTGTAGAAGATCCTTTGACTATTTGAACTTGCTAAACATAATTATGAATGTCCCACTTAAATCGAGACGCTTTATGAAAAAAACATATGGTTTATTAATAGTAACATGCTGTTTTCTCGCCTTCTTTATGGGTTGTAAAGAAGATGAGGGGGCGGCATCGGAGATAGGGAAGCCCTCCATCTCCTTCACAGCACCCGGCCTCACAATTGCTGATAATGTTGTCAATATTACGGTCGCAAAGGATTCAGTCATCGCCATAGATTATGAGATATCTGCACCCGGCGGCGTTCAACTGCGTACCCAAACCTTAAATGGAGAGGCTATTCAGGCATCCGGCACTGACGAGAACAAGGGCAGATTTACTGTTAATGTCCCTTTTGATGATGTTACGATGACATTGCACATGGAGGTAACGGATGAACAGGGTCAGACTGCGTCGGAATCAATTTCTATTGTGGTGAAAACAATCGTGCTTGTGCCGGGCATCAACCTGATGACGTTTGTAGGCACAGGCGCACAGGGAGAAACGGTCACTATTAAGGGAACCGGATTCAGCGAGGTCACCGATGCCACATTGTTCTTTACAGATTTCGAAGAAGGCAGCCTCAATACGCCCGTTGTAGGCGATCTTGCGTGGCTCAAGGGGGCCAGCCAGAACGTTCCCGAAAACTATCGGTATTCAGACGTACTTCCGCTTTCAGGAACAAGAATAGCGCGGTCAGACGCAAACCAGAGCAACATTGGGGAACTATATGCAGATCTCCCGGATATGGAGGAATGTTTTGTCGAATTTTTTACCCGGTATCACCTGTCAGATTACGAATCCACTGGCGGCGGCGGAGCACAAATAAAGCATAGCAGGCTGAGTTCGGGAAGCGGACATACCGATGTACCCATGTTTGGTATCACTATCCAGGGAGGGCCAAACCCTACTTTAGTATTTCAAAATGATCCCGAAATAGCATCGGCGGTAAGGTGGAGCAGCGCATCGTTAGTGGATGACGCCTGGGCAAGGAGTACAATCTACATGAAATTATCAACACCCGGAGTGGCAGACGGCATGCAGTTCTACAGAACATCCTGGACAAATCAATGGAGCTATAGTGGTACCAACTATATGATTACACCCGATGCATGGGGAGAGCCTGCCTCTATTACGAGAGGTTCAGGGGTGGCAAACAGCACGCTTCAAAGATGTTTCTTTCCATTCTACCAGCGATCCGACCAATCAACTGTTGTGGACCTGAATCATATTTACATTCATAACTCGCTAGAGCGGGTGTATCTCAGTACATCTCCTACGGCCACTGCGTCTAATGACTTTCAGCATGTGGTTTGCCCTACTATATCTAGATCTTCCAGACAAATTCAATTTACTTCTATGATTGATTGCCTGCCACCTGAAGCAGCAGTCTATCTATACGTCGTAAATGCTGATAACGAAGTAAATGAAGATGGATTTCTTATAAGGGAGGCTTTGTAGTTGTATTTCGATTCATGCAATCAACACGGGGGCAGTAAATGCTATAATGGCAGGCGCTGTCCCCGCTTTATTTGGGGAGGAGCTGGGAATTTCTGATAAATACCTGCCTGGAAGATCGAAACGTTTCGAAAACTATAAATAGCAAACCAAAGGTATAATAAGGTATTGTCATTACATTTTTTTCTTTATATTGTTTTTTAGGATAATAAAACTTTCTATATTAGCCATATAAAATAGGATTGGTTACTAATCCTTACGATGTTGAAATTTGCTTTCGGACTTGCGCTTATTAAAATGAGGCGCACCCTATGCTGAAGAAACCATACCTGAGTTTATTATGACGACAATGAGTAGGAGAGGCTACGAGCGAACTAATCGATCATCCAATATTGAATTATCGTTGTCGGAAATTATATCTTCATGAAAAAACTATACAGCTTACCTGTTGCATTTTGTTGTTTCCTGATCATTGTTTCGGGGTGTAAGACCGAAGAAAGAGACACAGCACCGGAGATCAGCAAGCCTTTCATCTCCCTCACCGCACCCGGCCTCACGATTGCTGACAACGTTATCAATGTTTCCGTTACAAAGGACTCCACCATAACCATTGATTATTCGATATCCGCACCCGGAGAAATCCAACGATTGGTCAAAACCTTGAATGGCGTTGAAGAAAACATATCAGAAGCCACAGGTGAAAAGGAATTTTCCGGGCAGATAATGGTAGATATTCCTTTTGAGGATAATACAATCGCATTGGAATTGGAGGTTGTTGATCAGCAAGGCCAGGTTGCTACAGAAACAGTTTCTGTTGTGGTAGAAGCCATTGATGTGCAGGAAGAAACCCTCGATTACTTATTTTTCGAGGACTTTGAAGGTGAGTTGAAAGATGGTAGTGTGCTCTCTCACGGTGCCGAGGTGGTATCAAATCTTCCCCAGTCAGGAGAACAATGTGTTCGCGTAAATCTAATGAATAGCGCGACTGATCCCTTTGTTGCAGAACCTTCCTCAAGACAAACCTATGAGTATGAGGGCAGTGTACTGGTAAGTAATGAAAGTCCGGTAACAACGGTGGAATGGTATTTCAGGTTCGATGATGCCAACTGGGACGGGGAATTATTCACAGAAAAAAGTGGACCTGCTGAAGTTGATTTAAAAGGTGGATATTTTGGTCTGGCAGGTAATAAAGTAAATGGCTTTTATACAGGGTTTCGTGGTGGAAGCTCAGGGAGCATAAGGTTCGCAGATAATAGGGGAAGAGGAGATGATGGTTGGGAGAATTCCGATTGGGCTGTTCCGGGACGTATTGCCTTTTATCTCAACACGGGAGAAACCTGGGGAGCAGGAACGGGCTGGCATAAATTCACTATTAAGGTAGATTACTCCCATACTGATTATAACCAGGTGAAGTTGTTTATAGATGATATATTGGCTAAACAACCTAGCTATGCTGCTGATGGAATAATCAGAGTGCCCAAGACATGGGGCCTTGAGCATTTTTCTACCAGTTATACCGGAAATGGAAATACTAACCTATCTACGGATAGAACGGAAGTCGCTTGTGGGCTTCAGTTTGATAACATAAAAATTTCTGTAGGTGAAGATTTTTAAAAGTGACTTTAGTTGATAAACATCAGCTATATAATCACTATTGAATATAACATAAATGGAACTAGTTAAAAGATTAAAATATACACCCTTATGAGATTATTAACACTTTTATCGATAGTGACATTTCTACTTGTCAATCTTACAGGTTGTAAGAACGACGATGCTACTACTGAACCCAATATAGATGAACCCAATATTGAGAAGCCGCTTATCAATGTCACTGCCTCTGGACATACGATAGCAGATGATGCCATTCAGGTTTCGGTCATAGAAGCATCGACCGCCATTACTATTGACTATACCGTTACGACTTCGTCAACGGTTCAACAGTTCGTTCAGACAGTGGATGGGGTGGAAGAAGCAGTTTCCGAAGCAGCGGGGCTGGAAGAATATTCAGGCCAACTAGTGGTGAATGTTCCTTATGAAAATCGATCGATAGCAGTTCAGTTTGAAGTCACTGATGAAAACGATCTGGTAGCAACCGAGGCGATTTCCATTGTGGTGGAGGCTGCAGGCGAATTTACAATTAATGGTGACATACAGATCACGGGCAACGTCAGGCAAGGAGAAGAGATCACGATTTCAGGAGGCGGATTTGGTGAGGGGCCGAACGTTGTAATCTATGATGATTTTGAAGGAGGTAATCATGAAGATCTTATTCCTTTGACATCTCCGGTAATTGGAACGTGGGCAGCCATGACCACGACTTACAAAGCTCGCTACCACGAATACAGCTATTCAGGAAATACCTCGTTTTCAATGCAGGACGATCTGGCTGAGGTGGCACTTTATGGGAAAAAGGAAGCGCAGTTGAAGGCGCGATTTGACGATACCCAGGAGGTATTCCTCTCCTATCAATTAGCCGTTCCTCCCGGAAAGCATTTTCCCGGCGCCCCAACGAGAGAGGAATGGGGTGCAGCAAGCCACTGGAAGATGACGTGGTTGATGGATGGCGACAACGGTTTCGGAGCCAATGATGGCAAAGCCGACCTTTGCGTACCTACGAACGGCCAGGCAAAAGGGCTCCAGATTTCCGGAAATACGGACAAGATCGGATGGGTTGGGGACCTGGACGATCTTTTTGACATAGACGGGTTTAATCGGGTTGCTGTTTGGCTGCGCGCTGATCCAGCAGCACCAGAGACGCAGGGTTACACCTGGGCACAGTGGTTGAGCGCGAAAACAGCACCTGCATTTACCCAGGAGCGCATTAAGCCTGTATTCAATGGAGAAACTACATCACCTACATCATACCAATGGAACCAACTCAATGTACCGGGATGGTTTGGCAACAGTCTGGTGAATCCGGGTGGCGTTTACGATGATGTTTATTTGGCAACGGGAGCGAATGCTCCAGCACGGGTGGAAGTTGGCGATGCGCCTGTTTATGAAGATTGTACTGAGTTGAGCATCATGCCATCGCTTTCATGGACAGATTCCGAGATAAAAGTGATTGTGAAAACAAAAGGAACGGAGACGATTGCTCAGAAATATATTTTTATTTTTAATGGTCAGAATGCGCTGATAGCGGATGGGATCGCCATTCCTTAATAGATAACGATATGGGAAATCTCTCCATGCTACCAGTAATTTTCGCTTTCGTATTCGTTGTCACCATCACCGTTAGCGGTCTGTTCGCAACAATAGGGGAGCCTCGTGAAGAGATAGGTATAACCAACATAAAAATTCTATTGCAAAATATTTTTTAAACTAAAACCAGGAGCACTATGAAAAATTTCAATCAGTTTACTTTAGCGTTTCTCGCATTTTTTATTTCAATGCAATGCATTGCTCAACCAACTATTAATAATGTAAACGGTGCCATTCAGCATGGCCAGTCTATACAAATCAGCGGAAGTGATTTTGGTGCCAAAGCGGTTGCCACACCCCTGATCTGGGACGATTTTGAAAATGGCACACTTGGAGGGTCTGTAGGAAATGGTTGGTCAAAACAGCGAGAGAATGAAACCTATCCTATTTACACGGATGTGCAAAAGTATGGCAGAGGAGACTTGTCACTGACCAATCACATCGAGCCCAACGCAAACAATGCCCCCGGGTGCCAGTTTTGCGGCGCGTATAAGGTAGTACCGGAGGGTTATGAATTGTACACTTCCTATCGTTTTCGCTTAGAAGTGACGGGTGATAATTATGCTGTAATTAAGTTGGCGCGGCTTGCCTCTACCCCCAATTACGGCGGCACGGATTACTACAATGGTGCCGGAACACTGAAGTACCAGTATCAGCCGGCGGCCAACTGGGGATATGTTAATCTGGAACCATCATCTGTTCCTGATGAGATTCAGGCAACCTGTACCGGGACGCCGGCCGGAGACTGGCATCGCGTAGAAATGTACTATAAAATGTCACAGCCCGCCGGTGCTGCCAATGGCGCGGCCTGGATTATCATTAACAATGAAACGGATTCAAGATTTGTAAGGAAAGATATAGTGACGCTGGAGGAGGGCTACGAATCAAAACTTCACTCATTATTATTGCCGCTCATGGGGGCCAACCCCAGGAATGACGGAAAGTTCGATTTATATGTAGATGACGTCTATCTGGACAACTCTCTGGCACGGGTGGAAATCGGAAACGCATCGACCTGGTCTGCAAGTACCCGCAGGGAGATTCAAATTCCCTCCTCATGGTCCTCAAGCGCGATCAATGTGGATGTGAACCTGGGTGCCTTTGACGAAGAAGATGAAGTATATCTCTATGTGGTCGATAAAGACGGGAATGTTAACGAAAATGGATACCCTATTGATATTGCCCTGGCTGCTGTTGAGGAAGGCGACGACGTTGATCTGGTCACAGGCACTTTGGAGATGCCAGGTTCCGCTGAGATTGCGATTTTCCCTAATCCAGCAGGGAATGAACTTGTCATTCAGGGCTTCACTGCTGAGGGGGAGATAGTGGTAAGGAATCTTTCAGGAAAGAAGGTGATTGGCAGGAAGCTCATAGACAGCGTAGATGCACATCATCTTGATATAGCAAAAATTCCAAAAGGGGTTTATATAGTGGAAATACATACAGCGAAAGGGAAATATTCGGAAAAGTTTGTTAAACGGTAAAAGACGCATTTTATGAAAATTGTCATTCAAATAGCTTTGCTATTTATTATTTGCATTCCATCATACACCCGGGGACAAGGAGTTGTTGATGACGCCATTATTTTTCAAAGTGGCTTTGAGGAAGGGAATAAAGATATCTGGGATGATTGGGACGGAAACCCCGATGAGACTAACCTTTTGGTTGAAGACCCGGGCCCTTTTAATACTCCTGGCAACCATGTAATGAAATTGATCCCGCCTCCGGGGGAAAGAGGCGGTGGGGATCTTGTGAAAGTCCTGCCATCGAAGCACGACAGCCTATATGTCCGCTGGTATATTAAATATGAAAAAGGGTTTAATTTCAATGCACGGAATCACGGAGGAGGACTGGTTGCGGGCGACCGGAGCATGATAGGTGTTTCCGACTACAGGCCTGATGGCACAAATCGCGTGTCCGTCGGCCTTGAGTATGATACCAAGCTCCATACCCCACAAATATATACCTACTACAGGGGCATGTACCAGGACTGTGCAAATCCAAACGGGGCCTGCTGGGGCGATGTTTTACCTTGCACCAGTGATGATGGCAGCAACTATTGCACGCAAGAGCAGCATCGCGATCCCCCTTTGCCACCTACATTAGAAGACGATAGATGGTATAGCATGGAGATGAAACTTAATCTCGGCACCCCGTCTGAAGACGGCTCTATCCGCGATGGTGAAATCTCCCTTTGGGTAGATGGGGTAAATTACGGCAAGTGGGACGACCTATGGATGCGTACAACCGATGAGCTGAAGATAGAGAATTTATATTTAGCGCTTTTTCATCATGACGGCACACACAGTGGTGCGGCTGTGCTATATGATGATGTGGTGGTCAGCACCAAGCCGATTGGCACAGGAAAGACGAAGAGAGGTTATTCAGAAACAGGCCATCGCGCCCTGGAAGCGGGCGAAATACCTGTGAGCGAGCCTGGTTATTACGGGGAGGCTGGCAAGACCTATGTTCTGGTAAATGATATCGTGAGCCCGAGAAGCGCAATTTTCCTTGGCAACGACGTAACGCTGGATTTGAATGGTTATGAGATTGTCTACGCGGATGGGGGTTATGAGCACCTCCCGAATTATGATTTTGAGGAAGGCTTGGTGGGCTGGGACTTCTC
>CAZHZR010000049.1:13193-15575 GCA_964537095.1 uncultured Roseivirgaceae bacterium
CAGTCAACGGCCCAAAGTGCTGAAGTGAAAGTGCACCTTGATAATGTGAAAGTGCTCACTGAAGGTATCAATACAAATGCTGTCGAAATGAGGCAGGGAAGTATTATCAACTGTCTGTTTGATGTGAACACACCATTTATTATTAACAGGCATAATAGTGGTAGATATGCGGTTGACATCGTAGGAACAGGCGCGTCAGAGGTATCGTATTCTGAGTTTTACGGAGGACAAGGTTGCCTGACTATCAAAGGTATAGGTTCTAAAATTCACCATAACTATTTTCAAAATCGCCAGACGGTTACGAACCATTACGCCCTGGCACCCGGACACGAGTCGGAAATTTACAATAATGTTTTTAAAGCAGAGACAGGTTCGGGCATAGGATTAGGTGGCCGGCACGTGAAGATTTATGATAACGAAATACACATTGAGTCTGCTCCTCCAACGGCTGAATATGGTCACGAAGACTACAGTGTAAACGGTATCAGGTTAGCCGACTATAATGCTCCTGTGGGGGACCCAACCGGCTGTTTTGAAAACCAGGTCTTTAACAACACTTTCTTTATTACAGGGAAAGACTATCCGGAATACGTGAACTATGTACCGGTGGCCACCGCAATTTTCTATAGCGCCAGCGCCGGCGACAACTATATTTATGACAATGAAGTAGTTGTGAACGCACTTGATCCTGATTCGAAGGCCCTTACCAGCGCTTTTTATGTCGGCGGAGGAACCATAGGCGGTGTATTTGAAAACAACACGGTCACTACAAACGTACCTGCTTTTTGGCTGGCCTCACCTTATGGAAAAGCCACAAAAACAAAGGTTCTGAGAAACACGATCATCAAGGCTCCAGACGCCAGGGAGAACTATGCCCCGGTGAAACTTGGATCAGGCAATTATCTGGCGACGGATATCGAGTTTGTGTCAAACCGAATTGTTGGAGGGAGCGGGAAGTTAGAGTTTAGCGGAACGCCTCGTGAGCATACTTACTCAGTTGGCTGGGAGCTAGAGGTAAAGGTGGTGGCTGAAGATGGGAGCCCCTTACCAAATGAGAATGTAATCATCTACAATAAGAATGATGAAGTTGTAGCGGAGGCGCTGACATCGGAAACCGGGTCTGTAACTGCTATATTAAATGAATATATTTATTCCGGCAGACTGGAGCGGTTTCAAAACCCTTACAAGGTCACTGTCGGCGACAAAGAAGTAGAGGTGGTGTTGGAAGAGGACACGGAAATTGAAATTAAGCTCAGTATCCTTACAGGCATAGAACAAGGAGATGCGACTGATCTGATATATGGCCCCAATCCGGTCGACTCCAATTTAGAGATTATATTTCATCACAGCAGGGAAAGAACTGTCTCAATTTTTGACATGAGCACCAAACTATACTTCGAATCTACAATCAATAGCAAACAAGCGATGATAGATACCTCGTTCCTTGCTTCAGGGGTCTATTTATTACGGATTACTGATGAAAATAAAAGTGTTGTTACTAAAAAGTTGCTGAAACTTTAAATCTTTGTCCTGAGGTAAAATTTTAATCTCTTAAAATAAAAAAATAAAAAATGAGAAGGTGTAGTTTAATATTAGCATTTGTCCTTATGGTTCTTGTTTCGGCCTGTAGTAGTAAGGAAACCAAGGGAACCAATGAAACCGAGGATGCTAAGAAGGAGCCGGTTTTAACCGAAAAAGAGTTGGAATTTATAGAAGGGCAATTCGATAATACTTTGGCTGCCACTGATAATTTCAATGAATCTCCCAGACTAATAGATGAAAATGGTGCTTTGGTAACTGTTGATAAGTACGATTGGACCAGTGGATTCTTTGCAGGAAATTTATGGTATTTGTATGAGCTGACCGGAGATGAAAAGTGGAAAAAAGAAGCTGAACTATGGACAGAGGCCTTGGATTCTGTACAATATTTTACCGATCATCATGATATTGGCTTCATGATCAATTGCAGTTACGGTAATGGATTGAGACTAACTGGAGACAAAGCCTATGAGAAAGTGATGGTGCAGGCAGCAAAATCTCTTAGTACAAGATATAGTCCTATAACAAAAAGTATTGAATCCTGGGACTACAGAATGGCATGGGATGGAGAAACGGAATGGTTCTATCCGGTTATTATTGACAATATGATGAACCTGGAACTGTTGTTCGAAGCAACTATTTTAAGCGGAGATTCTAGTTTTTATGATATAGCTGTTCAGCATGCATTGACTACCATGGAAAACCATTACAGGGATGATTTTTCGAGCTATCATGTGGTAGATTATGATACCCTTACCGGCGATGTTTTGGATAAAGCCACCTGTCAGGGATTTGTTGACGAATCATCCTGGGCACGGGGGCAGGCCTGGGGTTTATATGGTT
>CAZHZR010000050.1:0-15414 GCA_964537095.1 uncultured Roseivirgaceae bacterium
TCGTTTAATATTGGGCAATAAAAAAGAACCAACAAAAACATTATTGGTTCTCTTTCTTGAAGTCAGTTCAGGATCAAACTTTGATTTCAACATCAACGCCACTTGGAAGTTCTAACTTCATAAGCGCATCAACAGTTTTAGTACTGTTAGAGTAGATATCTACCAGTCTTTTATATGTGCAAAGTTGAAATTGTTCTCTCGCCTTCTTGTTCACGTGAGGAGATCTCAATACTGTGAAAATTTCCTTTTCAGTAGGAAGCGGAATAGGACCACTAACTATCGCACCGGTAGTTTTTACAGCTCTAACGATCTTCTCAGATGACTTATCTACCAGATTATGATCGTACGACTTTAATTTAATTCTTATTTTCTGATTCATGCGTTTAATATTTGTCTGATAAAATACCACCCAAAACTGGATGGTACAATAGCATTATTTCACTCCTACACCTTTTATTTTGGCTATAATAGTCTCTGATAAATTGCTTGGCACAGGATCATAATGTGAGAATGTCAGGGAAGCTGAAGCTCGCCCGGAGCTAATAGTCCTCAAATCAGTCACATACCCGAAAAGCTCAGACAGTGGAACGTCAGCTTTAATTAACTGCGCACCAGCTTTGGTATCCATTCCCTTCATCAATCCCCTTCTCTTATTCAAATCGCCTGTAACAGGTCCTGTATACTCATCAGGGGTTGTCACTTCAACAGCCATAATCGGCTCTAGAATAATTGGCGATGCCTTTTTAGCCGCTTCTTTATATCCGATTCGGGCTGCAAGTTCAAAAGATAATGCATCTGAATCGACATCATGGAAGGAACCATGGAACAATCGTACATACATAGATTCGACTGGATAACCGGCTAAAGGACCATTTTTCATAGCACCTTCAAAACCTTTTTGGATAGCAGGAATGAATTCCCTTGGAATAACACCACCTACAATCTTATTGTCAAATTCCAAACCTGGCTTTCCATCCTCACGAGGCCCTAATTCAAATACGATATCGGCAAACTTACCTTTACCTCCGGATTGCTTCTTATATACCTCTTTATGTTCAACACTCTTCGTAATTGCCTCCTTATAAGCAACCTGAGGTGCTCCCTGATTGATTTCAACCTTAAACTCTCTTCTTAAGCGCTCTATGATAATTTCAAGGTGAAGTTCTCCCATTCCCCTCAATACAGTCTGACCTGTCTCCTGATCAGTTTGTACGTGGAGTGTTGGATCTTCCTCAACCAATTTTGATATCGCCATTCCCAGCTTATCAACATCAGCCTGAGTTCTTGGCTCAATAGCATAACCAATAACCGGCTCAGGGAAGGTAATAGATTCTAATATAATCCTGTTCTTTTCATGAACCAAGGTATCACCAGTCTTAATATCCTTAAAACCAACACCAGCAGCGATGTCGCCTGCTTCTACTCTGTCTATTGGATTTTGCTTGTTAGAATGCATCTGCATCAACCTGGAAATCCTTTCTTTTTTATCAGTCCTCATGTTGTGAACATAAGATCCCGACTCTAGGAAACCTGAATATACCCTGAAGAAACATAATCTTCCAACAAAGGGGTCGGTTGCAATCTTAAACGCCAACGCTGAAAATGGTTCATCTATATCAGGATTTCTAAATTCGTCCTTTTCAGTATCAGGATTTATACCTTTAATAGGAGGTAAATCCAAAGGAGAAGGAAGATACGCAATTACGGCATCCAAAACAGCCTGAACGCCTTTGTTCTTAAAAGCGGAACCGCACAATACCGGAGAGAATGACAAATCAATAACCGCCTTTCTAATAGCAGCCATCATTTCTTCTTTTGTGATGGAATCCGGATCTTCAAAGAATTTTTCCAAAAGTGCGTCATCATACTCAGCAACACTTTCTACCAATTTTTGACGCCACTCAAATACTGTTTCCTCAAGATCTTCGGGGATATCAATAACTTTGTAGGTCATTCCCAAATCCTCGTCATTCCAAATAATCGCCTGATTTGTAATCAAATCGACAACTCCTTTGAAAGACTCCTCGTTACCGATCGGTATTTGTAGAGGCACAGGGTTCGCTCCTAACTTCTCTTTTATTTCTTTTACAGCATTAAAAAAGTCGGCGCCGGCTCTGTCCATTTTGTTAACAAAACATACACGTGGCACACGATATTTGTCAGCTTGTCTCCAAACTGTTTCAGACTGTGGTTCTACCCCGGAAACTGCACAAAACAATGCAACAGCACCGTCCAACACTCTAAGAGAGCGTTCAACTTCAACTGTAAAGTCAACGTGGCCTGGCGTATCTATCAAATTGATCTTATACTCCTTCGTATTCTCGTTTGCCTGCCCCTGAACGGTTGGGTATTTCCAAAATGTAGTAGTCGCAGCCGAAGTAATTGTTATACCCCTTTCCTGCTCCTGCTCCATCCAGTCCATAGTAGCTCCACCTTCGTGGGTTTCACCAATCTTATGAGTTCTTCCGGTATAATATAGTATCCGCTCAGAAGTAGTGGTTTTACCCGCATCGATGTGCGCCATAATACCAATGTTTCTAAGTAATCTTAAGTCTTTCTTAGCCATTAGTTTAATTAAAATCTAAAATGTGAAAATGCTTTATTAGCTTCGGCCATTCTGTGGGTATCATCTTTCTTTTTAATAGCGGCTCCTTCCCCTTTCGCAGCTGCGACAATTTCCCCGGCCAATCTTTCCTTCATTGTTTTCTCGCCTCTTAAACGTGCGTAACTGATCATCCACTTAATACCGAGTGAACTCTTACGCTCCGGTCTCACTTCCAAAGGAACCTGGAAAGTTGCACCACCTACTCTTCTGCTCTTTACCTCTACCGAAGGCATGATGTTGCTCAAAGCCTTTTTCCAAGTGTCAAGACCATTCTCACTTGTTCTTTTTTCTACCAATTCAATTGCGTCATAGAAAATAGAATAAGCAATACTCTTCTTGCCATCAACCATCAGGTAGTTTACAAACTTTGTTACCAAAGTGTCCTGAAATTTGGGATCCGGAAGAATATATCTCTTCTTTGGTTTAGATTTTCTCATTATCTTATTTCGTTATTAATTATTTTTTCGGGCGTTTCGCACCATATTTTGACCTACGTTGTGTTCTACCGTTAACACCAGCTGTATCAAGCGCACCTCTGACGATGTGGTATCTTACACCAGGAAGATCTTTTACCCTTCCTCCTCTGATTAATACAATAGAGTGTTCCTGCAGGTTATGACCCTCACCCGGAATGTAAGCATTCACTTCTTTTCCGTTTGTTAACCGTACCCTTGCAACTTTTCGCATTGCAGAGTTTGGTTTCTTTGGTGTAGTCGTATATACCCTTGTACAAACACCTCTACGCTGCGGACAAGAATCCAAAGCCGGAGATTTAGACTTAGAGGTCAGGGTTTTTCTACCTTTTCTTACTAATTGTTGTATAGTAGGCATTTATTCAATTTTATAATTTCCTTATCCTAATAAAAATTTTGGACTGCAAAGGTACTAAAAGAGTTTTATTAAACAAATTAATTTTAAATTAACCCATGACGTTTTAGAAAAAATTAAACCCACGGCTAACAAAATCAATCTCCTTAAGCTTCCCCCATTGTTCCTCCAAAATTAATCGGAAACTTAGGGGCCTCCTCATTTTGTTTGATCGGCCCAAAAGTCTCTTCATATTTCCTTATATTTTCCTTTAATGCGTTCAACAGGCGCTTGGCATGTTCAGGTGTAATTACTAACCTTGACTTTACCTTCGCCTTCGGAACACCAGGCATGAGCCGAATAAAATCAATTACAAATTCGCTGTTGGAATGTGCAATCATTGCAAGATTGGCATAAATCCCCTCCGCAATTTCCTCAGATAGCTCAATATTAATTTGATTCGAATTCTGCGGTGTACTTTTTTCTTCGGCCATGATAGATTAATTCTCCTCCTGAAGTTCCTTTTTCTTGTTGAATTGCTCTTTCGCAGCAATCAGGTTGTCATACTCCTCCTGAGAACCAACAATAAGATTTCCATACTCTCGTCTACCGGTACCTGCAGGAATTAGATGTCCAACAATCACGTTCTCCTTCAATCCCATCAAATAATCGGTCTTACCTCTAATAGAAGCTTCGCTAAGTACTTTGGTAGTTTCCTGGAACGATGCCGCAGATATGAAGCTTTCGGTTCCTAAAGATGCTTGGGTAATACCTTGCAACGTAGGTCTGGAAACTGCAGCCTGAGCATCTCTAACTTCTACTATCTTCATGTCCTTCCTTTTCAGACTTGAATTCTCATCTCTTAATTTTCTTGAAGAAATAATCATTCCAGGCTTTAAGTTTTCGGAATCGCCAGATTCGATGACAACTTTTTTATCAAGTATGCCGTCGTTTTCTTCTCTGAAAACAAATTTATCAACAACCTGTCCTGGAAGGAAACTGGTGTCACCGGCATCGATGATTTCAACTTTCTGCATCATTTGACTCACAATTGTCTCAATGTGCTTGTCATTGATTTTCACACCCTGAAGTCGGTAAACCTCCTGGATTTCATTAACCAGATACTCCTGTACAGCTGTAGGACCCTTTATAGAAAGAATGTCAGCAGGGGTAATGGCACCGTCTGATAACGGATAGCCCGCTTTCACAAAGTCGTTATCCTGTACGAGAATATGCTTAGACAATGAAACCAAGTAACGTTTCTTAACACCGTCTTTTGATTCAATATATATTTCCCTGTTTCCTCTCTTAATACCACCATAGGTAACCACGCCATCTATTTCACTCACCACTGCAGGGTTAGAGGGGTTCCGTGCCTCGAATAATTCCGTTACTCTTGGTAAACCTCCAGTAATATCTCGGGATTTACCCATAGATCTCGGAATCTTAGCAAGTATTTGACCTGCTTTAATCGCATCCGCATTATCCACAGCAAGGTGAGCCCCCACAGGAATATTATATCCCTTAGGATCTCCTTTTTTAGGAACTACTATGATAGCAGGGTTCTTCGTTTTGTCTTTTGTATCAACAATAACTTTCTCTCTGTGACCAGTCTGTTCATCAGATACCTCTCTGAAGGTAACTCCTTCTTCGATAGATTCGAAATCAATAGTACCGTCAAATTCGGATATAATAACAGCGTTGTACGGATCCCAGAAGCAAAGCTCGTCACCTTTAGAGACAAGATCGCCTTCTTTCACTTTCAAATACGCACCATAGGGTACGTGATTACTCATTAAAACCTTGTTAGACTTCTTCTCAACGATTTTAATTTCACCTGATCGACCCATCACAACTTCCACCTTGTTGCCATCATTGTTGGTGGTTTTCAAGGTTCTTAACCCCTCAAACTGAATCTCACCATCAAATTTAGCTTTGATCGTCGCTTCTACAGCTATGTTTGACGCAGTACCACCCACGTGGAATGTCCTAAGTGTCAGCTGCGTTCCAGGTTCACCAATTGACTGTGCAGCGATAACTCCGACCGCTTCACCTCTCTGAACCATTTTGCCAGAGGCCAAATTTCTACCGTAGCATTTCGCACAAATTCCCTGCTTGGTTTCACAGGTCAATACGGATCGTATTTCTACTTCTTCTAAGCTAGTGCTATCAATTTTCCTTGCAACCTCCTCAGTAATTTCCTCACCGGAAGCAATGATAAATTCTTCGGTAATAGGATCATAAATGTCATGTACAGAAACCCTTCCAAGAATTCGCTCATAAAGAGATTCCACTACTTCTTCGTTGTCCTTCAAATCAGCAACTATCAGGCCTCTCAATGATCCGCAATCTTCTTCGTTCACTACCACGTCCTGAGCCACGTCTACCAACCTTCTGGTTAGGTATCCGGCATCGGCCGTTTTCAGGGCAGTATCCGCAAGTCCTTTACGTGCACCGTGTGTAGAAATAAAGTACTCAATTACATCGAGCCCTTCTTTGAAGTTAGAAAGAATAGGGTTCTCAATAATTTCGCCCACGGATCCCTGAAGGTTTTTCTGCGGCTTAGCCATCAGACCTCTCATTCCACCTAACTGACGAATCTGCTCTCTTGAACCTCTCGCTCCAGAGTGCATCATCATATAAATGGAGTTGAAACCTTGTTGATCTTCCTCCAGTTGCGTCATCAAAGTATTGGTCAACTGGGAGTTTATTCTGGTCCAAATATCAATCACCTGATTGTACCTTTCGTTATCGGTGATCAATCCCATTAGATAGTTATTCCAAACGGCATCAACCTCTTCTTTAGCCTGAGCGACTAGTTTTTCCTTCTCCACCGGAACCTGAACATCGTTCAATCCCATGGATAAGCCACCTTTGTAAGCAGACTGGAAGCCCAATTCCTTGATATCATCCAGGAAGTGAGCTGTTCTAGCCATGCCCGAAATTTTAAAGATCAAAGATATAATTTGTTGTAATTTCTTCTTTGTCAAAAGCTCATCCACATATCCTACTTCTTCCGGAACAAACTGGTTGAAAATTACCCTTCCAGCAACAGTTTCGATCAGCTTGGTTTCAAGTTCATTATTCTCATTACGAACCTTTGCCCTTACCTTGATATATGCATTTTTAGAAAGTCTTTTTTCATTGATGGCAATAATTACCTCCTCAGCATTATAGAACATCATCCCCTCTCCTATAATTGGTTGCTCTTTTGTACTTCGTCGGCCTTTTGTTACATAATATAATCCTAGCACCATGTCCTGCGAAGGCACAGTAATAGGAGCCCCATTTGCAGGGTTCAGAATATTATGAGAAGACAACATCAACAAAGAAGCTTCCAAGATAGCCTCATGTCCAAGAGGAACGTGCACCGCCATCTGGTCACCGTCAAAGTCGGCATTGAATGCAGTACAAACCAGTGGGTGCAACTGAATCGCTTTACCTTCAATTAGTTTAGGCTGGAATGCCTGAATACCCAATCTGTGAAGCGTAGGCGCTCTGTTAAGCATAACCGGATGGCCTTTAAGAACGTTTTCAAGGATATCCCATACTACAGGATCTTTTCTATCAACGATTTTCTTGGCAGATTTAACGGTCTTAACGATGCCCCTCTCAATAAGCTTTCTGATAATGAATGGCTTGAACAATTCTGCAGCCATATCTTTAGGAAGTCCGCACTCATGAAGCTTTAACTCCGGACCCACAACAATAACAGACCTACCAGAATAGTCAACCCTTTTACCCAAAAGGTTTTGACGGAAACGCCCTTGTTTACCTTTAAGCATATCACTTAAAGACTTTAGTGCCCTGTTTCCATCCGACCTAACAGCATTCACTTTCCTCGAGTTATCAAACAAGGAGTCAACGGCTTCCTGAAGCATCCTTTTCTCATTTCTAAGAATTACTTCCGGTGCTTTTATGTCTATAAGTCTCTTTAACCGGTTGTTTCTGATGATAACCCTTCTGTAAAGATCATTTAAATCAGAAGTAGCAAATCTACCGCCATCCAAAGGCACCAATGGCCGCAATTCCGGTGGGATTACAGGCACCATTTTAATCACCATCCACTCGGGACGGTTTTCAATTCTGGTTCTGGCATCTCTGAACGCTTCAACAACTTTCAATCGCTTTAATGCTTCCGCTTTCCGCTGTTGAGAAGTGTCGGTAGCTGCCTGGTGTCTCAAACTGTAAGAAAGGTCATCAAGATCGATACGTGACAGAATCATCTCAAGTGCCTCAGCACCCATCCTCGCGATGAATTTGTTTGGATCCTTGTCATCCAGCATCTGATTTTCCCTCGGGAGCTTATCTATGATGTCAAGATATTCGTCTTCCGTCAGGAAATCCAGTTCACTAATTCCATCCTCTGCCTTTATACCTGCTTGAACGACAGCGTATCGCTCATAATAAATGATCTGATCTAATTTCTTGGTAGGCAGGCCTAATAGATATCCAATTTTGTTAGGGAGCGACCTGAAGTACCAGATATGTGCTACCGGAACAACCAGTTCAATGTGACCCATTCGTTCACGTCTAACCTTCTTCTCAGTAACTTCAACCCCGCAACGATCACATATGATACCTTTATACCTGATTCTCTTATATTTTCCACAATGACATTCCCAGTCCTTTACAGGACCAAAGATCCTTTCACAGAAAAGACCTCCCATTTCTGGCTTGTAAGTTCTATAGTTTATAGTCTCCGGTTGAGTTACCTCACCGTGAGAACTTTCCAGAATGGATTCAGGGGAAGCTAAACTTATAGTAACTTTAGAAAAGTCAATATTTAATTTTTTATTTTTTCTGAATGCCATTTTTGTTGTTTTCTAATATTTAAAATGAATTGATTGTACCTAACCAGTTTTACCGATGCGCAAATGGTACATCTGCACACCGGCAGATTAGGTTAATCCAGTGTAATCTCAAGCGCCAATCCGCGTAGTTCGTGTACAAGTACATTGAACGACTCAGGAATATTTGGCTTGGTCATATTCTCACCCTTCACAATGGATTCGTAAGCTTTTGCCCTTCCGATCACATCATCTGACTTTATGGTAAGAATCTCCTGCAACACATGAGAAGCACCAAAGGCCTCAAGCGCCCAAACTTCCATTTCACCAAATCGCTGACCACCGAATTGTGCTTTACCTCCAAGGGGCTGCTGCGTAATTAATGAGTACGGACCAATCGACCTGGCGTGCATCTTATCATCGACAAGGTGACCAAGTTTAAGCATGTATATCACACCCACGGTTACAGGCTGATCAAATCGGTCGCCACTTAACCCATCATATAAGTAGGATCTACCAAATTCCGGAAGTTTGGCGGCTTTTAGTTCGGCTGCAACCTGTGCCATGGAGGCTCCATCAAAAATAGGAGTTGCGTATTTTTTACCTAGCTTCAAACCTGCCCATCCTAAAACAGTTTCGTAAATCTGTCCCAGGTTCATCCTTGAAGGCACACCTAGGGGGTTTAAAACAATATCAACCGGAGTACCGTCTTCCAGGAATGGCATATCCTCGTCTCTAACGATTTTTGCTACCACACCTTTGTTACCGTGTCGTCCGGCCATTTTATCTCCGACCTTCAATTTCCTTTTCTTAGCCACGTATACTTTGGCTAATTGCACAATTCCAGCGGGTAATTCATCTCCCACTTCAAGCGTAAAGCGTTCTCTTTTGAATTGTCCGGAAATATCGTTTCTTTTCTTGTTGTAATTTTTCACCATGCTTACCAACATGGAATTGATCTTTTGATCATCTACCCAGTTGTCAAGAATGAGATCAGAAATAAGATTTACTTCTTCAGGCACATTATAGGTACTCTCATCTCTATAAATGTTCTTCTCTGGAAACACATTCTCTTCGATGTTCTTAACATTGAACTTTACGCCCTTGCTGATAATTTCGTCACCGAACTTATGTTTAACACCCAAGCTGGTCTTGCCATCCAGCAATTTGACCATCTTATTAATCATCTGCGCCCTTACACCTCTCAGCTCCTTTCCATACCTCGCTTTTAGTACCTCTACCTCCTTTTTAGACTTGGCTCTTAAATCCTTGTCTTTCTTAGGGCGGGAAAAAAGTTTGGTATCGATAACCACACCTCTCAGGGAAGGAGAAGCTTTCAAAGAAGCATCTTTCACATCACCTGCTTTATCTCCGAAGATAGCTCTCAATAGTTTTTCTTCCGGCGTTGGGTCTGTTTCTCCTTTTGGCGTAATTTTTCCGATGAGTATATCTCCTTCTTTTACGTCAGCACCGATACGGATAATGCCATTTTCGTCGAGGTTCTTCACAGCCTCTTCACTGACGTTAGGAATTTCTGAAGTAAGTTCTTCTTCTCCTCTTTTGGTATCCCTTACTTCAAGTTCGAATTCCTCTACGTGTAAAGAAGTGAAGACATCATCTCTTACTACTCTCTCTGAAATTACAATCGCATCCTCAAAGTTGTACCCCTGCCACGGCATGAAAGCCACTTTCAGATTACGACCTAAAGCTAGCTCACCTTTTTCTGTGGCATAGCCTTCGCACAATGGCTGACCTTTGCTTACCTTTTGTCCTTTATAAACAATAGGACGTAGATTGATACAGGTATCCTGATTTGTTCTTCTGAACTTGATCAGATTGTAACGCATTAATTCATCATCAAAACTTACCAGATTCTGGTCGTCATTCAGGTTATACCTCAATACAATTTCATTGGCATCAACCGATTCAACAACGCCATCTTCTTCAGCCCTTATTAACGCGCGGCTATCTAAAGCCACTCGTCCTTCAAGCCCGGTACCTACAATCGGCGCCTCTGGCCTTAATAAAGGTACAGCCTGGCGCTGCATGTTTGATCCCATCAATGCCCTGTTCGCATCATCATGTTCCAAAAACGGGATTAATGAAGCTGCAACAGAAACGATCTGATTTGGAGCAATGTCCATATAGGTCACCTGACCTGGCTCTACTACAGGAAAATCTCCTTCGAAACGGGCTTTAACCCTATCGTTCAGGTAATTGCCATTGTCATCCAACGGCGCATTTGCCTGCGCAATATTGTGAGAATCTTCCTCTTCAGCAGTCAGGTACATTACCTCGCCACTCATGTTTACCACACCATTGTCTACGGTTCTATATGGAGTTTCAATAAAGCCCATATTATTTACCTTGGCATGCACGCATAAAGAAGAAATCAAACCAATGTTTGGTCCCTCCGGAGTCTCAATCGTACACAACCTGCCGTAGTGAGTGTAGTGAACATCCCTTACCTCAAATCCTGCTCTTTCTCTAGAAAGACCTCCGGGACCTAAAGCCGACATTCTACGCTTATGGGTAATCTCAGCAAGTGGATTCGTCTGATCCATGAACTGAGACAATTGGTTGGTTCCAAAAAATGAGTTGATTACAGAAGATAAGGTTCTGGCATTAATCAAATCAACGGGTTTAAAATCTTCGTTATCACGAACATTCATTCTCTCTTTGATGGTTCTTGCCATTCTTGCAAGACCAACTCCAAACTGGCTGTACAATTGTTCTCCAACCGTTCGAACCCTTCTATTGCTCAAATGATCTATATCGTCAACAACAGCTTTGGAGTTAATAAGGCCAATAAGGTATTTAACAATATTGATGATATCTTCAGTAGTAAGTACTTTTGTCTCAAAGCCAATATCCAATCCCAGCTTCTTATTGATTCTATACCTTCCTACTTCACCCAGATCATAACGTTTGTCACTAAAGAATAAACTTTGGATTATATCCCGGGCAGTTTGCTCATCAGGCGCTTCAGTATTTCTCAACTGACGATAGATTTGCTCAACAGCCTCCTTTTCAGAATTCGAATTATCCTTTTGAAGTGTATTATATATAATCGTGTAGTCTGTAATATTCACATCTTCTCTATGAAGAATAATAGACTTAGACCCTGAATCAACAATCAATTCTATATCATCCTCGGTAACAACAGAATCGCGCTCCATCAAAACCTCATTTCTATCGATAGAAACAACTTCCCCGGTATCCTCATCCACGAAATCTTCGGTCCAAGTCCTTAGAACCCTTGCGGCAAGTTTCCTGCCTACCACTTTTTTAAGCGCAGTTTTGTTGGCATTTACCTCCTCTGATAAGCCAAACAAATCAAGAATATCCTTATCTGTTCCATACCCGATAGCCCTTAGAAGCGTAGTTACCGGAAATTTCTTTTTTCTGTCGATGTAGGAATACATGACATTGTTAACATCAGTCGCAAACTCTATCCATGATCCCTTGAACGGAATAATTCTGGCAGAATATAATTTAGTGCCGTTTGTATGTTTACTCTGGGCGAAAAACACACCAGGAGATCTGTGTAATTGAGAAACGATTACTCTTTCCGCACCATTGATAACAAAGGAGCCCTTGGTGGTCATATAAGGGATATTGCCTAGAAATACCTCTTGCTCAATCGTTTCAAAATCTTCATTATCTTCATCGTTACAAGATAACCTTAACTTTGCCTTTAATGGCACAGAATATGTTAATCCCCGGTCAATGCATTCGTCGACAGAATATTTGGGGGGGTCGACTAAGTAATCTATAAATTCGAGTACGAAGTTTTCCCTGGAATCTGATATTGGAAAATTCTCAGAAAAAACCTTGAACAAACCTTCCTGACTTCTCTTTTCAGCCGGAGTTTCCAATTGGAAAAAATCCATAAAAGACTGCAACTGGATGTCTAGAAAATCCGGATAATCCATCACAGCTTTTATTGAGGAGAAGTTAATTCTATTAGATTGATTATTATTAACCAAGGCTATTGTATTTAGAATGAAAAATTTTTGTGTTTGGAGTCAACACTATAAAGAATGCACGACTATATTAAGTAGCTGATAAAGTGTAATCTATAAACCCGGAATGGATTGATAAAAGTTTCATCTTATCAAAAAATCCAAAATACATGTACAAACAGGAAAAGACCTGACGTTTGCCAGGCCTAATTTTTAAGGCACCATTTTTTCCGAATGGTCAAGTTGCTTACTTTAATTCTACTTCAGCTCCTGCCTCTTCTAGTTCTTTTTTAAGTGCTTCCGCTTCGTCTTTAGATACACCTTCTTTCAAAGCTTTTGGTGCTCCGTCAACAAGTTCTTTTGCTTCTTTCAAACCTAAACCTGTAAGTTCTTTTACCTTTTTAACCACTGCTAACTTAGCGCTACCAGCTGCTTTGAGGATCACATCAAAAGAAGTTTTTTCTTCAGCTGCGGCTCCACCTGCATCGCCACCACCTGCAACCATAACCGGAGCTGCAGCAGCTGCAGGCTCTATGCCGTACTCGTCTTTTAAGATCGTTGCCAACTCATTAACTTCCTTCACAGTTAAGTTTACTAATTGTTCTGCGAATGCTTTTAAATCTGCCATTTTACTTTAATTTTGAAATTGATTTTGAAATTTGATTAAACCGAACTATCTCGTTCTGATAAGGTTTTAACAACACCTGCCAAAATATTCTGACCACTTTGAAGTGCCCCGATAACATTCTTGGCTGGAGATTGCAGAATGGAAATGATCTCTCCTACCAGCTCTTCTTTTGATTTGAGTGTGCTTAATATGTCAAGATTTTCTTCGCCAATAAAGAGATCTGTGTCGATGGAAGCACCCTTTAGGATTGGCTTATTTCCTCCCTTATCTTTTTTTCTGAAATCCTTAATAAGTTTCCCAGGAGCATTCCCTGTTTCGCTAAATAAAATTCCAGAAAAACCTTTAAGTACCTTGTCGTTGAAAGCAGAATAATCAGTGTCTGATTTTTCAAGCGCTTTTTTAATCAAGGTATTTTTAACAACTTTATACTCAATGCCTCTATCGAAACATAATTTCCTGAAGGCATCTATCTTTGCTACAGAAAGACCTGATGCATCTGTGATATAAAAATAGGTTGTCTTTGAAAGCTTTTCCGCCAGGTCTTCTATAATAACTGCTTTTTCTTCCTTAGTCATAATTATATTCCTGCTATACTGTTTTTATCAATAGAAATACCCGGACTCATCGTGCTGGATAAACTAATGCTTTTAAAATAGGTCCCTTTTGCAGAAGCCGGCTTTAGTTTTGAAAGTATTTGTATTACTTCATGAGCGTTCTCCCTTATCTTTTCAGGAGAGAAAGAAACTTTACCAATACTCGTGTGAATGATTCCGGTTTTGTCCACCTTAAAATCAATCTTACCAGCCTTTACTTCAGTAATTGCTTTTGCAACGTCTAACGTTACTGTACCGGATTTTGGATTTGGCATCAGACCTCTCGGACCTAAAACTCTACCCAAACGACCAACTTTAGCCATTACTGTAGGCATGGTAATGATCACATCGATGTCAGTCCAGCCATCTTCGATTTTCTTGATATAATCATCAAGACCTACGTGATCAGCCCCAGCATCTCTGGCTTCCTGCGCCTTATCTTCAGTAACCAAAGCAAGCACTCTAACTTCTTTACCAATCCCATGTGGCAATGCTACCACACCTCTAACCATTTGGTCAGCTTTCCTTGGATCAACTCCTAATCGAACATCCAAGTCCACAGAAGAATCAAATTTAGTGCTGGTAATTTCCTTAACCAGGCTTGATGCCTCTGCAAGAGAATAACTATTCTCGGGATTGTATTTCTTAAGAACTTCTTTTCTTTTTTTTGTTAACTTCGCCATTATCTTAATTCTTTAAAAGCTGCTTACCAACAAGTGGTAATCACGCCAATTAGTTATCCCAAGGAGCTTTACCTGTAACTCTAATACCCATGCTTCTCGCCGTACCGGCAACCATTTTCATGGCCGCATCTAACTGAAGAGCATTTAAATCCGGCATTTTGGTTTCAGCAATTTGCTTCACCTGATCCCAGGATACACCGCCAACCTTAATCCTGTTTGGTTCAGCAGAAGCTTTCTTTACTTTAGCAGCCTCCATCAACAAAATAGGCGCAGGGGGCGTTTTAACGACAAAATCAAAAGATTTATCAGTATAAATCGTAATCAATACTGGCAATAGAACGCCTTGCTTTTCCTGAGTTCTAGCATTAAATTGCTTACAGAACTCCATAATATTAAGACCCTTACTACCCAGTGCTGGTCCTACCGGAGGAGAAGGATTAGCTACTCCACCTTTTACCTGTAATTTCAGATAACCACTTATTTCTTTAGCCATTTTGCTACTCTTGTTTTTCTACTTGCATATAATTCAACTCAACAGGGGTATTTCGACCAAAGATTTTAACCATTACATTTAGTTTCTTTCTTTCTTCGAACACCTCTTCAACAGTTCCTGTAAAACCACTAAAGGGTCCATCCATTACTTTAATAGACTCTCCAACTATAAATGGCGTCTCCAGTTTTTCTTCAGACTCGTCAGCCTCATCAACTTTGCCTAAAATTCTGTTTATCTCAGACTGACGCAATGGCACGGGAGTTTTGGAAGCCCCCCCGTCGTTTGAACCTAAAAAACCTATTACTCCAGGAATACTTGTTACTATATGATGTGCTTCTCCATGAGAGAGATCGGCCGACACTAAAACGTAACCAGGAAAGTAGTTTCTTTCTCTAACTCGTTTTTTTCCATTCCTCATTTCGTAAACCTTTTCAGAAGGTATGAGAACCTGAGGAATATAATCTTCAAGTTTCTGCCTGCCGACTTCAGTTTCCAGGTAAGATTTGATTTTCTTCTCCTGGCCGCTTACGACCCTTACAACGTACCACTTTAACTCAATCATTCAAAAAGTCTCGTTTTAACCTCTAGAAAGCAGCGTAAAACCAATCCATTGTTTCCTTAAAAACAATATCTATCAATCCTATCACCAACGCAAAAATTAAAGACGCTACCAAAACTAATACGGAACTACTCTGCAGCTCAGCATACTTAGGCCAAGACACTTTGTTTCGCATTTCGTCAAAAGATTCTTTAATGAAAGTCTTAAGTTTTAACATCTGCTTATACTATTTTTCAACTGCACGGGTGGAGAGACTCGAACTCCCAGCCAATGGTTTTGGAGACCACTACT
>CAZHZR010000051.1:0-9190 GCA_964537095.1 uncultured Roseivirgaceae bacterium
ATAAACACGATTCGCAGCAAGAGGAAGATAAATAGGCTGATAAGCACCAGACTACCAATCCAGCCATGCTCTTCGCCTATGGTACAAAATATAAAATCTGTACTTTGTTCAGGAACAAAATCAAACTTGGTTTGGGTACCTTCCAGAAATCCTTTTCCTGCCAGGCCACCCGAGCCAATGGCAATCTTGGATTGGGTAACATTCCATCCATAGCCGAGCGGGTCCTCGTTCGGATTGATCAGCGCTTTTATCCGATTTTGCTGATGGGGCTGTAATACATCTTCCACCACATAATCTACACTCAAGACAATACCAATAATCACCAGCGCAGCGCCAGCAACAGAAACAATTCTTTTAACTTCCTTCTTTCCAATCCCTATGAGAAGCAGCGTGATTATCCCCACGCCCACCATCAGATAAATCTTGCTCACCATCAGCGTAAGCACGAAGATGACAATTGCTGCCAAACCCACAACCAGGAACATCGGGTTCAGGCCCTCTCTGTAAAAAACTATGATAAAAGCCGCAAACACCATGGCACTTCCTGTGTCATTTTGTAACAAAATAAACACCGCAGGCAAAGCGATCAATGCAAAAGCAATGACCAATTCTTTTATTTTATCTAATTTAACGGTTGATATTTCAAGAAACTTCGCAACCGCCAGCGCCGTTGCAAACTTGGCAAATTCTGCTGGCTGTATTCTAAAGGGTCCCACCTCAAACCAAGCCTTTGCACCTGCGACTTCCCTTCCAAACAACATTACAAGGAGAAGCATAAGCATCACTACGGCATAAAATATGTAGGCAAATGAATTATAGAACCTAAAATCCATGACCATAATCACGATAATCAACAGAATACTTGTCCCGATCCAGACAAGCTGCTTGCCTGAGTTTAGCGACAAATCAAATATATTCTGATGTTGCTGCTCGTCGTAAACAGCTGCAAAAATGTTCAACCAGCCGAGGAATACCAATAACCCATAAAGGATTATGATTACCCAGTCGATTTTGTTTGCGTTGATGTTATCCTGCCTTCTCAATAGATGAACTTCCCTTTTAAAATGTAATCTTGTAATGCAAGATTATCAGTACAACCTTTAATATACTTTTCAATCATAAGCCCTGTGATACCTGCTGCCGCCCTGGCGCCTTCCCCGGCATTTTCGACATAAACCGCCATTGCAATCACCGGATTTTCTTTAGGGGCAAAAGCGATGAATACAGAATGGTCTTCGCCGCGCGAATTTTCCACTGTTCCGGTTTTACCACAAACATCTATCCCTTTTACCTTGGCCCTGTATTGGCCTGTACCTCTTTGCACTACCGCTTCCATCGCATCAATGACCACATCAAAATGCTGAGGATCTATAGATGTATATACCTTCTCCTTGTACTGTTCCAGTGGCTCACCTTCCTCGCCGATGCTTTTAATCAGGTGTGGCCTTATATAATACCCTCTGTTGGCAAGTATTGCTGTAAAATTGGCCATTTGCAGGGGCACTACGTTTACCTCTCCCTGACCAATCGCATTAGAATATATGTTTGAAAATTTCCACCTGTCATCGCCATAAATCCTGTCATAAAGACCCACTGTGGGAAGATAACCCGGCTTCTCGTTGGGAAGATCTATTCCTAACGTATGTCCGAAGCCCAACTGCAGCATATGTTCACGCCACTTCTCCAGTCCGATTTCCGTGTCTTTAAAAGTATTGCTCACAACTTCTCTGTTCAATAACCTTCTATACAATTCCCTAAAATAAGGGTTGCACGAAACAGTAATGGCTCCTTCCAGGTCTTCAAAGCTATGAGGTCCGTGACAACCGATGATGCCCCTGTTGCATCTTATGCGCGAATCAGGAGTGATCACACCTTCCTGTAATCCTACTAACGCTTGTGCTATCTTATAGATCGAACCAGGAGGAAAAGCCCCCATCAAAGGTCTGTTGAACAGCGGCTTCAGAGAATCTTGCTGCAGCTTTAAATAGTTTTCACTAAAATTTCTACCTGATAACATCGCCGGGTCATAGGTCGGTGAAGAAACCATCGCCAATACCTCACCAGTTTGCGGCTCTATGGCCACCACACTGCCAATTTTACCTTCCAGCAATGTCTCCGCATACATTTGAAGATCAATATCAATTGTGGAGATGAGATTTTGGCCTCTGATGGAAAGGGTGTCATATTCTCCATCTTTGAATTTGCCTTTTTCGATGCCCCGCACATTCACCATCTTGTATTTTACACCGGTTCTTCCCCGAAGTGGTTTTTCGTAGGTGGCTTCCAATCCGCTGATACCTATGTCATCACCTTGCCGGTAATATTTAGACGAGTCGCTCGCCAATTTACTCTTACTGATTTCGCCTATGTAGCCAAATACATTAGCCAGCGCGTTGTAAGGGTAAGATCTAACGGTTCGTGGCTGAATATGAAAGCCAGGAAACTTTATCAGGTGACCCTGAATCCTGGCAAAGCTCTCATTGGAAAGCTGCTTCATAAAGATTGTGGGCTTTACATAAGAATAGCTTTTTGCTGCATTCAACCGTTTCGTGACTTCTTCTACTGGGAGCCCGATAAGTTTTGCGAAAGCCAGCGTATCCAGGCCTTTTACCTCTTTAGGCACAACCATCAGGTTGTACACAGGCTGATTGTATACCAGCAGTTTTCCATTTCTGTCATAAATCAGGCCACGGTACGAAGGTTCTATGTCCTTCCTCACGATGTTATTCTCAGCGGCAAGCTTATAATTGCTATCCCATACCTGTATAAAGAAAAGCCTTATCAGAAATATGATACCTATCAGAACAAAGGCAATCTGAATAATAAATTGTCTGTTTTCGTTCATATTGTTCTCCTTGAAGAATAAAATAGGTATTGTAACAATACAATTGTGGCAAAGGTGAATAACACACTGGCCACTACTTTCACCAGCGTGAAAAAGAATAGGGAAAAGCCTCCGGTTTCAATAAAGAACAGGGCAAAATGATGGATAAATATCAGGGGTAATGCATAGGTTGCAAACCATTCAAACTTCATAAGTTTCAGCGTAGGCTCCATTCCAACTTCATATCCGCCTCGTGGCGTTATAAGATTAATCCAAAAAGGGCGGATATACACCATCAACACAGAAGCCGCAATATGAATTCCCAAACTATCATAAAATATATCTACACAAAGGCCCACAAAAAAGCCGATGATCAACAAAAAAACATTACTTGTTTCAAAAGGGAGCAACAACAGAAAACCTATATAAATAAAGCAGAAAGCATTATCAAATAAGACTACGTTCTTCATGAACATAATCTGTATGAATATGTACAGAATAAAATAGAGTACCTGTATGATTAAATTTTTACTATTCATTTGTGATGGTATTCATCTGTTCCAATGAATCTATTTCTTCTTTGAAGTTATTCTTCACCACATATACATATGAAAGGGCTTCAAAATCTGTAGATAAATCTATTTTGATTGTATAGAACGTTGCGTCGTCTTTGATATCTGTGCTACTTATCACACCGATCATCAGATTGGGAGGGAAGATTGCGTTGTACCCCGAGGTGACTACGGTATCTCCGACATTTACTTTTACGTGCCGGGGAACATACATTAATTCGGCCTGCAGCGGATCTCTGCCGTCCCACTTGGTAGTACATAAAATGCCCGTACCCTGTACAATTGAAGAAACATAGAGATCCGGATGAAGAAGAGAGATAATGGTCGAAAACTTATTGGAAGTAGCTTTGACCTTTCCTACTATCCCCTGTGCATTTATTACTGCCATGTCGGGTGCTATGCCATCATCTGACCCCTTGTCGATCGTAATATAATTGTTGAACCTTCGCGTCGAGTTGTTAATCACCCTTGCCGACTGGAACTCAAATTGCTCGGATTGCCGACTATTGATGAGAGGTAAGGATGTAGAATCCGCGCTTGATCCATCGAAGGAGGCTATTTGCTCCCGAAGGCGTGCATTTTCTTCCGCGAGGGTCTCATTTACATCCTTTAATTCAAAGTAGCTGTTTATTTCTTTTTTTGACTCAAGAACATTGGCCGCCAGATAATTAGAGGAATTAAAGAATGAAGCTCCCTGGTATTGATTATTGTTAACAATAAGCCACACACTCAACACCTCCAAGAACACAAAGAGGAAGAAAGCTCTGTATTGGTATAGAAACAGAAATAAACGCTGCATTTAATTTAGGTCATCAAAACGGCCTTGAAAGCATTCAGGTTTTTTAATGACATTCCTGTTCCTCTTACCACTGCGCGAAGCGGATCTTCTGCCACATGAATGGGCAGCTTTGTTTTTAGAGCGAGTCTTTTGTCCAGGCCTCGCAACAATGCACCGCCCCCTGTAAGATGAATCCCGTTATCGTAGATGTCTGCTGATAATTCAGGAGGAGAAATTTCCAATGCTTTCAAAACAGCCTCTTCAATTTTAGAAACTGACTTATCGATTGCAAAAGCAATTTCAGAGTAAGATATTTTTATAACCTTTGGAATTCCGGTCATCAAGTCCCTGCCTCTGATCTCGTAATCGTCAGGCGGCTCGTCCAGTTCAGTAAGGGCAGATCCAACTTCAATTTTTACTTTTTCTGCAGAACGCTCGCCAATTAACAAATTGTGTTGACGACGCATATAATCCAGAATGTCTTTGGTGAAGGTATCTCCGGCAATTCTAATGGACTGGTCGGCAACAATTCCAGAAAGTGCAATTACAGCAATTTCCGTTGTGCCCCCTCCAATGTCCACGATCATAGACCCTATGGGTTGCTCAATATCAATACCGATACCTATAGCAGCAGCCAGAGGCTCATGAATCATGTAAACTTCTTTTGCTCCTGCGTGCTCCGCTGAGTCTCTTACCGCTCTTTTCTCAACTTCCGTGATCCCTGAAGGTATGCATATTACCATTCGATGCGAAGTAGGAATGTATCGCTTGTTTCCACCATCTATCATTTTGATCATCCCTCTGATCATCTGTTCGGCGGCATGGAAATCGGCTATCACACCGTCCTTCAATGGTCTGATGGTTTTTATATTTTCATGGGTTTTCTCATGCATCTGCATGGCCTGCCTGCCTATAGCCAGCACTTTATTTGTCGTTTTATCTATTGCGATAATGGAGGGTTCGTCAACCACTATTTTCTCCTTATGAATAATCAGGGTATTCGCGGTACCCAAATCTATTGCGATGTCACTGGAGAAAAAATCAAATAATCCCATTTTTTATATTTAAAAAGCTTCTACTCTGGATCTGCTAAAATCTGTGAAATTTACAAATTCGTTTTACAAATCTAATTAATCCAAAAGATATATTAATGTTTAAAATGACGAAATCCAGTCAAAATCATAGCCATGTTGTTTTTGTTACAATAATCTATAGAATCCTGATCCTTAATACTTCCCCCTGGCTGAATCACCGCAACTATGCCGGCCTGGTGTCCGATTTCAACGCAATCAGGGAACGGAAAAAAGGCGTCTGAGGCCATCACAGCACCTTCAAGGTTAAATCCAAATGATTTCGCCTTGTCTATCGCCTGCTTCAAAGCATCAACTCTTGAGGTCTGTCCAACGCCGCTAGCCAAAAGTTGACCATTTTTCGCGAGTACAATTGTGTTAGACTTTGTATGTTTTGCAACTTTACTTGCAAATAACAATGCTTTTTTCTCATCATCGTTTGCTTTCCTTTCAGTTACCTCCTTAAAATCGTCGGCACTGTCTGTTTTCAGGTCTCTGTCCTGCTCTATAATTCCGTTCAACAAGCTTTTAAATTGCTTTTGCTGCGCTAAAGTTTCCTTCTGTTGCAATAAGATTCTATTCTTCTTTGATTTGAGAATATTCAAAGCCTCTTCCTCAAAAGTGGGTGCTATCAAAATCTCGAAAAATAGTTGATTTATCTCTTCGGCGGCTTCTTTGGTTAACGTTCGGTTGCATATCAAAACTCCTCCAAAAGCAGAAATTGTGTCGGCTTGAAAAGCTTTTAAGTAAGCCTCCTTTACAGAATCACCAGTGGCTATTCCGCAAGCGTTGGTATGTTTTAATATTCCGAAAGCAATGTCTTCGGGAAACTCCTCAATTAAAGCTACAGCCGCGTCTACATCTACCAGGTTGTTGTATGACAATGCCTTGCCGTTTAACTGTGTAAACATTTCTTCTAATCTGCCATAGAAAACTCCCTGCTGATGCGGATTTTCACCATAACGCAATACTTCGCTGTTTCTTTCGCTTTTTTTGAATCGCTTCAGGCCATTGTCTTTGTTGAAATAATTGAAAATGGCTGTATCGTAGTGCGACGAAATGTCAAACGCCTCAGCGGCAAATTGTCTTCTGTCTTCAATATCTGTAGCACCATTTTTTTCCTGAAGTAGTTTGGCCAAATCGCCGTATTGTTCTCGGGAAGAAACTATAAGTACATCTTTATAATTTTTTGCCGCAGCTCGTATAAGGCTTATCCCCCCGATATCGATTTTCTCAATAATTTCAGCTTCATCAGAGGTACTGGCTACGGTTTCTTCAAACGGATATAAATCAACGATTACCAGATCTATGGAAGGTATGTCATAAGTCGTAACTTCTGATTTATCGCCATCGTGCTCTCTCCTCGATAATATTCCTCCGAAAACTTTGGGGTGCAACGTTTTTACCCTACCGCCCAATATGGATGGATAATCTGTGATGGCCTCTACCGGGGTTACATCAATGTTGAGCTCTTCTATGAACTTTTGAGTGCCACCCGTTGAATAAATCTTGATATTTAATCTACTGAGTAACTGAACAATGGTATCCAGATTTTCTTTATAATAAACGGAAATTAAAGCGGAGGATATTTTTTTTGAGGACATGTGTTGGATTTTAGTTGCGGTTGCAAAAGTATAACTTTTTACCTTAATTAAGAAGTAAGTCTTCAATCACTTTGGGGTAAAAACGATGCTCAAGCTCGTGAATTTTAGACGCGAGCGTATCTGAATTATCCATTGCATCAATCGGACATTGCGCCTGAAATATGATATTTCCCTCGTCGTATTTTTCATTTACAAAATGGATAGTGATGCCACTTTCCTTTTCTCTTGCGGCAATGACAGCTTCATGTACAAAGCTTCCGTACATACCTTGCCCGCCGTATTTTGGTAACAGCGCCGGGTGAATATTGATGATCTTATCAGGAAAAGCGCGAACCAAACCTGATGGGACCAGCCACATAAAACCGGCCAGTACTATCAAATCAATATGATGGGATAAAAGTAGCTCAGGAATATCTTCGGTCTGATAGAAGGTGGTTCGGTTAAAAAAAAGTACCGGAATATTAAACCTATCCGCTCTCGCTACCACAGGGGCATCTTTTTTATTGGTCAGCAAGTGTGTCACTTCAATTCGCTGATGATCTTTGAAATATTTAAATATCTCTTCGGCATTTGACCCGTTCCCGCTTGCAAAAACGGCTATTTTTTTCCTCGTGTTAATTTCCACCCTCAATTTATTAATTCACAAAACTTATTCTAAACTTCAATTTTCCGTTTCTCGATGGCAAAGCGTACAGCCTAAAAAAATGCCATACTTAAAATCCCCGAAAGCATAATTACTTTGCAATAGTTGCTAAGCATCCTAAAGTGCCTTACTGTGTCAGCCTTAATTAACACATATAGAAAATGTAAAATAGGAATCGACAGTATTAAAAAATACATCACAAGCGTCTGATTGCCCAAACGGTCAGCAAGATAAAACATAATAAAAATAAAAGCCCCAATGAAGAAATATAATACAATTTTAGTCTTTCTGATACCCAAAAGAATAGGCAAGGTTCGGCATCCAAAGTCGGCATCTCCCTTTAAATCTTCCATATCTTTGACTATTTCGCGTATGAGCGTTATAGAAAATGCAAAGAAAGCATAGGTGTTGACCAGGAAAATATGCTGTTGATAATATATGCCTACCAGAAATATAGAGGCACCTGTAAGTACAGCAATGAAAAAATTTCCGATAAAAGGAAGTCGCTTCAACTGATTAGAGTACCACCACAGCATAAAAGCCGATCCAACGCTAATGATTCCCACCCAGATAGATAAATAGAAGCCGATAAGAATGCCCATAAAGTTGAGGATCGTGTGCGCCACCATAACCCCTCTTCGTTTTAAGATCCTCCCCACTACCACTCTCTTGGGTTTGTTGATGTAGTCAATCTTTACATCGTAATAGTCATTGATGATATAACCTGCTGCGGCGATAAAGAGGGTAGATAGTACCAGCAATAACAAATTAATGTCTATGAGTCTACTAATTCCTTCGTGGGTATCTCCAACCAGAAAAGCAGCGGTCATATATTGGGTAAAGGCAATAATTAACAGATTGGGAAAGCGAATAACTTTAAAAAAACCATGAAGAGAAAAGTTGACGGGCTTTGATAAAGGGCTCTTCATTAGAAATTTTTAGGTCAAATTTACTGCTAATATCCATAGGTATCAATCACCTGAACCTGAATTAATCAAGGAAAAACACCTCAAAATCATCTGTCATAATACTTCATGTTCAGTATATCCTGACTTATGATTTTATAGATTTCATGCACAGAGGGATTGCCTTCAAGAAGCGCCAGGTGTTGATCTAATATCTTCAGATCGCCACGCGCCGCAGGACCTGTTTGTGTCTTTTCCGGACCCAGTTCCAGACTTTTATTTACTGTTTCTATAATCAGAGGTTCAAGAAGTGCAAAGTCAATTTTTTTTGTTTTCGCCAAGTCCTTAGCGATGGTCAGCAGATGGTTGGTGAAGTTTGAAGCAAATACACCACTCAGGTGGAGTGTTTTCCGCTCTTCGCCATTCATAAATTCCACTCTGGAGCTAATGGTCTTGCCGAGCTTTTCTAAAAATCTGCCGGTTCCCTTGTCGGACGCTTCTATTAATAAGGGAATCTCTCTGAAATCAACTTTTCGAGCCTTGTTGAATGATTGGAAGGGATAAAATACACCAAAATGATTGGAAGTATTGCTGAAAATATCCATAGGGCAGCTTCCGGAAGTATGCACCAGCGTAGCGTTTGCAGGTAAAATAATTTCTGCAGCTATTTCATCTATCGCATCATCACTCACCGCCACTATAAACAGAGAAGCTTCACTGTTCTCAAAATTTAAAGTTGGGGCAAGCTCTGCACTGTATAGCTTGCTCGTCAATGCTTCGGCATTTTTGGCGTT
>CAZHZR010000051.1:9290-15243 GCA_964537095.1 uncultured Roseivirgaceae bacterium
TTTTTTTAACTATTATGAGAATTTATAAAACTTTTTTTCAAAAATTCATTGTCTTATCCGTTTTTCTGTTTGTAATCTTCGCCTGTGACTCAAAAAGGGGTCGTTTTTCTGAGAAAGAGTATGACGAAATCACCCAGGCGATCCGCCAAACATCCAAAGAACTCACCGAAAACCCAAAAAACCTGGACCAATTTTTAGTCAATGCAAATCTCAAAAAGAATTTGAGGAACGATCTCTCGAACTTTTATGTGCAACGTGAGCATGAACTGGCGTGGATTACACTGGCTGACATCAGCTCGCAGGCAAAATCGCTTTTAGATCAGGTGAGAAAGGCACATGAACATGGACTTGACTCTACACTCTATCATCTTGATGAAGTAAACGTATTGTACGACACCTTGTACAAAAACCCAATTGCGGAAGGACAGCTAGCCGAGCATTATTTAAAACTGGACTATACTTTTACTGCTGTTTATCTATCCTACGCTTCTCATTTGTCGGGTGGCGTCATTGATCCGGAAGTTGCAGATTCCAATTGGGTGAACTATAGAAAAGACATTCAATGGGACGAATATCTTCAACAGGCGCTGGAGAAAAAAGATGTAGCGTCTTCGTTAGAGCAGCTCGTTCCAAAAAATCCGCAGTACGCTTTGCTGCAAGAGAAACTGGCTGAATTCCGAGCTTTGGCAGAACAAGATAAAATACCCGATACAGTTCCTGATGCAGCTTCAGTAAAGCCAGGCGAGTCTTCGGAAGTAGTAGGTCTGGTGAAAAAGAGACTTATATTTTGGGGTGACCTGGATGAAGATCACGCTGATTCAGAAAACATCAACGTTTACGACGAAGCGCTGGAGGAGGCAATCGCAAAATTTCAGGCGCGACATGGCATTTTAGAAGATGGAAAAGTAGGCCCTGCAACTATAAGCATGTTAAACAATTCTGTTCAAAGTCGTATAGATCAAATTTCTCTGAACATGGAGAGACTTCGCTGGCTCCCCGAAGAACTTGGGTCACATTATGTTTGGGTGAACATACCGGATTACCAGGTAAAAATCTTTGACGATGGCAAAGAAGAACTAAGTATGAAGGTAATAGTAGGTGAAAGAATGAATGCTACTCCTATCTTTAGCGACACCATGGAGTTTCTGGTCTTTAGTCCTACCTGGACGGTTCCAAAGAGTATCAGTGTAGAAGAGATGCTGCCCAAGATTAAAGAAGACAAAAACTATTTCAAAGATAGGGATCTTCTCCTGTACGAAAACTGGTCGCCTGGGGCAAAGGAAATTGACCCTTCGGATATAAAGTGGAAAAAAATAGACAAAGAGGACTTTGAGTTTAAGATCGTGGAAAAACCAGGAAAAGGGAATGCACTCGGATCGGTAAAATTTATGTTCCCGAACAGTGAAGCGATTTATCTGCATGACACCCCCACCGACCATCTTTTTGACGAAACAGAAAGGGGTTTCAGTCATGGATGTATCAGGGTAGAGAAACCGAAAGAACTGGCCGAATACCTGCTCCAGGAGAATGGAGAAGAGAAATGGGATATTGAAAAGATCACGGAATTTATGGAGTTGGATACACCTACCACCGTAACGCTGAAAAAAAAGCTTCCGGTACACATCGTGTATCACTCTGCCTGGGTAGATGATGAAAGTAAAATTCACTTCAGAAAAGACATTTACTACCATGATCGTGCCCAGAAAAAAGCCATCGAAAAGAAAAAGGAGATCTTGATGTAGAAACCGGCAGGGATTTTGGACTAAAGATTGGCTTAAAGGCGAAACAAAAGATCCTCCAGGGCTTATGAGCTACATTATTTTATTAAATAATGTATGATAGCCAACCGTAGGCCCTGCGTCGGCTCAGGTACAGAGGATCATTTTCATGCCGATAAGCCTCGCGCTCAAAACTGATGTTTTTATAGGCAAGGTAGTGATTTCTATAATACATCCTTTTGGCGAGGTATTCAGCCAGATACAATACGTAAAACGGCACTACCAATAATTCAACCTGTTGCGCGAGATGAATTTTCTCATGGCGTACAAGCCTTTGATTTAATTTTACACCTTTTAATACCAGAACAAATGGAAAAAGTGTGATAGCAGAGGCAAATCCAAAAGTGATGTGTTTTACAAATAGCGTTTTTAAAAACATGGTTGCTGGTATATAAAGTTCGGAAGAGCATAATGATTTATCAATAAGAAGTCCTTAGTTTCGTAACAACCTGTATTTTTTTTAACATGGGCAACGAAAATATTGATCCCCTTTACTTTGTCGCAATTGTGCCACCGAGGGAAGTAGCAGATATCATCCTCCAGTTTAAACATGACATAGCGGAGAGGTTTTCTTCAAAAGCCGCCTTGAATTCACCGCCTCATATTACATTGCACATGCCCTTCAAGCTACAAGATAAAAAGCTCACATTACTTAATGAAATCCTAGCAGGGCTCGCCGCACAGACCAGTGATTTTCAAATCCGACTGACCCACTTTGACTGCTTTGAACCCAGGGTAATTTTTGTTGCCCTTCCGGAAAACGAGCCAATGAATGCATTACAAAAGCGAGTTTTGAGCGCTATGAAGAAATTAAACCTCTTCAATGGAAATTATAAAGACCGGGCATTCCATCCACATATTACCATCGGATTTCGCGATCTAAAGCCTGCCTTTTTCAAACTGGCATGGGAAGCATATAATAACCGAGAGTTGGATCTACAGTTTAACGCCTCGCACCTCACATTGTTGAAGCACAACGGAAAAACCTGGGACGTTCATCAACAATTTCCACTGGTTGTGCGAGAAAGTAATTAGTTCAGATGGGCGACATTGAAATAATCGAATAATCTGCTTCTTTTATTCCTTACCTTTTTTCCAGAAACAGACTGGTTTGCTCGTCAACAATCACAGTCAGCAAGGAAATATCGTTGATGTGAGAGAGGTTGTTTTGTAAAGCATTTAGGCTTTATATGCCTGTGGTTAGGAAAATATACGTTAATTTTGCAATTCTTATCATATTAAACAGTATCCATTTATCTGTTTTTCATCAACTCATGTCGCAGTTTGTACTTTATCTTCAACTAGGAATAAACCATATTTTGGCTATCAATAGTCTGGAACATGTCTTGTTTGTAGTTGCATTGTGTAGCATTTACGTTTTAAGAGATTGGAAACGGGTGCTCATTTTAATTACTGCTTTTGCAGTGGGGCATTCGATTACGCTGGCACTGGCAGCATTTGATATCATAAATGTAAGGATTGAGATAATAGAATTTTTAATAACTGTTACCGTTTTTATAACGGCTTTTGTAAATTTATTCAAAAAGCAATTCGTTTTTCAGCCCAGGCGGGTTCAAACGAATTACCTGTTTGCACTTGTTTTTGGATTAATCCATGGCTTTGGATTTTCTCATTACCTTAAAAGTATCTCAGGTTTTGAAACGGCAATGGTTTTTCAATTGTTTGCATTTAATGTAGGGATTGAGTTGGGGCAGATCGTAGTGATTTCAATCTTTCTTTCCATATCATATATATTAATAAATCTTTTTAATGTCCCCAGAAAAGATTTAAATCTTGTAGTATCTGCAGGAATTGCAGCTATTGCGGTTACATTAATGATAGATACAAAATTTTGGTAAAATGAAAAAAATTTCAAGTCTACTTTCAGTTACGCTTTTCTTTACATCCATTACCCTTTCTGTCTTTGCCCAAAGCCCGTTTGAAGGCAAATTTGAACAATTAGATTCTGAATGGCGATCGCCTAATGTCTACCGAACTGCTTCCGGCGCGCCCGGGCACGCGTATTGGCAGCAGCAGGCCGACTATGAAATAGATGTGACGCTGGATGAAGATAATCAAAGGATAACAGGGACTGAGAAAATTACCTATACGAACAACTCTCCTGACCATCTGCCATACCTTTGGTTGCAATTAGACCAAAATATGCGGGCTGAAGACTCTGATACCTACAGTACTGCTACCAACTCTCTGTCGGGTAGAATAACAGCCGCAAGTATTGATAGAATTACCGGCCATCCGGACTTTGACGGAGGACATAAAATACAAAGCGTAAAAGACACAGAAGGAAGAGATATTCCCTATACCATCAATAAAACAATGATGCGATTAGATCTCGCCACACCGATGAAGCCAGGGGAGTCCTTTAGCTTTCATGTTGACTGGTACTACAATATCAACGACAGACTTAGGATAAGCGATCGTGGCGGATATGAATACTTTGAAGAAGACGGAAATTATCTTTTTACCATCACACAATGGTTTCCCAGAATGGCCGTGTACAGCGACTATAAGGGATGGCAGCATAAGCAGTTTCTTGGAAGCGGTGAATTTGCCTTGCCATTTGGTAACTACAGAGTCAGAATGACAGTTCCGGCAGACCATATCGTAGCTTCTACAGGTGAATTGCAAAATCCTGAAGCAGTATTGACAGATAAGCAACAGCGTTTGTTTGAAGAAGCCAAAACTGCTACGAAGCCTGTGATCATCGTGAGCCAGAACGAGGCGGAAAAAAAAGAAAAATCAAAGGCCACAGATACCAAAACCTGGATTTATCATGCGGATAGCGTCAGGGATTTTGCCTGGGGCAGCTCAAGGAAATTTATCTGGGATGCCATGGGGGTACCTATGAAAGACAGAACTGTTATGGCGATGTCTTATTATGCAAAAGAAGCCAATCCACTATATGAACGATATTCAACAGAGGTGGTGGCCCATACACTAAAAGTTTATTCAAAACACAGTGTAGACTATCCTTATCCTGTGGCGATTTCAGTAGAGGCTTCTAATGGCATGGAATATCCTATGATTTGTTTCAATTATGGACGGCCTGAGAAAGACGGAACCTATAGTGCACAGGTAAAGTATGGGATGATCAGCGTCATCATCCATGAAGTCGGCCATAATTTCTTTCCTATGATTGTAAACTCAGACGAAAGACAGTGGACCTGGATGGATGAAGGTTTAAATTCCTTCTTACAATTTATAACTGAGCAGCAGTGGGAAAGGAACTACCCGAGTAGAAGGGGTCCAGCAGGAAACATAGTGGATTATATGAAAGGCAATAAGAACACGATGGTTCCGATTATGACAAATTCCGAACAAGTGCGGCAGTTTGGGAACAACGCGTATGGAAAGACGGCATCAGCGTTAAATATTCTCAGGGAAACTGTAATGGGCAGAGAGCTTTTCGATCATGCATTTAAGGAATTTGCCCGAAGATGGGCTTTCAAACATCCTACTCCGGAAGATTTTTTCAGAACAATGGAAGATGCATCAGGAGTTGATCTGGATTGGTTTTGGAAGGGGTGGTTCTATACTACTGATCATGTAGACATTGCTATTAAATATGTAAATCATTATCAGCTAAACAGCAACAATCCGGATATTGAAAAGCCACTTTTAAAAGAAGAAGCGGCTAAATCTAAAAGCCATATTTCGCAGCAATATGATGCTGAAGAACCTACTGTGGTAGAGCGCAATCCGGCACTCCGTGATTTTTATAACTCATACGATGAGTTTGAGGTAACAAAAGAGGAAAGAGACGCTTATAAAATGTGGCTTGGTTCGTTAAGCCCCGAAGAAAAGAAACTGATACAGTCAGATCTACACTTTTATCAAATAACATTTTCTAATGAAGGAGGCTTGGTCATGCCAATAATTGTGCAGTTCAACTACAAAGATGGCACCAGCGAAATAGAAAGATTGCCTGCGGAAATTTGGCGTACAGACGAAAAGGAGGCGAGGAAGGTGTTTGTAAAAAGCCAGGAAGTGGATTCCATTGTATTAGATCCTTTCAAAGAAACCGCCGATACAGATTTGAGCAACAACAGCTATCAGGAGCAGGCTAAGCCTTTAAAGTTTCAGCTTTATAAAGATAGATCAGGAGTACGTGGAGCCTCAAGCGGAGGAAATCCGATGCAGAAAAAGAAAAAATA
>CAZHZR010000052.1:0-13165 GCA_964537095.1 uncultured Roseivirgaceae bacterium
TTGGGACGCCCCCACGCTCAAACCCTTCCGTGCGCACCGCCGCTAGCTTGTCCCGAAGCATTTCGGGGCGTGTGGCACGGCTGCTAGCATCCAGGCGCACCACTCCGTCGCATGCATTTTCAGGTAAAGAGTCACCTGTATATTGTTCAACCACTCCGTGGTTGGTAGGGATAATCGCACTTGCTATTCACGTTCAAGCCGAAGGCTTGGAACAATGTCGTTAAAGGATGTGTGTTAAGCTAACTGAAGAGGAAACAAATTTTTACAGCATATAAAATTGCAAGCCACACCGACAAGTCTTAACGCAGGTTTAAAACATGCTGCAATGATAGTTTATTTGCACGGATGATCTGAGCAATGTCATCTCCCGATAGTGCTGTTGATACGAACAGGGTTTCAAATTGAGAAGGAGCCAAATAAACACCTTCTTCAAGCATTTTTCGGAAATATTGCCCAAATAAAATCGTATCTGACGCTTTAGCACTCTCCATATCGAACACCTCATTCTCTGTAAAAAAGAGGCTAAACATAGATCCTAAGCGATTTATAGTGTAAGCAAGACCCAATTGATCCATGTTTTCTTTGATACCATCCACAATCTGCGAAGTGTTTTCTTCCAAAATAGAATAGGTATTAGGATTGTTTTTCAAATGCCTGAGCATGGCGAGGCCGGCCGACATGGCAATAGGATTGCCCGATAAAGTCCCGGCCTGATAAACTGGTCCGCTCGGCGAAACACGATCCATAATTTCTTTTCTTCCACCGTAAGCGCCTACGGGCATTCCGCCACCTATTATTTTGCCCAGCGTAGTCAAATCAGGATTTATGCCAAACAGCTCCTGAGCACCGCCCTTGGAAAGCCTGAATCCAGTCATCACTTCATCAAATATCAACACAATGCCCTCACGATCACAAATGTCTCGAAGGCCCTGTAAAAAGCCAGGTTTCGGTAACACACAGCCCATATTACCAGCTACAGGCTCAATAATAATGGCTGCAATGGCATCTTTCGCATTCTCTACCAGCCGTTCTACGGCTTCCAAATCATTGTAGGGAGCAGTAAGGGTATCTAAAGCAGTTCCTTTAGTAACGCCCGGACTGTCCGGCATACCCATAGTTATGGCACCACTGCCTGCAGCAATCAAAAAAGAGTCGCCATGGCCATGGTAGCAACCTTCAAACTTTATAATCTTATCGCGTCCGGTAAATCCTCTGGCCAATCTTATGGCAGACATCGTTGCTTCTGTTCCGGAATTTACCATCCTGACCTTTTCAATAGACGGCATCATTTGCGTGATAAGCTCGGCCATTTCCACTTCTTTAGCTGTAGGCGCACCAAAAGATAAAGACCCTGAAATGGCTTCCCTGACGGCATCCTCCACCTCAGAGAAAGCATGCCCCAGTATCATTGGGCCCCATGAATTGATTAATTCAATAAACCTGTTCCCGTCTTCATCATACATATAAGCTCCTTTTGCGGATTTTATAAACAAAGGGTCGCCCCCAACCGCCTTAAAAGCCCTTACAGGAGAATTTACACCTCCTGGAATAAAATTTTGAGCATTTTTAAAGAGCGCGTTGCTTTTATCCTGATTGAGCATAATTTGGTATTGTTTAAAGAAATATCGTATGAATTAAGGTTCGTGCACAGAAGCCTTTATTAGAATTCCTGGTTTACCAATTCAAGCCTGGAGTTATTGAACTGCACTATGGGCACGTATTGGTTATTGTTTGCTTCATTGTATTTGTAGCCCGGAAATAGAACTCCCTCAGTAAACTTTTCCTGGCCAAAAGCTTCCTGGAAATAATTTCCATGTTCGAAGAGTAGATTCCCGAAGTACATCATCATGTCATAGCCGGCATAAGCAAAATCGCTGGGAAGCAAATTCGTTTTACCGCTATAGGCACTCTTAAATTCCTTCACGGCTTCTTTGTCAAAATCCACATAACCCGGTGCAACAAACTTTATCTGAAGTCTCTCAAGTTGTTCGAAAGAAACAAATTTCAGGTCGAGCCAATCTTCGGTTACCACTACGGGTAATTTATCACCGCGCATTTCAAGCGCAGTGATCACGTTGGCAACAATCAGTTCATCGGAAGTTGCTACAAATAAGTGCCCAAGCCCATCTTGAAGAGCACCATCGCCGGGAGCCTGTCCTGAAGTATTCGCAAGTAATTTTGTAAGATCTCTCGCTTGTGAAGGGGCAATTTTACGCATGGAGCGTATTGTCAGACCGTTTTCTTCAGCAACCTGCTTATATTGATGGGCAAGGATAGAGTCTCTTGCCGAATTACCATAAACGATAAAACCATTCTTGTTTTCTCCAAACTGCGCTGCTATATATTCGGCTGCTTCACTGGCTTGTGTCTCCAGAGTCGACATATATAGAAATGACATCGGATTGCCGCCAATTACTTCCGAATTGGTAGAAAGAGGATTAAGCATATTTATCTTGTGCTTATAAGTAAAATCCGAAACCAGCTTACTCGGAATTGGATAGAGCGGCCCTATTATCAAGTCCATCTGTCTGATTTCGGGCAGACTGATAATATGAACAGTAGTCAGACTGTCTCTTTTTGTATCGTAAGCATGCAGTTCTATATTTTTTCCCTGGTCCTTCAAGGCTTCAACGGCAAGCTTTATTCCGTTATAAGTATCTAACACAAACTGATTTGAACGTGCGCTACGTTCCTGCTCCAGCTCTTCTGTCATAAAGGGAAACAACACGGCAACCCGGTAAGTATTCTTCTTTTGGGAAGGCTTTAAGCTATTCGCTCTATATTTTTCTTCATTCAACTTGAACTCGCTGATTAGAAAATCTAAAAGTTGGGAATTTGTAGCGGAAGCCGGTCTTTCTGAAATTTTAGTAGCCAATACTTTTGCTACCTCTGCATCATATGGATTCTGTTGCAAAAGCTCTTTAAGCTTGTCCAGGTCGTTAATTTCAGAAAGATAGTGTGTTTTCATGTTCACCAGATCTTCCCTGTTCTTTTTGGCCTTTATTTTAGCAGTTGCTTTTAAGGCCGGATCAATGGCTCCCTGATCGAAGTAAAGAATAGCTAACCAGTAATAAACTTCGTCGATATTTTCCCAATTGGGGTGCTTCTGAGAAATTTGCAGAAACATATCTTTGGCTAATGCACTTTGACCTGCTTTGAAAGCTGCAAGTGCAAAATAGAAAGAAGCATGCTGGTGATAAGGATTCTGGGATTCCTGCCGTGTCAATGGCCTCAAAGCTTCCATAGCCAGTTCATGCTTACCCAGGTTGTACAGGTCTTTCCCGTTCTTATAGCTTTTTTCGTAGGAAGCGGCATCTTGAGCTACTCCACCAAGAGCTAACAACAGAAAAGCTAAAATAAAAGAAGCTTTGATGTATTGCATTTTAATATATTTTATAAAAACAAGTTCGGTTAATCAACTGGATTCTCTCACTAAAAGTATGCCATAAGAAAACTTTTCGCACAGCGAAAGTTGCTGCATTCAATTTTACCAGCCTCTATTCCCATTCTATTGTAGCCGGAGGTTTTGAGCTGATGTCATACACTACCCGGTTTACGCCCTTAACCCTATTAATGATTTCGTTGGATATGTCTCCCAAAAATTCATACGGAAGGTGACACCAGTCTGCAGTCATGCCGTCCACACTTGTAACTGCTCTTAAGCTCACCACGCCCTCGTAAGTCCGCTCGTCGCCCATCACCCCCACAGATTGAATAGGCAATAAGATAGCTCCTGCCTGCCACACCTCGTCATATAGACCGGCGGCCTTTAAGCCATTTATAAAAATCGCGTCCACTTCCTGCAATGTATGAACTTTCTGCGGTGTGATCTCGCCTAAAATTCGGATAGCAAGGCCGGGACCCGGAAACGGATGCCTTCCTATTATCTTTGAGTCTATGGCCAATGTCTTTCCCACTTCCCGCACTTCATCTTTAAAAAGCGTGTTCAAGGGCTCCACTACTTTCAACTTCATATAATCAGGCAATCCGCCCACATTATGATGAGACTTTATGGTTGCGGACGGTCCCTTTACAGACACAGATTCTATTACATCAGGATAAATCGTGCCCTGCGCCAACCACTTTACGTCTGAAATCTTATGTGCCTCGTCATCAAAAACATCTATGAAGGTCTTGCCAATGGCTTTCCTTTTATCCTCAGGATCGCTTATCCCTTCCAGAGCAACATAAAACTTCTCTTTTGCGTCAACTCCTTTCACATTCAATCCCATATTTTTATAGGATTCCAGGACTTGCTCAAATTCATCTTTTCGCAGCAAGCCATTGTCCACGAAAATACAATGCAGCTGCGAGCCTATAGCTCTGTCAATCAAAACCGCTGCTACAGAAGAATCAACCCCACCAGACAAGCCAAGCACTACCTTGTCGCTTCCGATTTGCTGCTTTAAATTCTCAATCGTGGTTTCAATAAAAATATCAGGTGTCCACTCCTGCTTACATCCGCAGATGTGTACAACAAAATTTCTCAATATAATTTTGCCCTCTGTAGAGTGGGTTACTTCGGGATGAAACTGGATTCCATAAGTTTCTTCCCCATCAATTTTATATGCTGCTATATTGACTGTGGGTGTGCTCGCAATCACTTTGAAGTCGGGAGGCAAGGTACTAATGGTATCACCATGCGACATCCAAACCTGAGAATCCAGCGTGATTTCTTTCAAAAGATCGTTGTGCCGGTCCATGCTGGTAATCCTGGCCCTACCATACTCTCTGATTTGTGAGGGCAAAACCCTGCCACCATTCTTATGGGCCATCAATTGTGCTCCGTAGCAAACCCCCAGAATAGGAATATTTTTTCTATACCTACTCAAGTCAACATCGGGAGCCGTCTCATCCTTGACAGAACAGGGGCTTCCTGATAAAATAATGCCTTTAATATCATCCGAAAATTCTGGTAGGTTGTTAAAGGGATGTATTTCACAATAAACATTTAACTCCCTCACTCTTCTGGCTATCAGTTGGGTATACTGCGAGCCAAAGTCAATAATTAAAATCTGTTCTGCCATTGCACAAAAATAAGTTATTCGAATTAGTTTCCACCAATTGCGCTGAATTTTTTATAGACTGTATAAGTATGAGGTATTTTTAACGAGATCGCTCCTATCTTCAATTTGTAAGATACGGCAACATTCCTACTTTAGGGGAGTTACAACAAATCCTTCTCGTCTCAACAAACTGATCAATCCATTTTTGCCTGCAAGATGCCCGGCACCTACGGCAACAAAAGAGGAGCGGCTTTCGGTAAAGGTATCAATTTTTGCAATCCACTTCCTGTTCCGGTTGTTTAAAAGTAGTTCTTCCTTTTCCTTGCTATTCGCCAATTCAAGGAACAAAGTCAATAAGCCATCAATATCTTCGCTTTTATACCTTGCTATCATCTCAGAGAAAATCTTCTTGACTTTGTGTTCGTCATTGAGCATCTCTCTCAAATCTTTTATCTGATCCTGGTAAGGTATCTTTTCGAACACACTCAACTGCTCCTCCACAGTTTCCAGACCTAACGATTCTCTATTTTTATTATTTGCCAATTCCAGTAAAGCAGCATCGTAACTGGCAGCATCTCCCTCAATAAAATGATTGATCAAAAAGGTTCCGACCATGGCAGGATGCCAGCGGTTAAGCATATTAGCATCCATTCCAGATTCCCGGTTTAGCATGGCGTTTAACTTGCCGAAATCCTCAGACGAGAGCGTGTTTTCAAGTGTGGAGGTATCGCTTCTAGTAACATGACCCATGAACTTTTGCTGCATCAAAGGATCATTCAGGTCAACCTCTAGAATCAACTGCTCTGTCAATTCAAAGGCAGTCAATACTTTATCAGCTATTTCAAAATCGCTTAATGGCAGCAAATGAAAGGTGCCGAAAAGATAAGAAGTAGGTCTGTCGTCCTTTTCTATCTTCCACAGGAGGGAATTCTCCAAAACAATCCCACTGGATGTCCTCTTATTATCTAAAGCTTTTGTCTTTGAAATAACCGTAAAATTAATCCCAACCAACAGCAAAACTACACCCAATACAGGATGTTTCATTTTCACAAGCGGAACAGAAAGTCGCCTCCTGAAAATATTTAAAATGTACCTAAACATTTGACAAAGGTATTTGATTTATAGGTGTTACTGAAAACTTTAGACAATAAAATATGAATACAATTATATATCCGGGGAGTCCGTACCCATTGGGAGCAACCTGGAATGGAGAAGGAGTAAACTTCGCATTATATGCAGACAACGCTACAAAAGTGGAATTATGTTTATTTACTTCAGCTGAAGGATTCGGTGAAAGCATGACCATAGAGGTAGAAGAAAGATCGCATCAGGTCTGGCATGTGTTTGTTCCCGGCTTGAAACCAGGACAATTGTATGGCTACAGAGTGCACGGGCCTTACGAACCACACAATGGACATCGATATAACCACAATAAGGTATTGATAGATCCTTACGCAAAGGCAATAGCAGGTACAATTGAATGGAACGATGCACTGTTTGGATATGACATCAATCATCCGGACGGAGATCTTAGCTTTAGCGATACGGATAGTGCGGATTATATTCCAAAGGCGGTGGTGGTTGACACACATTATGACTGGGAGGGCGACAGACCTCCTAAAATTCCTTATCATAAAACCGTTATATATGAGGCTCATGTGAAAGGTTTTACTAAAATGCACCCCGAAATTCCGGAAGAAATACGGGGAACGTATGCAGGTTTGGCACATCCGGTTTCTATTAACTACCTGAAAGAATTGGGAGTGACTGCCATAGAACTTATGCCTATTCACCACTTTATTCAGGATGGGTTTTTAAAAGACAAAGGCCTGAGGAATTACTGGGGCTATAATACATTAGGATTTTTTGCTCCGGATGTGCGGTATTGCAGCAGTGGTGTAATGGGAGAGCAGGTCAGGGAATTCAAAGACATGGTAAAAGCCCTACACAAAGCAGGAATTGAAGTGATTCTGGATGTGGTGTACAACCACACCTGCGAAGGAAACCACATGGGGCCAACGCTCAGCTTTAAAGGCATTGACAACGCTGCTTATTATCGACTCCTAGAAGATGACTGCAGATACTACATGGATTACACCGGAACAGGTAATACACTGAACGCCAATCTACCCAACGTACTCAGGCTCATTATGGATAGTCTGCGTTACTGGATCACCGAGATGCACGTAGACGGATTCAGGTTCGATCTGGCTGCAACATTGGCAAGAGAGCTTCATGAAGTAGATAAATTGAGCGCATTCTTTGACATTATCCACCAGGATCCGGTTATATCGCAGGTGAAATTAATTGCGGAACCCTGGGATATTGGCGAAGGAGGTTACCAGGTGGGCAAGTTCCCTCCAGGCTGGGCAGAATGGAACGGAAAATACAGGGACTGCATGCGGGACTTTTGGCGCGGCGAAAATAGTATGCTGGCCGAATTTGCAGAAAGATTCACCGGAAGCTCCGACCTTTATCAGGATGACTACCGAAGACCAACAGCAAGCATTAACTTTATAACTGCTCACGACGGGTTTACACTTCACGATCTGGTTTCTTACAATGAAAAGCACAACGAAGAAAATGGTGAAGGAAACAACGATGGAGAAAGCCACAATCGATCATGGAATTGCGGCGCGGAAGGCCCCACCGATGATCCCGAGATAAACAAGCTTAGAAGTAGGCAAAAGAGGAACTTTCTCACTACCATCTTTTTATCGCAGGGCGTACCCATGATAGTTGCGGGAGACGAAATTAGCAGAACGCAAAGAGGAAACAACAACGCTTACTGCCAGGATAATGAGATTTCATGGCTGAACTGGGAACATGCTGACGGGGAGCTGTTAGCCTACACGAGAAAATTGATACACTTTGTGCAGGATCACCCCACCTTTTGCAGACGAAAATGGTTTCAGGGTCAGCCCATCAAAGGCATTGGTCTTGAAGACATTGCCTGGTTCTTACCCGAAGGGTCGGAAATGACCGAAGAGCACTGGAACAATGATTTTGCAAAATCCTTGGGTGTTTTTCTAAATGGAAAAGGTATTCATTCAAAAGGCGCAAAAGGGGAAACCATTTTTGATGACACTTTCTATGTCATATTCAATGCCAACCATGACGCCGTAGAATACAAGCTTCCCCCTGCCAAATATGGCGACAACTGGGTGAAAATTCTGGATACCTTTGAAAACTACCTGGAAGACAAAAATGAAGCCAACGGAGAAAGTATCCCGGCAGAGTCCGTCATTAAAGTGGAAGCAAGATCTGTTATGTTGCTAAAAAATATCAACCGGTAAGGGCTATGAACAACATCAACATACATCATCGGACTCTGGGGATTAATTTTAGTGCTGAAGGAATTGCCGAAGCGACCCTATGGGCACCTGAAGTCGATCATGTTTCCCTTGTAATTCATGGCAAAGAAGAAATATCCCTGGAAAAGGAGGCAATGGGATATTGGAAGACGAGCACCGATAAAATCAGGCATGGGGATTTGTACAGGTTCAGACTGAATGATGATAAAGAGTTGCCCGACCCGGTCTCCTTGTCGCAACCGGAAGGCGTTCACGGGCCTTCTCAGGCAATAAATTTACGAAGGTTTTCCTCTGACGATGATGATGCAACCTGGAAAAATATTCCACAGGAAAATTACATCATTTACGAATTGCACACGGGCACCTTTTCCGACAAAGGAAATTTTGAAGGAATCGAGGAAAAGCTGGACTACCTGAAAGACCTGGGCATTACGGCCATTGAACTGCTTCCCGTTTCGCAGTTTCCCGGAACCAGAAACTGGGGCTACGATGGCGTATTTCCTTTCGCCGTGCAGGACAGCTACGGAGGTCCGCAAGGATTACAGCGGCTCGTGAAGGCATGTCACCAAAAAGGGCTTGCTGTAATTTTAGATGTCGTTTACAACCATTTAGGCCCTGAAGGTAATTATCTGGGGGAGTTCGCACCCTATTTTACGGACAAGTACCAGACCCCCTGGGGAAAGGCCATAAACTTTGATGACGCCTGGTGTGATGGCGTCAGAAAATATTTTATTGAAAATGTCTTGATGTGGTTCAGGGATTTCCAGATTGACGCCCTGCGAATGGATGCGGTGCATGCCATCAAAGATCTGAGTCCCAACCATATTCTGAGGGAAATTAAACAACATGTAAACAAGCTCTCGGAACAAACAGGAAAGCCTTACTATTTAATTGCTGAAGTAGACTTAAACGATACGAAGTTTATAGATCCGCTTGAAGAAAAAGGTTTTGGGCTGAACGGACAATGGGTGGATGAGTTTCATCATGCCCTAAGGGTCGCTTCCGGCAACTCCAAAACCGGTTACTATTCTGAATTTGATGGCCTGAGGCATCTGGCTAAATCCTACAAAGACGTATACGTTTATGATGGTGTTTATTCAAGCCATAGAAAGAAGCAATTTGGCACCAAAATAGGTGCACATCCGGGAAAGCAATTTGTTGTTTTCTCTCAAAACCACGATCAGGTTGGAAACCGGATGCTGGGCGAACGTACCAGCCAACTCGTCAGCTTTGAGATGCAGAAGTTAATGGCAGGCGCTGTGATGCTAAGTCCCTTCCTTCCCATGCTTTTTATGGGCGAAGAATTTTCGGCATCCAGCCCATTCCTCTATTTTGTAAGCCACACTGATCCTGATCTGGTAGAAGCGGTAAGAGAGGGAAGAAAAGCTGAATTCAAGTTCGAAGCGGGCGAGGAGCCTCCGGATCCGCAATCAGAAGGCACCTTTAAACAATCAAAGCTAAATTGGGATGAGATTTCCGAGGGGAAACACAAGACAATGCTGGCGTTCTACAAGGCTTTGATTTCACTCAGGAAAGGACATCCTGTACTAAAACATCTCAACAGAACTCAGCTGGAGGTGGAATATGACGAAGATGCTCAAACATTATTTCTGCACAGGTGGCATGATAAATACCAACTCTATGTATTCATGAATTTCTCGAAGGAGCCGCAATCAGCAACGTTACCGAACTTCGAGGATAATTGGCATTTGAATTTTAATTCTGCTGAACAGCAATGGAATGGCCCCGGTCAATCTCCACCCATGCTGGAATCAGGCTCTGAAATTACTGTTTCTGCTGAATCTTTTTTAATCTACTCAAACCATGCATAACCCCGCATCTACTTATAGAATTCAGTTCCATAAAGCATTTAACTTCAAGGATATGGACAGCGCAGTTCCGTATCTACAAAAATTAGGAGTCTCCACACTGTACGCCAGCCCCATTTTCAAAGCTACTCCCGGCAGTATGCATGGCTATGACGGCGTGGACCCGCATCTAATAAACCCGGAACTTGGTACCGAAGAAGAATTTACAGCTTTGAATGAGACGCTGGCACAGATGGACATAGGCTGGGTGCAGGATATAGTTCCCAATCACATGGCCTTTCATCCTACCAATCCATGGCTGATGGATGTTCTTGAAAAAGGAAGAAGGTCTTCCTATGCCTCTTTTTTTGATGCGTCAGAGGCCAACGATTTCTTCAAGGGTAAAATCATGGTACCCTTTTTAGGGAGCTCATTGGAAAAAGCAATTGAAAATGAGGAACTAAAAATAACAGTCCGGGAAGACCAGCTGGTTTGCAGCTATTTTGACGCGGCCTTTCCATTAACGCTGAGTAGTTATAGCCGGCTGTTAAGCGAAATTGACTCCAATGAGACCATTAGAGAGATAATAGAACAAATTGCGTCGCTCTCCAAAAGTGACGATACCGAAACCTATTCCAAACAGTATGATGAGATAAAAATACAGTTTGCTGCTATTCTAAAACACGAAGCTTCCAGGAAGCTGATTGAGAAAGCAGTGGATACCGTAAACAACAGCAAAGAGCTCATTCAGCAAATATTGGAAGAGCAACATTACAGATTGTGTAGCTGGCAAGAAACCGATCAGAAGATCAACTACCGCCGGTTTTTTACCGTAAACGGATTGATTTGCCTGAATATTCAGGATGAAAATGTTTTTAAGGTTTACCATCAATACATTTCGGAATTAGTAGAAAAGGGAATTTTTAAAGGTTTAAGAATTGACCATGTCGATGGACTTTACGATCCTACAAAATACCTTCAGGACTTGCGAGACCTTGTGGGCGCGGAAACCTACATCGTTGTAGAAAAAATTCTTGAAAGCGGGGAGCAACTTCCTCAAAACTGGCCCATACAGGGTGAAACCGGCTACAACTTTTTGGCGATGGTAAACAATCTCTTTACCAATGCAGAAAGCAGAGACCATTTCACCGCCTTCTATCAGGAAATGGTAAAAGAGACCAAGGATGTCCACCAACAGATTTTAGAAAAGAAAGCGCTCATCCTTCAGGAACATATGGGCGGCGAACTGGACAACCTTTATCAGTATTTTCTATCCCTGAACCTGGTTGAGCATGATGTTATAAAGGATTTAGGAACAAAGCTAAAGGAGGCCATCGGGGCAATCCTGATTGCCTGCCCGGTCTACAGGTACTATGGAAACAGCTTACCGCTGACAGAAAAAGAAGCTGAGGCGATAAAAAATATCCTGACTGCAGTAGCGGAATCAAAGAATGAACTGGAAAGCGCTTTGGCGGTCATAGAAAATATTTTGTTAAAAAAGCCGCTCGAGGCAGACGAGGATTACAACGACCGCGCCTTGAAATTCTACCAGCGGCTCATGCAGTTCTCCGGACCGTTGATGGCCAAAGGAGTGGAAGATACTTTGATGTACACCTACACAAGCTTTATAGGCCATAATGAAGTGGGAGATGCACCGGAATCATTCGGAATTTCTGTTGCTGAGTATCATAAATTAATGGTTGACCGCCAGGAAAACTGGCCCCTGGCTATCAACACAACCTCCACGCATGATACCAAGCGCGGTGAAGACGTAAGAATGCGGCTTAACGTACTTTCTGATCTGGCAGACGAATGGCTGGCGCTTGTAAAAGACTGGCGAAGCCAAAACGCGGGAATCAGGGAAAACAATGCTCCTGACGCCAGCGACGAATATTTGATTTACCAGACAATTCTGGGAGCTTACCCCATGCCGGGTGAAGATGAAGATGACTTTGAGAATCGCCTGCAAGCGTATCTGGAAAAAGCACTTCGGGAAGCAAAAGTCAACTCCAACTGGACACAGCCCAATGCAACCTACGAATCTGCTGCCAAAAAATTTGGAACAGCGTTGTTAAATCAGGAAGCACCATTTTGGAACAGCTTTAAACCTTTCCATCAAAAGGTTGCAGATTTTGGAATTCTAAATAGTTTAGCCCAGGTGATATTGAAGTTTACAAGTCCCGGTGTGCCTGACGTTTACCAGGGCACAGAACTATGGGACCTGAGTCTGGTAGATCCTGACAACAGAAGACCCGTTGACTATACAAAAAGAGTCGCATGGCTGGATGAATTGGAAAACATGGAGCAGGATGACCCATCAGCAGCATGGGCTTCACTTTGGAACGAAAGGTATAGCGGAAAGATTAAACTATGGCTCACACAGACTTTATTTTCAATTAGAAAGAATCATTCTGCATTGTTCGAAAAAGGCGACTACCTGCCCCTGGAAGTAAGTGGAAAATATAAAGACTACGTCATAGCCTTTGCCAGAAAAAGCCAGCAGAAGCTAATGCTGGTAGCCTTACCACTTCATAGCGCAAAATTGTGCAAAATACAGGATTGCGACATTTCATCATTGGATTGGGCAGACACCAAAATAATGCTGCCGGAAGATGTCACAAAATGGGAACATCTTTTGGTTGAAAGCAAGGGTACCTGCAATGGGGCGCTGGACGTTCAGCAATTGTTTGCTGAAATACCTTATGGACTGCTATTGTTTGAAGCACAAAAAGAAAGAAGCGCCGGGGTACTGTTGCATATTTCTTCACTCCCCTCCCCCTTCGGAATAGGTGACATGGGGCCGGAAGCCAGGAACTTTGCTAATTTTCTACATCGCAGCAAACAAAGCTATTGGCAGTTATTACCGCTAAATCCCACAGAAAAGGCCCAGCATCATTCTCCCTACAGTTCCATTTCCAGTATGGCAGGCAATCCGCTTTTAATAAGCCCCGAGCTACTCGCAAAAGAGGGATTTATTTCAGAAGATGAACTGACAGCCTTTCACTTACCACAGGACGGTAAAACGGACTACGAACAG
>CAZHZR010000052.1:13265-14800 GCA_964537095.1 uncultured Roseivirgaceae bacterium
ATCAGTTATGATTCTGTCGATGTCTGGTCGCACCGCGATATTTTTATGCTCGATGCAGATGGAAAAATGACTGGCGTTGCGGGGGTTCCTCCGGATTACTTCAATGAAGACGGACAGCTGTGGGGAATGCCAGTATTTAAATGGGATGTATTGAAGCAACAAGATTATGCCTGGTGGATGCAACGCCTTCAGGTAAACATGGCCTTGTATGATTTAATCCGTCTGGATCATTTCCGCGCTTTTGCAGACTACTGGGAGGTTCCCGCAGGCGAAGAAACCGCAAAAAACGGAACCTGGAAAAAAGGCCCCGGGGCTGACTTCTTCAAAAAAGCTTTGGAAACGTTCGGCAAACTTCCATTTGTAGCAGAAGATTTGGGGGAAATAAATGACGCGGTGCTACAACTTCGGGATGAATTTTCCCTACCCGGCATGAAGGTCCTGCAATTTGCTTTCGGTGATGAAATGTCCACTTCACCCTACATTCCTCATAATTATACCAGCGATTTCATTGCTTATACCGGCACCCACGATAACAATACCGTACTCGGCTGGTACAGACAAGAGGGTCGTGAGCATCACAAGCAATTGGAACAATACCTGGGCAGAGAGCTTCAGGAAGATGAAATATATTGGGCGCTGGGCAAACTTGCTTTTTCATCGGTTGCAAAAATTGCAATCATACCGGTTCAGGACTTGTTAAACCTCGATGAATCTGCTCGAATGAATATGCCTGGTGCCACTGAAAACAACTGGGGATGGCGGCTTCTACCCGACCAGATAAGCAGAGAAAATGAAAAAATGCTGAAAGATTGGACTGTTATGTATAACCGATAAGAAATTTTAGAAAAAACCACGTGTCATAAAACATCCTGACATACTGCTGTCACCTCTCCTGTTTTTCTTTGTCATATCAAAAACACAAAACAAGAGAACTATGACGATTTTAGAATTTTTATTGCAGGAACTTGATCAGGAAGCAAAAACAACCCGAAAGATGCTGGCCCGTGTGCCCGAGGACAAATTTGGCTGGCGACCCCATCCGAAGAGCATGACCTTGAAAACCTTGGCTACGCACGTGGCAGAGCTACCATCATGGATTGCGATGACACTGGATGAAGATGAGCTAGACTTTGCTGTCAGTCCATACACGCCGGCCGAAATCTCCGGCACTGGCGAACTGCTCGAATATTTTGAAAAAACATACATAGAGGGCAAAGCAAATTTAGAAAAGGCAGACGAATCTCAGTTCTCAAAAGATTGGACCCTGCGGGAGGGGGATGTGATCTATCAAACTACCTCTAAATTGGAGATGCTACGCATGACTTTCAGTCAAATCATTCATCACCGTGCGCAATTGGGCGTATACCTACGACTATTAGAGGTGCCAATCCCTGGAAGCTACGGTCCCAGCGCCGACGAGGCGGAGTAACCAATTATTCACCATAGAAGAGGGATCTTCCAGATAGATCTCTCTTTTATTATTGCAAGCACATATGCTCGCATATTCCCGTCTATTCTGGATCCTCCGTATTTCT
>CAZHZR010000053.1:0-6612 GCA_964537095.1 uncultured Roseivirgaceae bacterium
CCATCCACTATTATCAAAGGTGCATTTCCAGCCTCTCCAAAGGTATTTAAACCGCGGAGGTATAAACCAGGCGAATCATTTCCAGGCTCATTTCCTTGCTGAACAACCATTAATCCAGGTAATCTCCCATATAAGGTATTCGCAAGATTTGGTACAAAAGACCTTCTTAATTCATCGCCACTAACAGTAGAAATAGCACTGGAAACCTCACTGGCTGCCTGGCTACCATAGGCAATATTCCTGGTTTCCACATTTTCTGTCACAGTTGAATCAACCAGTATATGTATTTGAGTTAATCCTTCGAAAGAAATATTCAGTAATAAAAGTAATACCAAACAGTGCTTGTACTTGTATAACATATGCTTATCTTTTATTGGAGTATTGAAAACCAGTTTTATTTTATATATCCAGGGTTTTCTACTAAATACCCTTTGTTTACTTCGTCGAGAGGATATGGGTGGAGATACATTTTCTTAAGAAAAGTTCGCTTCTCGAACACGAAAAACTCATAACTGAATTCTGTATTAGCATCCACCGGATCAGTACCGATAGGGTTAATTTTTAGACCGTAGAAATCTCCCTGCATCACCCCCTCCTCTTCGGCATCAAGCCAGCGTCGGATGTCCCAGAAGCGATGGTCTTCAAAAAACAGCTCAATTGCTCTTTCTTTCTTTACTTGTTCCCTAAATTCATCCTGATTAAGGTCACTTGGCAAATTGGGCATCCCCGAACGATTCCTGATCAGATTTATGGCTTCGTAAGCTTCTGGAACAGGCCCTTGAAATTCATTTAAGGCTTCTGCATAGTTCAAATAGGCCTCGGCAAGTCTAAACACAATCCAGTTTACTACAACAGAATTGGATCTGGTTAAAGCATCAGGCACACCTTTTCGCAACCATGCGCCAGCTAAACATTGACTTTTGTGTGCTCCTCCTTCATAGGTTGCTACAAATGGATAATCTTCATTCCAATAGGAACCATTATATGCGATGGACTGCCTGAACCGATAATCCAATTCCTCATATTTCTGATTAAGATCATCTCCTCCATTCATATCCCAATTTTGTGGGGTGCCGTCTCTTTTATCATATTTCATAATATGATTCATAGGAACAGAAACCCCAACCTGGCCACTATAGATTGGTCCTGGCACATAATTACCCCACGGCATCATGCTCCAGGCATTTTGACCAGCCAAAGGTTTGTCTGCAAAAATAATCTCGTCATTGTCAGTTTGCTCCCATACATATTTATAGTTCTTGTCCACTCCTTGATCGTCGATCAACCTACTCCCTCCCGAAGGTGCCCAATCAATTACCGCTTTAGCTGCCTCTGCCGCCAATTTCCAACGGTTCATATCTTCATTGCCATAGGATATCAGGTCATTGTCTTCGCCAAGATCAAGATAAGGCGTTGCAGTATTGAAAAGAGGGCTTGCTGCATACAATAAGGCCCTCGACTTCACCATCAGCGCAGCTCCTTTTGTGGCACGGCCTCTCATAATCCCAAAGTTAGAAGGAGGAAGAAGTTCTGCTGCAGCTTCGCTGTCGCGCACTATAAAATTGACACTTTCTTCAATACTACTTCGTGGAATCATTAAATCATCTGTAAGCTGAAATCTCTTTTCAAGAATCGGAAAACCGCCATAGCGTTTTAGGATTTCGAAATTGGTTAAAGCACGTATGAATAAAACCTCACCTATAAACTGGTTCTTTTCTTCAGCAGTTAGATTCGGCACCTCATCTATCCGCTCTAAGACAGTATTTATTCTTCTTATAACCTCCCAACGTTTGTTATAAACAGCGTCTTCATGCCATATTATGGACCCGGGTCCTATTGATCCTGTATTCCAATCATTGCTTGGGTACCAACTCCTGTCAAGATCTCCTTCCTCGGTAGCTCCACCGGTATTTAGCACGTTTCCGCTTACATCATTAAAGCCCTTATAAGGATACCCTGCCGGAATTCCATCAAAATAAATCCCCGCCACAAAAGATAAAAGTTCTGTCTTGGAAGAAAAAATCACATCTTCCGTAATATCAATACCAGGTGCCTTGTCTAAAAACTCGTCGATCCCCTTATCACATGAAACAGCGGTGATTAATAGTATACAAATCGCTATTTTTCCTATATTCTTCATGATTATTCCTTTAAAAAGTAATGTTGACCCCTAAATTAAAATTCTGAGTCATTGGATATGGTTCGTTGTCACCCGTCGACGCACCTTGCTCAGGGTCTATCCCCGGCAATAAGCTTGACCATGTCAATAAATTATTTCCATTTATGAAGACTCTACCGGAGCTAATATTTATCTTTTCGAAAATTTTGGGACTAAATTGGTAGCCTATTTCCACATTTTTTAATCTCAAATAACTTGCGTCTACAATCCAGAATGACGAGGTTGTATAGTTCCTACCATCTATTCCAAGGCGAGGGAAATCTATAGCTTCACCAAGATCAAATCGCTCCTGTGTCCAGCTCTTGTCCAAATACTGGGGAATAGCTCTTTCTTGAGAGGTAACCTTAATGGCCGAAGTGTTGTACCGATAGGATACATCTGCTGCACCTTGAAACAGAATAGAAAAATCAAAACCACGATACTCCCCTCCAAATGACAACCCAAAAGATTTTCCCGGGAAATTTGAGTAGCCAATAGGCACATAATCGTAGGCATTAATTAATCCATCGCCATTAATATCTTTATATTTAATATCTCCGGGCTGAACCTTATTCATTGAAGATTCCGGCCGGTTTGCTTCATTTACTTCTTCCCACGAATTATAAATCCCTTCAGCTATTAATCCATTATATTGGCCAAGAATCTGACCTGTTTTATTCTGATAGGGATATTGCTGTTCGATCTCATCCATATACAGTATCTTGTTTTTGGCAAATGTATATATCCCTTTTACCCAATAGTTAAAATTGCCCCAACGGTCAGCATAAGTAATCTCAGCATCGAATCCCTTGTTTTGCATCCTGCCCAGATTATATGCTGGCAATTCCGCCCCGACGATGCTTGGTACCGTACCTAAATTAGCAAGTATATTGTCTCTCGTTTCATCAAACAAATCTAAGCTTGCAGTGATTTTATCTTTGAAGAAATGAAGATCAACCCCCAGGTCTCGCTTTATAGCACGCTCCCAGGTGAGATCAGGGTTGCCAATTTTACTCTCTCGTGATGCGGGGTAATAATTATAATTACTTCCCACTTCTCCCCAATAGTATCCTCCTGAATATTCATAAGCTGACGGCCGGTATAAGAATCTTTCTCCGCCAATCTGATCATTGCCCACTTCTCCGTATGAACCTCTGAATTTGACAAAAGTAACAATGTTGTTTTCAGGAAAAAACGATTCTTCTGAAAGCACCCATCCTAAAGAATAGGCTGGAAAAAGACCAAACCGCTTGCCTTCCGCGAAGTTTTCTGTCCCATTGTACCCGGCATTAAACTCTGCAAGATATTTTCCACGGTAATTATAGGTGACACGGCCAACGGCACCTTGATAACCAGAAGGAACTAAAAAGGCCAGATTGGGATCATATCGCTTACTTTGGTTATATAGTAACAACCCACCGACATTATGCCCACCAAAGTTTCGCGAATAATTAAAGCCGGTCTCAAAATATATCGTTCTGTTTTTATCAAAGCCTTGGCTTGTATTAAAAGGTGAATCTACTCTCTGTGGCACATACACTATCTCTCCATCACTTCCCTTAACTGCTAAATGGTTATTTAACGGTTTGCTAATTGTGTTTATCTGGCTGTTATAGGACTGGTGAGATATGGTGGCATGTACGCTCAGCCCTTCAGTAAGAAAGCCTAGCTGATGATTTATTTTAATTCTTCCCTTTAAATAATTGCGATACTCTCTTCCATATCCGTAATTGAACATATTGGAATATGGGTTAAGTGTTCTTGGGTTTCCGATATCTACAAGTTTTCCATCGACTACACCTGGTGTTCCGTTAGGGCTGGCGTTATTTACTGCCAATATCAAGGCGGGAATCGAAGATCCTGATCCCTTACCTTTTCTGTTTTCAATTGTTGTGGATAGATCAACTGCGACAGAAAGGTCTTTAGTGACAGAAAAGTCTAAATTCGAACGGAAGTTGTAACGCCTATAGTTAATCTGGGCATCGAATAAATCAATAGCGTTCGTATTATTTAACAATCCTCCCTGATCAAAATATCCTGCGGAAACAAAATATCTGACCCTTTCAGTACCTCCTCTGATGTTAAGATTATGCTGGGTTTGGGTGTTATAGGGCCTTAAAATTTCATCTTGCCAATCCACATCCGGATAAAATATCGGGTCATCTCCACTTTCAAACATCGCTATATCGTATTCGCTATATGCAGGATTATATGCCCCTACCATATAAGAATCATATTTTAAAGTTTCGTTCATAGTTCTGGCATGATCCAGACTATTCATGTTCTCTCTTACATCGATAAATCGTGTTACCGCCATATTGAAGGTATAGTTGATCTCCGGCTTTCCTACAACCCCCCTCTTGGTAGTGATAAGGATTACACCATTTGCTCCCCTAACACCATAAACAGCCGTGGCAGACGCATCCTTTAAAATTGTAATATTATCAATTGTATTAGGATCAAGATTATTGAAGTTATCACTTTCCACCCCATCTATTAACACCAATGGTTGTAGTGAACCGGCAAAGGTACTTGCTCCCCTAATTCTGATTTCTGCCTGATCAAAGCCGGGCTCCCCACTTGATTGCTTCGTTAGTAATCCTGGCATCCTGCCTACCAAAGCGTTGCTAATATTTGCCGATGGAGACTGCAAAAGTTCTTTGGTCTCAATAGAGGCTATCGCGCCGGTAACTGTGGCCTTTTTCTGAACGCCATAACCCACAATGACCACTTCATCCAAGGCCTGGTCGGAAAGTTCCAATGTCACGTTAATTACACTGGAGTTGCCAATGGTTACCGTTTGGGTTTCCATTCCTATAAAGGAATAAACTAAGCTTTCTCCACCTTCAGGCATTTGAATCGAATACCTGCCATCAACATCTGTTATCGTCCCCATGCCGGGAAATTCGCCAACAATAACATTCACCCCAGGCAATGTCGAATCATCTGCTGCTGAAACCACCGTTCCGGTAATGGTTCGTTGGCCAAATAGTTCATAGCAAGAAGTCGTGGCTAATATGAATGCTAGTAGTACTTTTCTTTTCATAAGGGTTCGTTTCATTTCCTATAAAACCTGATTTTGGGTTCGATTATCCTGCAATTATATAATACAGACAATCCTGTAGTTTTTTGATGAGCAGCGTGAATTTGGGATTACTCGCTACGACAGTAGCTTTTTATTCAAAAGCCTCAAAACCTTTCATCTATCAATTAGAGCAGAAAAATAATAAATAAAAATTAACATAACAAGGTTTCGAAATATTATTTCATTTTTATTTGTTGCTTTACGCAAAATACTATGTCATAAAAAGATAATGAAACTTTAAATCTTCAACAATTAAAGAAGAACGGGGATGCCGAGATCAGGGGAGCAATTCCTGTTATACAGACAATAGTGTGATCGTTTGAACTTAACGTGTTACAACGACCCTGCTTTCAAATCTTCCTCAACCAAACAATTGCTATGTATACAGGCAGAATGCAATCGTTTGAAACAAAAAAGAATCAGTTTATATAAGAAGGAGATGGTCAAGGTAGTGTCGCTTTGATTCCGGAATTATTCTTTAATTAGGACATGGCCATTCTTGTCATGCATAGGTCCAATATATTCAGTGGCGATTACTATGTTATCAAAATAAACACTATTTAAATCATGGGTAGCTTTGGTCATATGATCCGAACTGATATACCATCGTAGTATAATTTTGTTGATTTTCACGGCATCAATGGTCCTCCAGTTAAACCCTTCGAAAGGTTTCAACTTTTCCTTGTCACCATCCATCCTGAAGCGGTCACCATACCATTCACCATAAGGCTCACCTTCCTTCCAATGCCCTATCTTTTCACCATTAATATAAAAAGCCTGCTCCCCATCGTGCTTGCCAGGGGTGTTTGCTTTAACCATGGCTTCTACACAAATCCACTCTCCTTTTTTGAAAGGTTTTTGATTTGGAACTTTAAAAGTGTTTCCATAATAAGGGTTGTCTCTTCCATCTGGAGTCCCTTCGGCTGTTTGCCAACTATTCATTTCATGCCAATAGGTATAGAAATTCCACGTATTATCTTTTAACGGTTCAATACCTGTCCAAAACGCTTTGTCTCCAGAAGGTGCTTCACCAGGAGGTCCTCCGCCATTTAAGGGATCAGCATATATCTTGACAAAATGATGGGGAGTAATGGTATTCTTATGAAGTTTCGTGTAAAATCTTAAGTATACATGTGTCTGCTCAGGTTTTATAAAATGCGTAACATCTCCTCCTGTATTTTCTCCACGAGTAGCGGTCATTTTCAAAACATTGTTTCCCGAAAATGCGGAGTCAGGATGCATAATGATCTCAGAAGCTTCCTGGTTATAAGCATCCCAACCTTCGAAACCATTCTCAAAGCCACTAGCAAAAAGCACTGCGTCATCCGAGGCTATACCCTCATCATACAGGTATTTTTTTGCTAAACCG
>CAZHZR010000053.1:6712-14738 GCA_964537095.1 uncultured Roseivirgaceae bacterium
GCAGGAAACAATTTTCGGTACTGGTATGCCCTATAGGCATTTGACTCTCCCTGATACCAGGCAACACCACGAATTCCGAACGGAACAACTGGTGATAGCATTGCATTATAAAGCACTGAGGGCTGATTAAAATAAAGAGGCGCCTCTCTCCCTTCTTCTTTCGCCTTTTTGACCTCATCCACAAATTCAGCATATTCTGATTTCAGCCATGCTTCATCGTTGTTATAGTCACGCCAGTTTTGAAGGATTGGTTGCAGTCCCTCACTATTGAGCGTATCAGCGGGAGTCCAGGCTTCAGCCGTAGTACCTCCCCATGAGGCATTAATTATCCCTATCGGCACTTTATATTTCTCCCATAGCGCTCTCGCAAAAAAATAACCCACTCCGGAAAAATGAACCACCGTACTCGGGCTGCATATCTCCCATTTATTAAGCGATGACTGCTCAATATCCACAGGAAGAAAATCATCTTGTGGTTCTTTAGCTTTGGCAGGTTTAATTTGAAAAAACCTTATCTGGGGGAAATTTGCAGCAGCTATTTCCTCTTGGGGGTTCATAGAACTTCCGACGTTCATGGCCATATTTGACTGTCCGGAACACACCCAAACCTCTCCAACCATCACATTTTTTAAAAGAATCCGATTTTTACCTTCTATTTTAAATTCGAAGGGTCCACCGGCGGTTAATGGTTCGATATAAAGCTTCCACCTGCCATCTTCTCCGGTCATCGTTTCGGTGTAAATCCCGTCAAAGCTGAAAGTGACCTTTTCTCCAGGATCTGCCCAGCCCCACACTGGTATCCTCATTCCTTGTTGAAATACCATGTTATCGCTGAAAATTTTAGGGAGCTTTATATCCGCAGATGCAGAATTAGCTAATAAGAAAAGTGCACACAATGAGGTAACCAACCTTCTCATTCTGCTGACTTCTGTTTTTATTTTTCTCAGTCTGGTAAAATTTTCAAACATAACCGTTATTCAAAAATGCTCGTAAATTTTGACTCCTTCTACTACTCTGGAGATCGCACCACTCTTAGAAGGACTATCTGGAGAAATACCTTCTTTTAAGCTTTTGTAGAAACCTAACATCTGGGCGGGAACTATCGCAGGAATTGTCAGAAAATCTTCGTCAACCCTGGCCTCATCAATAGCCAAAACCATATTATAATTTAATGACAGCCCAAATTGCAAATTCTCAGAAATACCCACTTGTGCGAGCGCTTCTTTGCCTTTGTTCATGGCCAAAACTAAATCGTTTTCGTATTTCGAGACAATGGAGACATTAGAAAAGAGATACACAATCAACGTATCCGAATCTACCACCGCTTTAGGCCCGTGCCTGAAGCCTAAAAAAGAATCATGCTTACAAATGATCATGCCATCTGTTAGTTCCTGCAGCTTTAATTGAGCTTCTCTGGCAGTGCCAAGAAAGGGACCAGAACCTAAGAATACTGCTCTTTTAAATGGTGTATCTGCTATTTCTCTAATTACTTGATGATCCAAAAGCGCACGATTGGCATATTCGCAAATCTTAAGAACTTGCCGCTTTAAAGCCTGTATCTCATCTAAGCGCGATATCAACAGACCGGCAAGTAGCATGCCTGTATAACTGCTTGTCATTGCCAGGCCTTGGTCATTAGACTCATCAGGAAGGATAAGGGTGTATTTACCATTTTTGGAATCATATTTTGCCATATCTCCATTTCTATTACAGGTGATAATCAGATGATGGCATTCTTTACAAATTCTGTCCGCCAGCGACATAACAGCTTTGCTTTCCGGACTATTACCAGACCTGGCAAAAGAAATCAAAAGCACAGATTGTTCGGCTGAGAAATAATTAAAAGGATGTGACACCAAATCGGTAGATGGAACAGCCTGAACAAAGCCATGAAAGTTTCTGAAGAAAGAACCCACCAATGACTCTCCAATAAAACCACTGGTTCCAGCGCCTGTCAAAATTACTTTAGTGACACCGCGTGACTTATTTAAAAAACTCTGAATCTCATCTTTGTCCCTATTAATCTGACGCCAAATTTTAAGCCATAAGCCTGGCTGCTGAGAAATTTCTCGGGCAGTATGCAATGCGCCTAAAGCCACAAGCTGATCACATGTCTGTTCAAAATACTTCATATGCGGTTTTTCCTTTTTAAAACTAAATCAGCACAAAACAAATGTAAAGAAATTTTAATACTTTCAATATCTTTTAATAAAATCTTTACTACTTTTTAAAGCTTTCGAAATAACTATCATCCAAAGGCTTCTTGGTTCACATTCAGCAAAAAGGAATTTACAGTTTTGGGCGAAAAAAGGATAACGACAGCGTAAATGAGGACTTCGAAACGCTTCAGGAGATGATGTTGAACTTAAATTTGAAAGCAACCGTCAAACGCTCGAGGTAAAAAGCAGTCATGTTACTCATGAAGTGAACGTGATGATAGGTTGCGCTACCTCAACCAAGTCAATGGGAGTTAGGTGAGATCGTTGTACCTTCCCTCTTCAGGAGCACGATGAGGGATGAGGTTTTAAAGTTTAAATTACGGACATTGCTTAAGGAACTGGTTTACACCTACAATCCTGCCAGGATGCAATTGCAGCGCATTGAATTTTCAAGGGCTTCAGCACCATGTAAGCAGGCGTCAAGCATTTTCTTTCCTACAACAGACAATTTAACAGCTGTAAAACCAGTTTTTCATTGTTAAACGACCGGATTGCAAACCAAACAGGTTGATTTGATTATATCTGTAATTTACAATCCGGACAATCGCTATAGCGCATCGCCAGGCACCCCCCTTTACATAAACCTAGGCGCATTCGAAAAGCGTGTTACACTAATTTTTGGACACTACCTGGATGCGCTTCTCAGAAATTTTTCAAACTGCTAATACAGCTGCTTGTCCTTTCTTATTGCTAAGCAATGATTACTTTCACCCCTGCATCCTCAAGTCTTTTCTTATCATCGGGGGTGATTTTATCATCTGTTACCACAATATCAATTTTGTCGACCGGACAAATAAATGCAAAGCTTCTTTTCTTAAACTTACTTGAATCCGTCAATAAGATCACTTCCTTGGCAATTTGGATCATGAGCTCATTTAAATGCGCTTCCTCTATGTTAGGTGTATAGAGTCCCGTTTTGGTATCGAATCCATCTACTCCCAAAAAAGCCTTGTCGACGTAAAAGTTTTTCAAAGTTCGTTCAGCCATTGGCCCTACGAGGGACTGAGAATTTTTACGAAGATAGCCGCCCGGAATAGTCAGATTAACATTGGGGTTGTTTAATAACATCATCGCGATGTTCAAAGCATTTGTTATTACGGTCAGATCTTCAATCTTTCCTATATTCTTTACCAATTCAGCGGTGGTCGTGCCGGAATCAATTAATACAATCTCCGAATCACTTATCAATTTAGAGGCCGCTACCCCAATTTTTATCTTCTCGTTATAATTTAGTTTGTCTTTTTCTGAGAGATGGTAATCGACCCCTACTCTTCCTTCTATTTTCATTGCCCCCCCTCTTGCCCTTATGAGAAGGTTTTTCTGTTCCAGCTGATCCAGGTCATTGCGAATAGTTACCTCACTCACCTTAAATTGTTCACTCAGCTCATCAACATATACCTGACCGTTCTGGCTTATCAGGTTCAATATTTCATTTCTTCGAGAAACCGTTGAAGGTCGTGTATTTATTGCCATATCATGATCTTTTCAGCAAGATAAATATTTTGTTCTGATAAACACAACTATTTCAAAAAATGAAACCTTGCATAAGTCAAAAATGCGAATAAAAAGATATTGAAAGTAAACTTAATTTACATATCTTTGTCTTTTAACTATTTCAAAACCTTGCATAACCTTCAATTGATTAAATAAAGAAGAATATTATGGAATACTTGGGATTTAGTGCCGAGCGTTTAAAGGATCTTGGGGGAATACATACTGCCCGGGAAATTTCACAACAGCCTGAGTTGTGGATGAAAATTTTTAACCAGATAGCGACGCAAAAAACAGAGCTTCAAAGATTTATGGCAAAAGCAAAGGATGTGGACAAAGTCATTCTCACCGGTGCCGGAACTAGTGCCTATATCGGAGAATCCTTAACAGGAACATTTTATCGACACACCCACAAAAATGTTGAAGCCATATCTACTACAAATCTGGTTTCACATCCTTACGATTATTTTTCAAAGGAGCAATCTATCTTGTTGGTTTCCTTTGCAAGATCTGGAAACAGCCCTGAAAGCAAGGCGGCGGTTTCGCTCGCCGACAATATATGTAAAGCTTGCCATCATTTGATCATCACTTGCAACGAAGAAGGCGATCTGGCAAACTATACTTCTAAAAATGGAAAATTAATTATTTCTTTGCCCCCGGAGTCCAATGACAAAAGCTTAGCCATGACCAGTAGTTACACGGGGATGTTGCTAACCGCACTTCTTATTTCCAGAATAGAGGAATTAGACACTTTGGCTGGTAAAGTACAATTGATTTGTGACTATGCGAACAAAATACTAACAGACTATATACCCGTAATAAAAGAAATAGCCGACCTGCCTTTTAAACGAGCGGTCTTTCTTGGATCCGGCCCACTCTTGGGCACTGCCACGGAAGCCCAACTAAAGTTGCAGGAGTTAACTGATGGAAATATAATTTGCAAACATGATTCTTTTCTGGGATTCCGGCATGGACCGAAAGCAGTGGTAGATAATGAAACACTCATTGTATATTTCTTCTCAAATGCTGCCTATGTCTCGCATTACGAGAATGATTTGGTGTTGGCCATGAAAAAGGGAAAGAAGGCATTGGCTCATGTTGGTATATCGGAACATTCAAACTTTGGCTTGCCTTTGAATTATAATATCGTTCTTTCTGCCAAGGAAGGGGATATTGGCGAAGACTTTCTAACACTTTCCGCTATAATTCCCAGCCAATTGTTAGGGTTTTTCAAAAGTCTAAAAGAAGGCTTATCGCCGGACAAGCCCTCTAAGAGTGGCGCTATCTCCAGAGTGGTAGAAGGAGTAAAAATTTATGACCTATAACAAAGATTAAATCATGTTTGACGTACTTGTTGTTGGAGAGCTAAATGTAGATATCATCCTGGACCAAATAGCGGGCTTCCCCGAAATTGGAAAGGAAAAGCTCTCTGAAAATTTAAAGGTAACCCTTGGTAGTAGTTCTGCGATATTTGCCAGTAACTTAAGTATTTTGGGGGCAAACGTAGCCATGTTGGGTAAAACCGGAAAAGATGATTTCGCTCAAATGGTCAGAACATCCTTAGAAGATAAAGGGGTAAACACAGATTTGATCTTGAGTTCCGAAAACTTTAATACCGGAGCCACAATAGTTCTTAATTACGGAATGGACAGAGCAATGGTCACCTATCCTGGTGCCATGGAGCATCTTTCTGAAGATGAAGTTAGCGATGAGACATTGTCTCTGGCAAAACATCTGCATGTCAGCTCGGTATTCCTTCAACCCGCCCTTATGAAGGGATTGGTTTCTCTGTTTCGAAGAGCAAAAAGCCTCGGTCTCACTACCTCGTTAGACCCCCAGTGGGATCCATCGGAAAAGTGGGAACTGAACTTAGTTTCTTTACTTCCTTTCGTTGATGTTTTTCTTCCTAATAGGAAGGAGCTTCATTATCTCACAGGTTGCGAATCTGTCGAGGAAGGAGTGGATAAACTAGGAAAATTTTGCAATATCCTAGCCATCAAAGATGGTGAAAATGGCTCTATACTCTTTAGCAAGGGCAAAATTATTAAAAAAGATGCCTTTTTAAATCAAGACGTGGAAGACTGCATCGGCGCGGGAGATAGTTTTGATGCGGGTTTTATTTCTCGCTTTATCCAAGGTAAATCACTTGACGTCTGTCAGGAATTTGCTAACCTGTCAGGCGCAGTAAATACTACCAAAGCTGGTGGAACTACTGCTTTTGAAAGTCTTGATCGATTTAAACAAATCGCAAAAGAAAGATTTTCCTATCCGCTTTAATATCGCGGAATTTAGCTTTGAATTATAGCACCATTTATGCCCAAACATCTAAAAATGAAATTACAAGATCAACTTGCTTTAAATAAAAGAGAAGGCAAAGCACTATTGGCTACCAATTTTTACAATTTCGAAACATTGGTAGCTGTCTTAACGGCTGCAAAAGAGGTGAATGTTCCCCTGATCCTCCAATTGTCGGAAAGTTCGCTCGAATACATGGGGGTTGAGGTTGCCAGTTCGCTTGCAAAAAGTGCCATTTCCCAATTTGGCGTTCAAGCCTGGCTGCACATGGACCACGGTAGTGATGTCAACCTGGTAAAGAAATGCCTCGATGCCGGATTTGATTCTGTAATGATTGATGCCAGTGAAAAACCTTTTGATGAGAATGTGAAGATTACTAAAGAAATTGTAAGGTACGCCGAGCAATTTAATGCCAATGTGGAAGCTGAGTTGGGCTACGTAGCCAAATTGGGTCAAAACCAGAAAATGGAGTACACCCAACCACAGGAGGCGAAAGCGTTCGTAGAAGCGACGGGAATCAACGCCTTAGCAGTAGCCGTTGGTTCTGCACACGGATTTTATACAGAAGTGCCCCAACTACAGTTAGAACTTATCAGTGAGATCAATGCGGTTACATCAGCAGCTTTGGTATTGCACGGAAGTTCTGGAATTCCACACGATCAGATTCAGGAATCAATAAAGCGGGGAATTACAAAGATTAATCTTGCTACGGAAATAAAGAATATTTTCATGAAGCGTTTACAGGAAGTGCTTACAGACTCGGACGAAATAGATCTGAGGAAAGTTTTTCCAAAAGCTACTCAAAAAGCAACCGAACTGGTAAGCGAAAAGCTAAGAGTCATTAATTTTCGTTAATTTAAAAATTGGAATAACCTCATACCCAGAGTTCGATTTCAAAATATAACTAATCGTCACTAAAACGTCATCTTGAGAATTTTCTTTTTGTATTTTAAAAAGAAAAGAAATTTATATGATCTCATTGTACTTAGTGGGAGATACGGATGAATTAAGCCGGGCGATCGCATTAAACGAATGGTCTAAGGTATTTAAAATGGCCATTTTTATATCGGTTTATGACCCCGAAAGGGTCAAACATGATTAGCCTTGGGTGTAAACCCAAGGATTAATAGGTAGAATGTTGGAGTTTTACAGAAAATATTTAAATGCGATTGCACTGATGAATTAAGGCTTTTGAAAAGATATGTCTTAATTTCGGCATAACTTTCCCGGTCCTTTGCAAGACGCCATGCTTATTACTCCAACTGAGTTTAGTAAGTTCACTATCTGTACCGAAACATAAAATTTTTTCTGAAAACCTTTTAACTCTTCATTTAAAAGATTCATGTCATCAATTTTATAAATATGAACAGGATTATCTTTCCAAGACCATTTGCCATTGCCATAGATGATTTGGGTTGGATGCAGGGCACCAACGAAGGTGAAGATGGCTATGGGCCCTATAGGCTAGGGCTGAAACGCAGGATGGCGTTGGAAGATTATGAAGCCGTGATAAACCTGGCGAAGAAAGCCGGCGTCCGGCTACAGGGACTTTTCATACTGGGTGAAATGGATAGGGAGAATTTCCTGGGACAATTTCCTACAACGACTTTTATGCGCGAGAAATGGGATAACTCCCTCAACATTTCGGATCTGCAGCTCAAAATAATGGATTTTGTCAAAGAAAATGCGGCCCATCTTGAATTTGGACTGCATGGTATCGGACATGAATACTGGCCGCAGCCCGGCATGCGTAGGAGAGCGGAATGGTACAATACTGATGACGACGAACCGTGGCCTGAAGAAGAAATACGGATACACCTGGATTGTTTTGTCCGAATCATGAAGCAATATGGAATTACAAAGGAAAATGGTCATTCATTCCCTCAAAGTTTTGTACCCTGTGCTTATAGTTACTATTGGAATCCTACCGGAAAATATAGTTTGGGCAAAGTATTGGCAGACTATGGTGTAAAATACGCCAACACCGATTTTTCACAAATCCCTGAGTGCAATCCTCCCTC